>JAFIEM010000007.1 GCA_020832555.1 Natronohydrobacter sp. | reverse complement strand
GAGGCCCTTCGGAAGCACTGCTTTCGGGGGGTCTTTCCTTTTCTGGCCTGTCCTCCTTTCTGCTCAGTTGTCGTTATCGCCGTTGTCAGGACCAACAAAATCCTGATCGTTGCCGGAGACTGGTTTACGCAGGGCTTCCAGCTTCTCTGGGGTATTGATCTGTCCTTCACCTGCGGCCTTCGCGTCTGCCAATGCGACGAGAGCTGCCTCTGGGTTCTCAGCGATCCACTTATGAAGCCCATCACCTCCGTTCTTGACGGTTATGATCACGTTTCTCTTGGTGACCTTAACCATCCCGAGTCTTGTCTGGATTGCTGAAGGGGCAGGGGGCTTCTGCTGTTTCAGAATTCTTTCGAAGACTGCAAAGCGCTCATCGGAGGTCTTGCCTGAATCTCTGGATTCTATGAGAGCGTCAAGGAATCTTCGGTTTCCGGCCGGAAACCCTTCATCACCAGAAAATCCAAGGCTCTCGTAAGTCTTTGCCGCAGCATACCAACGATCTCGTCCAACCCCGGGGGCTGCCCCGATTTTTTGAATGACTTCAGTCGGAATGCAGGACGTGACCTGTTTCATACGAGCAAGTCCCGTCAGCTTGTCCCCGGCTTTCCTGGCCTTCTGATCTATATTGAGGGCGTCGCAGACCAGCCCCTCATCCTTGCCCGACTCGATGAGCGATCGTGCAAACAGGGCTTTCTCGATCCAGCTGAGGTCTTTTCGGAAGCTGTTCTCCTGGCCTTGCGCAAGGACCGCCTGATCCTCATCCAAGCCTTTGACGAGAGCCTTCGCGGGCTTGCGGATCAGTCGAAGCGCTGCTAATCGCCTGCGCCCATAGATGATCCGGTATCGTCCGCCTTCGGGACTCACAAGTATCGGGATAAGCTGTCCCTGCTTGTCAATGCTCTCAGCCAGTTCCCTTATGTCGTCGTCGTCATCCAGGGCCAGACGATCCTTGAATTCGGAATCGTCAATAAGATCAGTACTGATTTCTTGTATTGAAGATTGTGCCGCATCCTGAAGAGAACGAGCCATTCCAGAAAGGGCAGGGGCTCGTGACTGAGTCCGGGTTGGAGAAATCGAAGAGCTCTCCTGTTTCTCTTCGTCCTCGGGAATGTCGAATGTGACTTTGCGGGCCATTATTTACGCCCCCATGCCGTTTGGATAAGCCCCTCGACCTCCGCCACAACCCCATTAATCGACTCGATAGCCCGATCATAGGTCTGGCGATGAAAATCCGATCTGGCGATCTCAAACAGTGTCTGTTGCGTCAGCCCAGCATCAGAGACTGCGGAAGATTTTAAGAAGGGCTGAGTAAGAACGTCATCTGTGAACATGGTCCGCAGGAATGCTGCCATCTGTGTTTGCGGGCCGTCATTGGGTTCGAAACGAGTTATCAGAAACCTCATGAAGTCCCAATCGGGCGATGCGCCCACATCAGCAATTGTTGCCATGAGGCTGGAGGTGAGCTGCAGGAATTGGGCCATCGAGGCTACGTCAAGCATGCTTGGAATGACGGTTACGATCAGGGATGTCGACGCCACCAAAGCTGACAGTGTGGTAAACCCGAGTTGGGGTGGGCAGTCGATGACGACAATGTCGTAGTCGGTCTCGACTTCATTAATGCAAAGGGCAAGCCGCTGATAGAATGGCGGCCTGATATTGTTTCGAAGGGCGTGTGCGGTTTCGGTCTCGAATTCAGAGAGCAGCAAGCCCGCCGGAGCTAGATCGAGGTTGTGAAAATACGTTTTGCGCACAACTTCTCTGAAGGGGACAGGGTCCTCGTACCGTAAGGCATCGTACACCGTTCCGGCCTCAGGGAAGTCGATTTCCGGCCGGAAACCGAACATGGTGGTCATTGATGCTTGCGGGTCGAGATCGACTGCCAGCACTCTATAGCCGTCAAGGGCAAGCTTTTGGGCCAGATGGATCGCCGTTGTCGTTTTTCCTGCGCCGCCTTTGAAGTTGGCGATCGAGATGATCTGGATATGCTCCCCATCCTGGCGACGAGGGACGATATGCTGGAACTTGGTGCTCGACCGGGCAATCTCGTGGCGCGCTATGTCGATCTGCTCTGCAGTGTAGAACCTGCGGCCACGGGCGTCTGTCTCGATATCGCCAAGATCGAGCTTGTCCTCGAAGAACATCTTCCGCAGAAAATCCTGGCTTACCCCGAGGATCTGAGCAACCTCCGTGGAAGAGAACCGTCTTAGAGCCTTTCGTTCATCAGGTAAAAACGACTTGCGCATATTCACGTCAAGCGATTTGCTCAGACGTGTTGCCATGGTTTGGATCTTTTGATCCATTCTGATCCGCTGCTCGTTCATGCTCGTCCCGCCGCCCGTCTTCCGGGTCTATCTTGAGAAGGAACGCAAAACCACCGGAAACTGATGGTTAGCGTTCTTCCGCAAAAATGTCAGGAAAGCGTTTGACTGGCAAGGATTTTCTCAAAAGGCGGGCAGGCGTCGGATGAAACTAATTGTTTACAATGACTTACATTGCTTCGTGACTCCCGCGCATCAAGAAATTGTGTCGCTGCCATCTCTTAAACGCAAGATGTATCCGATTCACATAGGCGGTTTTGCTTTCAGAGCACGAATCTGAGTCTCTTGAATCATATCCAGCCGTTCCGCCAGCTCCAGCAGCATTTGCACCGACGAGGGCTGCCAGCTTGTCCGCCCGCATGGTGTCTGTACGCGCATGGATTCCAGCCGAGTGTGGATCGCCTGAAGCGTCATGTCTGGATTAGCGCTCTTGATGACCGCGACGATGGCGGGCAGGCGATCAAGCACGGCCGCAGGCAGGAATCCATCTCGCACAAGGAAGGAGTGGCCCGAATAGAGCTTCACGCGTTCCGCAGCGGGCAGGTCTGATCAGAAGATCCGCGCCCGATTTCCACCTCGCGCCAACCCATCTTGCCGCGCAGGGTGATCAGCGCGCCATCTTCCAGAGCATCGATCCAGCCGCCCGTGTCCAGCGTGTCCTCCTTGTACCGGTCAAGGTTGACGATCTCTGATCGCCGCAGGTCCCCGGCAAAGCCGATCAGCAAAATCGCCCGGTCGCGCAGATCGTGGGGCAGGGTGGCGACCATGGCGCGGATATCTTTGGGCAGAAGGGCCTTTTCTGCGCCGGATTCAGGCCAACACGGTGGCGATATGGCGGTGCTTGCGGTCCAGTCGCACCCCGCGCTGCGTATAAGCCCAACCAAGACCCGACAGGCGGCGCTCGATCGAGGCCACCGCGCGGGCATAATCGCGGGCGATATCAACAAGGCGATCCAGCGCGCCAGAGCCAGGCAAATGCTCAGGCAGAAAAATCGCGCCCGGTTGCCCTCCGCGCTCTCGTCGTGCTGAGCACCGGGATCCGTCTTCAGGGGCGTTGAGGTCGATTTCTCGCTGTTTTCTGGCGTGTCGCGGACGATATCTTTCAATGTCCGATAATGCAGGATTACCGGACATGACGCCGTAGGGCAGGGGGAGGCGGATTACGTCTGTTTCTTTGTATTAACCGCCGCGCTAGACCCTTGAGATGCGACGAAGACCGCGCCTCAGGAATGGCCTGAATAGGAAGCTGCGAACCCAGGACCGGATCCGCAAAGGTAGGCAGGCGTGGCCGAGTGCGGCTCCGACCATGATCATAACGGTAGAGCCATGAAGCTCCGCCTGCGCTCGATGCAAAACTTAGGCTTCAAAAAGCCTTTACGTCGGAAGTCATCTCCTCGAGCGTCTGCGCCCATTTCTGAGTTTCGGCAGGCAGGACAGGCGCGCCAGTTGACGACAGATACAGGCGTTGCAGGCGCTCGATCAGCTTCAGTCGCCAGTCGGGAGCAAGCGTGATGCCTTCCTGCGCCGCCCAAGCAAGAGCTTGTTCAACGAAAGGACGCTGGGGGTCCAGCTGATCGGCGAAGAGACGCTCGGGGCGACGTTCGACCCGATCAAGCTGGATGGCAAGTGTGTCCTTGTGCATCAGATCCTCAATCGTTGCTCCTTCAAGCCCGGTCAGATGGCGCAGGCTGAGGACCCGGCCTTGTCCGCGAAGATGCGCTGCAAGCGCCTGACCCTGCGCGCTGTCATCTATGAGAACCGGAGGCATGCCGCTTTCTTCGTCTGACAGCATCTGTGCCATGGTCTGCATGATCCTGACATTGCCTGCCGGAGCAAATACCAGATCGCGCTTCGGAAGAAACGCACCGGAGGCAATGCAAAGAGTCTTTATCATACTCAGGTAGCTTTGTTCGACGATACCTTGTACAAGTACAGGCTGCGCGCAGCGCAAACTAGCTTCGGCAACGGCCAGATTCAGGGCAGCACGGACCGCGAAACCAGCACCGCGTTGAGTATCTGTGCCCTCTGCGCGCAGCAGGTCTCCCGTGGCACGGGTAGACCCACCATGGTCAACAAACACTTTCCGCGCGCGTGCCAGCCGATCTGCATCGACCAGAAACGGCGAATGGGTCGTGTAGAGGATCTGGTTGTCAGCCGATAATCCGTCGAAAAACTCGGATAGATCGCGCTGCGCCAGAGGATGCAGGGAATGTCCCGGTTCATCAAGCAGAAGCACGCAATTGTCATGCGCGCCGCGCGCTTCCTGCAGGAATACCAGAAAGAAGCTCAAGAACCATTGCAGTCCCGTCGAGCGATGCTCCAGCTCCACCTCCTGCGGTCGGCGAGCGTCCGAAACCCAGATGCGGAAATGATTTCCATCAGCCTCGAACCGGAACCGGTAATCCCCCTGCTTCCACCATTCCGCAAAGCGCGCGGTCAGCTTCGTTCCCGCAGATTGCAACAGGATCGAGCGCGTGCGCTTCGCCTCTGCGATCTGGGCCAGCAGTTCAGCGTCGGGTTGGTGTTCCTTGCCGCGTGCGCGCATGATCAGGCTGCGCATCAGACCGGTCTTGCCTTGTTCTTCGATCATCCGCGCTTCGGCTTCGTCCCGTATGTCACGGAAATCACGGCCCAATTGCAGGATTTCTTTGGCCTGCACACCGACGAAGTCAAACAGCACGCGCAGCGTGCGCGCTTTCGCGCCTTCCTTGGCTCCCAGATCGGGACGGTTCATGTTCTCGACAACATGTGGAAGGTAAATCTCACTGTCGAGATTGCCGTAATTCGAATAGTAGACAAACCGTGGCAATCTGTCGATCACGGCGCGGCGCACATCGTCGCGAGAGGCAGGGTCAGGTGCCATCATCGCGGCCATCTGTTGTCCGAGCGTCTTTTGAAGCCCGCGAAGTATTGGCACCACCGTGCTGGTGGCAGGCGGATCTTCCGGGATCAGTGCCGCGACCGAGTTGCGCGCAAGCCGCAGATCATTGGCTGTTACGGTGGCAAGTCCCTGCAGATCGTCGGTGATCGCTTTTACCAGCGAGAGCGCCTTGGGTTGCAGGTCATCAAGAAGCGGGCCAAGCTCTTCTTGAGCCTTGCTCAGTGAGTGCCGAGCGCGATTGATGGCGGCTGTGTCATCGCGCGCAAAATCCGGAAACGCGATCTTGAAACTGCCATCATACAGCCGCGCGACCGAGACCTTGCGCACCTGTTCTTCAGGGATGCCCGCCATCTCTGCAAGACGTTGCGAGTCCTTCCCTGTATCAAACTCGGCGGTTATGAATTGAAACTGTTCTGGTGCAGCACGGATCGTGGCAAAAAGCGCCTTGGGATAGTCGGAAATCGGCTCAATCTCGCCCCCGCTTGCCGGATTAAGTTTCCAAAGTGGCAAAAGCAGGTTGGTTTTGCCGGATTCATTCACCCCGATCAGTGCTGTCACCTTGTCGAGGGCGAGCCAGCCTGAATCATTGACGGAGCGGAAATTGCTGACCCTGTAACGGGTCAGCGTGAAGCCGTCAGTCCGGGCTGCGACCGGAAGGCCCGTATCGATCGGAAAACGTGTCTCGTGCCGCATCTGCATCCTCCATCTGCCTGTCCGTGCTGAGGTCAGGCTTGTCCAATTCCATCTCCTGCGAAGGTGCGCTCAGCAGCACTGCAGGTGTCTTGATCTGGGTCGCCCGCAGGGTGGCGGTCGCCTCGATCATCATGACGGCGACGATCAGCCCTGCGATGGCGGTCTGGCCAAGACGCCAGCGATGCGCGTGATTGCTCAGGCTGCGGGGAACGGCAGTTCCCACGCGTCGAGCGGCGCGTCGCTTGGCAGCCCATTGCCTGCCCAACTGATCTGATAACGCGCGACCGGGCGCAGTAATCCCTGAGAAAAATGCGCGAAGGCCGATTTTTTGCGCATAGGCCGCTACTGCCGCTGTCAGCGCAATCAAAACTCCGACGGCCAGCGGCCACAGCGCGCCCGGCTTCGCGGCGAGAACCGGCGCGGCGATCCTGTCATCAAGTACCGGCCAGATGACTGGCAAGGCAATTGCGACCCCGGCCAAGGAAAGGAACGGAAGCGCAAGGGCTTCTGGCTTCGTGCGTGGTGCTTTCGGTGGGTTCGTCCAAAGGTTTGCCAGGGCACGCGCCATGAGAAATGTGGTAGCCAGACCTGACAGGGTGAGCGCCAGCGTCAGCCAGGGCAGCCAGACCTCTGATCCGAGGACGAGCGCGGATTTCAGTGCCTCTTTCCCAAAGCCACCCGAGGAAAATGGCATTCCCGCCAAGACCAATGCAGGTGCCAACAATGCCGCCCCAAGGATCAGCCGCGCAACCCGTCCGGTCTGTGCCGCCCATGCCCCCACGCCAAGGAACATTGCGCCTTTGGAAAGCGCGTGATGGGCAGCCAGGAATACCAGAACGGGCAGCAGGGCAGGCCATGCCTCTGGTGTCATCAGCGCGGCCCCCAGCCCCAGTGCGATAATTCCCATCTGGCTTACACTGGAATAGCCCAGCACGGTCTTGGCGCTGCTTTCCTGCACCCCCAGAAGCAAGGCCGCAAAGATCGTGACCATCCCTGCGGCCATGACTAGCGTGCCATGATCGGGATAGGCGACGACGCCCAGCGGCACTGCTGACAGGATACCGAAAAGCCCCGCCTTGATCATTGCACCTGACAGGACGGCACTGGCGGGGACGGGTGCCGCCCCATGCGCAGGTGGCAACCAGAAATGCAGCGGCATGACCCCTAGCTTGATCCCGAACCCTACAAGAAGCAGCGCGACAGTCAGGCCCGACAGATCCGCCGCGCGCATATCCGCCAGCAGGATCGAGCCCGATTGCGTGGCCGCCAACACCAGACCCGAGAAAAGGATCAACTCACCGATCACTACAAAGCCGATGTATAGTCGAGCGGCGCTTTGCGCGCCCGGATCGCGTGTATGCAATACCAGCCCGTAGGACGCGAAGCTCATCAACGCGAAGGCCCCATAGAACGCCATCGCATCTTTTGAAAGGATCAGTCCGAGATTGCCGCTCATGGCCATCAGAAAAAGCACCCCGAAGCCCGTCGCACGCGCATCGTCGCGCATCCAGTGCCGCGCAGCGCTGCTGGCGGCGATCCAAAGCGTTGCGGTGAAGATCAGGAAAAGCCGCGAGACCTGGTCCAGCCCCATGCTCAGCCCGAGCACGAACCACGCGCCACTCACCAGATCGGGCGTGGTTTGCAACATTCCCAGCATCAGCGCGGGCAAGGCGGCGAGTGGTAGCATACGCCACAGGATCGGGCGCGCCGCTGAAAACAGCAGGGCAAAGGCCATGGCGAGCGGCCAACTTACCGCAAAGAGATAGACTGCCAGTGGCATCGGTTACTCCTGATACTCTATTGCGACGACGAAGCGTGTCCATTCCAGCGGGCTGAAAGGAGCATTGGCAAATCCGCCCACGACCAGCACCATCAGCGCGGTAGTTATCGGTGGGGCGGCAAGCATCCAGCCGATGTGTCGCCCTGCGGAACCCTCGGCGCGCTCAGGCCCGTCGCGGAACCACGCGCGGTGCAGCATCGGGAGGAAGTAGATTGCATTCAGCAGGCTCGATCCCAGAAGAAGCGCGATGACCCAGCTCGCTCCGGCGTCAAGGCCGCCTTGCGCGAGATACCATTTGCTTACAAATCCCGCGAGCGGGGGCAATCCGATCATGGCAAGGGCAGCCGCTGAAAACGCCAGCATAGTCCCCGGCATGTCACGCCCGACACCGTTCATCTCGCTGACCCTCTTGACGCCCAACCCCTCGGCCAGATTGCCCGCGGCCATGAACATGGTGATTTTCATCAGGCCCTGATGAATCAGATGCGCAAGCGCCCCAACCGCCGCGATTGGACTGGCCAGCGCGACACCGAGCGTGATGTAGCTCACCTGAGAAACCGTCGAATAGGCAAGCCGTTTTTTGATGTCGTCTTGCGCAATGGCTTTGAGCGAGCCAAAGATGATGGTAATCGCCGCCATCGCGGCAAGCGGCGCGGTCATCCCCAAGGCTTGTGCTGTTTCGATCCCGAACACTTCATAGACCACGCGCATGATGCCAAAGGCACCCGCCTTGACGACGGCCACAGCGTGAAGGAGCGCTGAGACCGGTGCAGGGGCCACCATTGCAATCGGCAGCCAGGCATGGAACGGAAAGAGCGCGGCCTTCACGCCAAGTGCACCCACCAGCACCACGAAGAGCATTTGTGCAGCCAGACGGTTTTCGTTCGCCACAGCCTCCAGAACGCCGCCGGGGCGGAATTCCGTGGTTCCCGCCAGCACCCAAAGCCCTAAAGTGCCCAGAAGCAGCACCAACCCCCCCGCGAGCGTATAGGTCAGATAAATGCGCCCCGCGCGCAAGGCCTCGGCGCTGCCTTTGTGGATCACGAGCGGGAATGTTGCCAGTGTCAGAAGCTCGTAGAATATCAGAAAGGTGAAAAGGTTGCCGGCCATAGCGATGCCCACGGTCGCGGCGACACAAAGGCTGAAGAATCCGAAGAACCGTGCCCGATGCGGTCCGCGCTCCAGATAGCCCACGGAATAGACTGTGGTAATCAGCCAAAGGATGGCCGAGAGCGAAATGAACAGGATAGCCAATGGATCGGCTTGAAGTTTGAACTCCAATCCTGGAAGCATGGTAAAGCGCAGATCATAGATCACGCCCTGTCCAACCTTCCAGCCCAACCAGGCAACCAGCGCGACCTTGAGGCTGGCCACGCCAAGATTGATGCAAGTGCGCAGGCGTGCGGCACTTTCTGGCAGTGCAAACAGCACTGGCGCAGCCAGGAGCGAGGTCAGAAGGATGATCAGCGGAAGAAACGGTGTCTCGGTCATGGTCTGGCTCCGAACGGATAACCAAGTTCGATAAAGCTCAGGATTGGCGCTGCCATCAACCCGAGAGAGATCGCAGAGATGGCCAGTGTCAGGGGCGCGATATCCGCGAGCGCCCAGCCTTTGTGTTCGGCGATCTCGCCGCGCATACGGTCAAAGCGCAGAAATCCTGCAAAGACGCGGCTGAAATACGCCACGGACATCAGAGTGCCGATCATGGTGACAACGACCCAGTGCCAATAACCTGCAGCCATGGCACCTTCCAGAAGCGACCATTTCCCGATGAAGCCAAGGCTGGGTGGCAGGCCGATCAGGCTGATCGCAGCTAGAGCGAAGGTGAATTGCGCCAGTGTGGGCCGGATTTCGGAGCGGTCGAGGTCGCGGATGATATCATGGCCGATTTCGTCCTTGATCCGTCCAGCCGACAGAAACATCGCAGCTTTCGCAACGCCATGCGCAAGGATCAGAAGCGCAGCGGCTTTCCAGCTTTCCGTCAGCCCGACCTGACCCGCGCGCGCGAAGGCGATGAAGATCAGCCCGATCTGAACAACCGTCGACCAGGCGACCAACATTTTCAGTCGCTCGGCCCGAAATGCCTGAATGCCTCCCCAGAGGACCGCTCCTGCCCCCAGCGCACCGACCAGCGTAACAAGGATCTCGTCCGGAAGTGGCATGTAGGTTGTCAATCTCAGAAAGATATAAAGCGCGGCCTTGACCACCAGCCCGGACAAAAGTGCCGAGGCCGGTGCGGTGGCGTTGGCATGCGCGGCAGGCAACCAAAAATGAAGCGGGAAAAGCGCTGTTTTCAGCAACAGTCCAACGACCATCAGCGCAAGTGCCGCGGACATCGCGCCGGTGGGCTCCGCCGCGATCAATCCTGCAAAATCCAGGCGCCCGATCTGCAAATAGACGAACCCGACCCCCAGAAGGAACAAGAGAGCACCAAGGATCGAGGCATACATATATTCAAGCCCCGCCCGCAGTGCAGCCTTGGTGCCGCTGAGTACAGTCAGTCCAACTGCGGCGAGCGCAATAACCTCGATCATAACATAGAGGTTGAAAATATCGGTGCTGAGGTAAACCCCGTTCATGCCGGTCAGAAGCAGTAGCCAGAGTGGCCAGAAATATTGCCGCTGCCGCGCGTCCTTCAGGCTGTCAAACGCGCCGATGCTTACCAGTAGTCCGACGACCCCGGTCATCGCGAGCATTGCAACGCTCAAGCCATCGGCTCGCAGCGAGATACCAAGTGGCGGCTCCCAGCCTCCCAGCGCGATTGTGACTTCGCTTTGCGCCAGAATATCCCGTGCAAGGGCTGCGACCGCGCCCACTGTGACAAGCACGGATGCAAGGCCAATCGCCGAGGCGACGCGCGGAAAAACAAAAGCACCGATCGCTCCGAAAAGCGGGATAAACAGAGTCAGCGTGAGCGGATCAATCATCATCTTCGGCCTCGAGGCTTTGCAGGCGGCGGATCAGGGCAAGGGCGACGGCGGTTGCACTGACCATCACCACGATCCCGGTGATGACCAGCGCATGCGGCACAGGATCAGGGCTGGCAGGCGGTACACGCCAGGCACCAACTACCAGTAGAAAGCCCGCACCCACCGAGCAGAGCTTGAGTGCCAGCACGCGCCGCAGGCGATCCTGTGCGCAAAGCGCACCGACAAGTCCAATCGCGAAAACAGCAATTCCGGTCACGCCATAGATCAGATCAGGTGTCATCTCGGTCTCTTTCATTCGGAATCGCAACCGGTTCGCGCCCATGAAAAAGCGCGGCCAGCGTCACAGCGATGGAAATGGTCACAAGCCCTTCGATCAGCAGGATCAGCGTCTTGGCGTGCTCAATCGGGTATTGGAACGCAACCCGACCCCCACTGGCGACGAGAAGCGCCACAGCGGCAAACGCGCCAGTGCCCAGCACGAAAGCCCAACGTGCGGCCGCCCGATGTGAAGGGCGAGGCACGTATAGTCGTGAGAGCAGCAAAACCAACCCCACCGCTGCCAGCACGGCGCCGCCTTGAAATGCACCTCCGGGCGCCTCGGCACCTTTCCAAAGAAGATAGGTGCCGACAATAACGATTGCGGGCAGCGAGAGCCGCGCAAAACCTTGCCAGACCTCGCCCAGAGAGGGTGCAGGCGCGGCAGTCAAGCCACGTTCGATCTGCCAGACAGCAATCACTGCGGCGAGCAGGACAACCACCTCCATCAGCGTGTCATATGCGCGAAAATTCAACAGAACGGCTGTGACCGGGTGATCGACCCCACTTTGCGGCAGCGCATCCGCAACAAGAACGTCGAAGCCGGGGCCCGCCTGAGGTGCTCCGAGGAAGGCCACGGCCAAACCGAGCGTAATCAGTCCACAAAGCGCTGCATTGGCCCAGAGGACAGCCGGTGGAACGGGGTGTTCCGGTGTGAAGCCAGTCGCTGTGTCCAGCGCAAGCCTGCCAGTCACAAAACGCAGATGATGAAGCGTCTTGAGCAGCAATGCACCGGTCACTCCTGTTCCGATGGCAGCTTCGGCAAGAGCCACATCCGGCGCGGACAACCGCACCCAGGCCAAGGCAGATAGAAGACCGAATATAATGAACAGGACAATGGATGCGAACAGGTCACGCACCGCGAGCGTTGACGCGGCAAGCGCGATAATCGCTCCAGCCAGAAGCAGATCGAACAGCAGGAAAGGGTCAGTCATCTGTACGCTCTCTGTCAACGCGACGCGCGTGGGCGGCGATCAGGTGGCTGCACGTCGCGCTGGCCAGCGCAACAAAGAACCAGATCAGAATGATCCGCAGTATTTCGGCGGCACTTCCCGCCAACAGGCTCAGGCCCATCGCGATCAGCGCAAGACCCAGCCCGTCCGCCTTGGTCAGAGCATGAAGACGGCAATAAAGATCGGGAAAGCGTAGCAGCCCGACAGTACCGGCGACGAAGAAGAACGCTCCGCTGGCGATCAGGATGGCTGCGAGAAGATCGAGGATCATAGCAGCCTCCGACCGGCCAGGACGACATAGGCCGCCAACGTGATCGCCGCCAGAAGCGCGAACACCATCGCGACATCAAGCAGCGCCCGCATGTCCATCATGCGTGACAATACCAGCAGGATCGCGACGGATGCCGTACCGAAAAGCTGCGCCGCGAGCATCCGATCTTCTGGTCGGTGTGCGCGCAAGACTCGCGCGAGGCCAGCAAGAATACTGGCGAGCAGGATAAAGATGATGACGCCAAGAAAAATGGTCATGATTGGGCCTTTGTCTCAGGTGTCAGGGCGAAAAGAGTGGCAACGCGCCGTTCAAGATCGTGCAGATCCGCCTCGAGATCGGCACGGATATCGAGCATATGCACGATGATATCTTCGCCCATGACTTCTGCGGATAATGTTCCGGGCAACAATGTGATCGTATTGAGAAAGAGAATACGCGGTGCGCCTTCGGGCAAAGACGTCCGATAGGTGCGAAAGCCGGGATGGAGCGGCAGGCTGGGGGTGAATGCGCGTCTTGCGACATCAATGGCACCGCGCACCGACTGCACAGCAAACCACAATACAAATGCTACAGCACCGCGAAGGGAAAGCTGCCAATTCGGTGCAGCGGGGCCTAGGAAGACCAATGCAGCGGCGGCAAGCACAGCAGGCAGCCCGAAAACCAGCGCATCGGATCGAAAGTCTGTCAGCAGCGTCCAGAAAAACGCGAGCACAACCAGCCTGAGCAAGAAGCGCCGAGCCAGTTCCGCGCGCGAGATCTTGCGGGACTGGACGACCAAACCAGTTGATGGGCCAGGGTAGGCATGCGTGTCGCGAGCTGTTTCCGAGCGGGTTTTCACCAGAAGCCTTTCTCATTCCAAGACAGATGGGCCCAACGCGCGTTACGCAGGCTCACCCGTTTCAATCACTGTTTGATCACTAACGCATGAGAGAAGGATTTCATCCTGCATGACCAAAAATCATCACGCCACAGTGAGGCCGGGATGAAAATGCGGCGCAAAGCGTAAACACCATACCAACAAGATGGAGGACGTCATGTCCAAGACCCAAGCTGCTTTGACGAATGCGCAAGCGCTCACGCGCAAGGATGGTGTGATCGGCCTTTGGGGCCGACTATTTTATCGTGATCCGAACGATTACGAAAAATGGCTGGAGGAGCGTGATATGATCATCATCACGGCAGCACTTCTTCGGCTGAACGATCGGCAACTCAACCGTATAGGGCTGTCGCGTGCAACGTTGTCGCTGGATGTGGAAGACCTTTCCCTGCGTGCGCGTCGTGATGCGCAGATCGCTTCCGATATCCTGCAGATTGTGGAAGGTGGTGCAATTGAAGGCCAGCAGCGTCACGCCATCGCGGCCGAATGACCGGGAAAAATCAGGATGGCGGCCAGCGCCATTTCGGCCCTGTGATCGTGATGGGCTGACTGGAATGGCTGAACCGCGCTGTCCTGATCTTTCTGCACCTGGGTTCAGTGGCGTATTTGGGCTGTTCCGTCCCGATGCTTGCGGGATGGAACAGTCAAAACCTGTGTCGCGACATTCTTCGGCTCTGACAGCATGCTTGGCGCAGTGAGCTGAAGCGGGTCAGAAGTGTCTGCGGAAAGGGTCGCTGCTCTGGCTGTATCCAGTCCGTTGATCTCAAACAGAAAGCGGTGAATGGCAGACCCTCAAGGTTTGGTCCAACCCAAGCTGAGCCTCGTCAGATCCGGAGCGCGATATCAATCCAGCAAACTCGTGCGTCCATGTCGACGTCATTGCTGAACGGCCGCCGCGAGCGTGGTTATGGCCCCACGATTATCATTCGCGACGACCGTGTAGTGCAACTGATCACTACTCCAATAAGCCATCACGCCATCATCCAGATCGACCACGCGCAATGCGTAGTTGCCATGCTCGGTCCATTTCGGGGTAACAGACACCGTGACCCGCTCGTTCTCGGCGTTACGGTAATAAAATACCGCGACAGGACGGTCATCGACTTCAATCAGACGTGCCGACTCCACCCGATAACCAAGTCGTTCCAGCTTCGGGCTTTCGATCTTGTGTTGCATCTTCTGGGACATCCAGTCCAGCGCCGAGGTGATGTTGTCTCCGTCGAATTCCGCGCCCTGATACGCGGCGAGCTTGAAGGCCGCATGCCCTGCCAGTGTAGGAGCCACAAAATACGGATGTGAGGCCGAGGCCAGCATATTGCCGCCAGTCGTATAGGCCGCATGAGAGCCCCAACCCGCGACGAAAAGGACCAAACCGGCAGCAATGCGTCGTAGCCCGGTACCGAGCATGATTGCCCGCCAATGTTGCTTCTTCAGTTTGGATGCAAGCTCGCGTTCAAGCGCTGCAATCTTCAGACTGTGCGGAAGTTCATCGGCTTGTCGTCCGTAGCTGTTTAGCAAGTTGTCGAAATGGCGCCATTTCGCGACAGCTTCGCGCGCGTCGCTGTCATGGGCCAAACGCGCCTCCAGAGCCGCAATTTTTGCAGGTTCCAGTCGACCATCGACATAGGCCATCAGTTCGGGATCGAGCGCGATGTCGGTCTCATGATGGGATGTCATGCGCTGTCTCCTTTGCGCTTCAGGATCGATAATTTGCCCCGTCCTACGCCCTGGACAATCTGGCGTAAGGCCTCTCTTCCACGACCAAGGCGTGACATGAATGTTCCGAGCGGCACATCCAGACTGCGCGCCGCTTCTGCGTAGCTCATCTCGCGCAATGCGATGAGAATGATCGGATTGCGCTGAGCTTCTGGCAATTGATCGAGTGCAGAAAGCACCTGTTTCAGTTCCAGTTGCGTATGCTGGCAATCATTGGCGATAGGCTCTGGCAGGTCCGGCGCGGCATCCGCACGGGTTTTCTCTCGCCGCAATGCACTGATATGCGTATTGTGCAGAATACGAAACAGCCACGGGCGCAGATCGGACCCACGCTGAAAGGTTTCGGCTTTTGCAATGGCCTTGACCAGAGTTTCCTGCACAAGATCATCCGCTGCGACTGGATCCCTTGTCAGGACCAGCGCATAGCGACGCAAACTTCCTATATGTTCGTGAAGCTCTGACTTCAGACCCACAGCACCACCTTTGCTTTACGTTTTGCAACGAATACGCAGGACATGCCGGTTTAATCCAAAAAAAGACGAAAAACTTTTCAGCTTTTTCGGGATGAAATCCTGTCCCTGAGCGTTTGTCGATCAGATACAGGAGTGTGAGATGGCGAATGATCTGATCATCCGGCCGCAAGTGCCGGCGACGCGGCCGAAAACGACCTTGCCGGGCCTGATCTTTGGCACCAAGCCGCGGATCATCGCCAAACGCGGACTGCTCTATCTTGTGGCGGTTTTTGTGCTCTATTTCGGTGTCATCGGAAGCATGATGCACCGGATTGATGCGAACCTGGATCTTTCCCCGCCGAACCCTGTCGACGGCGGCAGCCATGCTGTGAACATGGCCGAGGCTTTGATCCTGCGCGAAACGGTTGAAAACCGCTGGACCGCAAATGATCCGATCTTCTTTCCGACAGCTTTTCATGACAACATGCCCAATTTTCAACGCGGCATGATGCGCGCGATCAGTCGCTTCACGATGGAGATGGAAACCCAGATCGGGCGCTTGCGCGGATCCTCGGCTATCGACAACGACCTTGAACGTGCAACCGGTCTGCTACAGTTTCCAACAGATGTCTGGCTGTTTGACTTTGATCAGTCACTCTTGCCGATCCAGCCAGCGGATACACAATATGCCGCCGCCGCGCGCGCTCTGCGGGCCTATAACATGCGCGTTGCCGCTGGGCTTGCGGTATTTGAGACCCGAGCAGATGCACTTGCCCTGGCGGTTGAGCGCATGGCGGGAGAGCTGGGCTCCCGCGCAGCGATTGTTGATGATCATGTCAGCCGTGACGGGTTTATCATAGACTTCGTTTCAGACGACATCTTCTACTTCAACAAAGGGATGGCCTATGCCTCGTATCTTCTCCTGCGCGAATTGGGACGGGATTTCGAGGATACAATCCGCGCGCAAGGCTTGACCCGCGTTTGGGCACAGGCCCTTGAAAGTCTGCGCGAAGCATCGCAACAGAAGCCGTTGGTTGTGCTCAACAGTTCAGGCGCGAACAGTTTTCTCGCCAATCATCTGCATCTACAAGGTTTCTACCTCAAGCGCGCAATCCTGCAGCTTGATGAGATTACCCGTGTGGTCCGCGCAAACTGACGCCGTTCGGTGTCAGTTTGCCGGATACAACCCGCCCCGGAATTGTATCGTTCAGCACTTTGAACGAAAATTTCATCCTTGGCCTGACCTTGATCAAGGTGTGGATTGCGTGTGGCGCGTGGGACCGCTTGGCATAGTTCCTGGTCAGCCATCTTCCGGCTCTGTATCAATCTGTGTGGTGCCACGATCCTGAAGCGGGATAACTCAGAAGGGATAGGCGCGAGTTCGAAGAAGCACTGGTCGCCCAACCGGACTGAACCCAAAAGGTATTGTGGCTTGATGCGACGCGCTGATCCACTTTAACCGGGCTGCATTCTGGTCAAAAATACAGAACGACCTTGATATGCAGGAGGCAGGTTGAACCGGCCGGTTTCAGTCTGGCCGAACCCCTCGATAATCTTGCCGCAGGACTTTGCAAACATGCTGATGCAGGCCAACAGATTGAACCATTCGCGCCCAGCCGCCGGTTGCGCAACAACCGCTAAAAAAGCCCTTCCAGAATCAAACTGGTATGATAAGCATATGACGTGATGTATTCAACGCCTGGGGAGGAGGATCGTATGAATAGATTTGTTTGGGGGAGTGTAGCGGCGCTGGCACTGAGCGCACCAGTGCAGAGCTTTGCGCAAGACGGGCCGGTGGTGGCGCTTTCGAACTCGTTCTTTGGCAATACATGGCGCCAACAGATGGTTCAGGCATTTACGGACGCGGGAAATGAAGCCAAAGAACAGGGGCTGATCGGCAATTTCATTGTCATGAACGGCGATGGAACAGTGGTTCAGCAACAAGCCCACATGGCAGAGCTTATCCTGCGCGGCGTCGATGTGATCACGATCAATGCTGCGTCTGAAACCGCCTTGAACGGCGTGATCGAGGAAGCCTGCGCAGTCGGGATCATCGTCATCAGCTTCGACTCGGTGGCCTCAGCGCCCTGCAATTATCAGCTCAATTTCGACTTCGACGGCTACAAGCAGGCGCAGGCGCGCGCGGTGCTGGAACTGATCGGCGGCGAAGGGAATGCCATCGTGGTGCGCGGGGTGGCCGGGTCCGCACCTGATGCAGCGATGTATCAGGCGCAGATGTCGGTTCTGGAGGAGTTTCCGGGCGTGACCGTCGTGGCAGAGGTATATGGTCAGGCCACGGCCGCAGTTGCGCAGAGTGCGATTGCAAATGTGCTGCCCAGTCTGCCACATGTCGATGTGGTTCTGGCGCAGGGCGGAAGTGACGATATTGGCATCGCACAGGCATTTTCGCAGTTCGGCGGTTCCTATACCGACCGGATGCCCGTGATCGAAGGCGGTGGCGGGACCGATTTCGTCAAGTGGTGGGCCGAGGAAAATGCGCGCAACGGGTATCAGACTGTCTCGATGAATACGACACCGGGTATCGGCGGCGCGGCCATGTGGCTTGCAGTATCCATGCTGCAAGGCGCCGAGGCCCCGCGCGAGATGATCATGCCTGTGGCCACAGTCGATGCGGATAACCTACCGGCCTATGCCGATCTGCCTTCGGGAATGATCATCAGCCCGAGCTACTCTCTTGAATGGGTACAGCAGAACCTGTTGTCAAACTGACAGGACTTGCCAGATCGCGGTGCGGCGCAATTTGCGCCGCACCGTTCTGATGTGCCGGAACGACCGGCAAAGTGGAACAGGCATTCGCGGATGAAGACCACCTCGGCGTCGCAACCCGGACGTGACCCATTGGTTGCCATGCGTGGCATTACAAGGCGATTTGGTGCCACGCTTGCCAATGATGCCATCGACCTCGACATACGCAAGGGGCAGGTGCTCGGTCTGGTCGGTGGCAATGGCGCCGGCAAGTCGACACTGATGAAAATCCTGTGTGGGGCCCTGCCTGCATCCGACGGGACGATCAGCCTCGATGGTGCCGCTGTGCGTGGTGCGCATGATGCAGCCTCTGCGCAGGCGCATGGCATCCGGATGGTGTATCAGGAATTGTCCCTGTGTACCAATCTGTCGGTCGCCGAGAATTTCTTCATCGAGGCACCCCGTGCGATGCGGGTCTGGCCAGGCTGGAGACGCATCTATCGCCAGCGGGCGCGGGCGGCGCTGGATGTCGTCTTTCCCGATCATGCCATTTCCCCGGACCGGATCGTTGCCACCCTCTCGATCGGCGAGCAACAGATGGTCGAGATCGCGCGCGCCATGGCAACGCCTGATGTCCGCCTTGTCATCCTGGATGAACCCACATCTTCGCTGCCTGCGCGCCGCGCCGCGCAGCTTATCAGCTATCTGCATGCCCGGTCTGCCGAAGGTCTGGCGGTCATCTTCATCAGTCACAAATTGCGGGAAATCATCGACATTGCGCACGAGGTTGCGCTTCTGCGCAACGGGCGGCTTGTGTGGCGCGGAGAGGCTGCGCAAACCTCGGTTGCGCATCTGATCGAGATGATGGGTGGGCGGGATACTGCACCTGACATGCGCGCGACGGCGCGACAGCGCGGGCCGGTCTTGGCGCGCGTCACTGCGCCCTGGTCGGAAAGCGAACTGACCTTGCACGGTGGCGAGATCGTGGCGCTAGGCGGACTCGAAGGCAGCGGTCAGCATGCGTTCCTGCAAGCCCTCTTCAGCGCATCAACAGGTGTCAGCCGCGAACATGCCGTTGCCTATGTGTCAGGGGATCGCAAAAAGGACGGGATTTTCCCGCAATGGGATGTCCTGTCCAATATCGCGATAGGCCGCTGGAAGGACAGGCCGGCGCTGGCCCGCACGCAGCGGGCAGAAGATGCAGCAGCGTCGCTGGCTCCTGCCGCGGCCTTGCGCCTGGATGCGGCGCGGCTCAAGGATCTGATCGTCGACCTGAGTGGGGGCAACCAGCAAAAGGCGCTTGTCGCCCGTGCGCTGGTTGGTGCGGCGCCGATCATCCTGCTCGATGATCCGACCAGGGGTGTCGATATTGCGACGAAACAGGATTTCTATGCCTTGCTCGACAAGTTATCGGCCAGCGGGAAACTGGTGGTCTGGCTGACAACCGAAGATGCGGAACTTTCCCATGCGCATCGCACACTCGTCTTTGCGCATGGCCGCATCACGGCGGATCTGGACAGCGCGACAATGTCTGCCGCTGCCTTGCTGGAAGCCACGTTTGAAGCACCTGCACCTCCCGCGCAAGACGGCATGGCTGGGCGACACGTCGCCCGGACGGTGCTGGGGTTCGCAACCGCAGCGCTGCCTTATGCTGCGCTTTTGATTGTGCTGGCGCTTATGTTCAACGCCAATCCGATTACCGCAAGCCCCTTCGGGCTGGAATTGCTTTTGCGCCCGGCTGTCGCACTGGTCCTGATCGCGCTTGCGCAGATGTTCATTATCGGTGGGTCGGAAATCGATCTGGGCGCGGGTGCGTTCGCGGCCCTGATATCGGTGCTTGCGGCAACAGTCCTTCCCGGCAGCACACTGCTTGGTCTGGGTGTGATCGCGCTGGCACTTGCGTCATACGCGGCACTCGGCGCGCTGATCCAGTGGCGCCAGATCCCGGCCATCGTGGTCACACTTGGCGCATCCTTCATCTGGCTGGGCATCGGTTTGTCGATCCAGCCCACGCCCGGCGGTTCGGCTGCTGGATGGACACAAACGCTTGTGCGCTGGCGCATTCCGGGTGTACCGACTGCCGTAATCCTGATCTGTCTCGCGGGGCTTGCCGCCATCGTGATCAACCGCACACCGCTGGGTGTGGCGCTGCGCGGGTTCGGAAACAACCCGCAATCAATGCGCCAGAGCGGTTGGTCGCCGATCCGCTGTGCTGTGGCGCGCTACCTTATTGCGGGCGGGTTCCTTATTGTGGCGGGGCTGGTGCTGACCGCGATGAACTCGGCGTCCGATATCAATTCAGGCACTTCCTACACACTGATTTCAGTCGCGGCGGTTGTCATGGGCGGTGCAGCCCTCATGGGCGGGGTAATCTCGCCCGCGGGTGCGGTCGTGGGTGCAGTGACGCTGACACTGATCGGCTCCCTTCTCGGTATGCTCAGCATTCCGTCGAACCTGAACCCCGCAACACAGGGGCTTTTGCTGCTGGCCATCCTCGGGATACGCGCCTTCTCTACCCCGCCAGAGGCTGACCGATGATAAGATTGCGGAAATTCGTGCAAGCACATCGCTGGGTCTGGGCGGCCTCGGCTGTTGTGCTGCTTTGGGTTATCCTTGCCGTAATCTCCGGGCGCTGGAGCCTTGCGAGCCTCTCGGGGATCGTGCTTTCCGCCTCATTCCTGACCTGCGTGTCGTTGGGGCAGATGCTGGTGGTCACTACAGGACGCGGCAATATTGATCTGTCCATCCCCGGAGTGCTGACGCAAAGTGCCTTTCTGTCGCTGATGGTGATCAAGGGGCAGGACGGGTTAATCTGGCTTGGCGTGCTTGCCGCACTTGGTCTGGGCACCGGTGTTGGTCTGATCAATGCAGCCCTTGTGATCTGGCTTCGGATTCCGGCAATCATTGCGACGCTTGCCACAGGCTATATCCTAGCCTCTGCGGCGCTGCTGACGAATGCGACCAGTTTCGGCCCGCGTGGTGTCGCACCGGGGTTGCGTTGGCTGGCCTCGGGCAGGATTGGCGATATCCCGGTTTTTGCGCTCGTGACCCTCGCGGTCGTGGTGGCGATGGCGTTCTTGTTGGGACAGACCGTTTTCGGGCGCCGGTTGTCGGCTATCGGACAGAACCGCTCGGCCGCGCGTTATGCCGGGGTTCCGGTCAATCGGGTTCTGGCCTTGGCCTTCGTGGGCAGCAGCGTGCTTGCTGCGCTGACAGGCATGATACTCGGTGCCTATGTGGGCGGTGCCTTCCTTGAAATCGGACAGCCCTATCTACTGCAATCGGTTGCTGCGGTTGTTCTGGGCGGGACGCTGATTGCTGGCGGGTATGGAACAGCGCTCGGCACCTGGTTCGCGGCTATCCTTCTGATCCTTTTGGTCACCATAATGCAGATCCTGAGCCTTCCACGGGGTACGCAAGACCTGGTTCAGGGGGCAGTGGTCATTCTTGTCCTCGCCCTGGCGGCGCATGGCGGGCTGCGGAAAGAACGAAAGCCGCCTGCGCAAGACCCCTAGCGCGCGGGATTCTTGCTTGATCCAATACATGGAAGTGGTATCATGAGTATACCAATAGAGGAATCATCCCGTGACCGCCGCGAAAGACAGCCCCGCATTTCTTGAGGCTCACGGCCTGACAGCCGTTGTCGAAAGCGGCAGTCTGCGCCGGATCAGCTTCGGTGGGCGCGAGGTGATCCGGCTGATCGACACTCCGATCCGCGATGCCGACTGGGGGACATTGCCGACTGAAACCCTGCGGATGGAGATGAAACCGAAAGCAGGATTCCAGCACGACTTCCGCACGAAGAATGGCAGTATTGAAGGATGTCTGACCGTCTCGGTCGTGGCTTCCGGGCATACGACGCAACTGGTCGCCGATCTGGTTCTGACTGCGCTGCGCGAATGCGTTGTCAACCGGGCCGGGTTTGTCGTGCTGCATCCTCTGGATGGCGTGGTCGGTGCGCCGCTTGACGTTGTCAGCCCGGATGGCGTCACCTATCAGACTCGCTTTCCGAAACAGATTTCGGCTGCGCAACCGGTCATGAACATCTCGGCATTGTCTCACAATGTCGGAGATGTGCGCGTCTCGCTTGTATTCGAGGGCGAAATCTTCGAAATGGAAGACCAGCGGAACTGGACCGATGCTTCGTTCAAGACCTATTGCAGGCCGCTTTCACTACCTCGGCCCTACACGCTTGCTGAGGGAGCGCAGGTTCGCCAGCGGATCACTGCGACGCTTGCAGGGGTCACGCAATCTGGGCGCATTCCTGCGTCGGCGGCGCGATCCCAGAGTGCGGTCATGCCCGAGATCTGCCTTGCTCATGAGGTCGAGCTGACAGGCGCACCGCATCCGCATCTCAGCACAATCGCGCCGCAGGAATTGCAACTGCGCCTGCATGGCGACATGACCGTGCCTGCCGATCTGCCCGATCTGCCGATGACAGTTGAGCTTGTGCTGGAAGGCGACGACCCAGAAGCCGCGATCCGGCAAGCGCAAGTGAACCTTGCGCGCGCCGGCATCGCTGCGCATCGCGTGATCGCGCTGCCACAACCCTATCTGAACAGCCATCAGCCACAAGGGTCTTGGCCAGAAGGGCCAACCCCGATGGATCTGATTCCGCTGCTGCGCAGCGCATTCCCGGAGGCGCAGATGGGCGGAGGAATGCTGACCAATTTCACCGAGTTCAACCGCTGCCCGCCCGATCCAGCACTAATTGACTTCGCGAGCTTTGGGACGACGGCTATCGTCCATGCTGCAGATGATCTTTCGGTTGTGGAGTCGCTCGAAGCCCTGCCCGATGTGATTGCTAGCGCGCAGGTGCTCGGGGGCGGGCGTGCGCTCAGGCTGGGTCTTATGTCTATCGCCATGCGCTCCAATCCCTATGGCTCGGGTGTCGTGCCGAATCCGAACGGCGCGCGGTTGCCGATGGCCATGTTTGACCCGCGGCAGTCCGACGAATTCGCAGCCGCTTTCGCTTTTGGCATCGCCGCCGCTTGTGCGCGCGGAGGCGTTGCATCTTTCGCGCCCGCTATGACCTCTGGTCCGCTGGGTATGGCCGATCAGCAGCGGTTCTGGCCCCTGTGGCACGCCACCAGCGCACTTGCGGCGCTTGCTGGTACACCTGTCGATATCGAGGGGTCGCCTGCTTCCGGTCTGGTCGTGATCCGTGGCAAGGGGCGGCGTGGTGTTGCCGGGATTGCTGCGAATCTTGGGGCAACGGATGTCCGGATCGACGGTCCTGCCCTGCGCATCACATCCCGGAAAAGTCCCGACTGGATCGACACGGCGGGCCGCGGAAGCGATGTGATCCTGCCGGCAATGACTGCCGCTCTGCTGACAGGATCGGCGCCATGACCTATCGCGGTGTTCTCATCGGTTGCGGGTTTTTCGCGCGCAACCACATGCATGCCTGGCAGCAGACCGAAGGCGCGGAGATCGTCGCCGTATGCGACCGCGACCGCGCCCGGCTGGATACCTATTGCCGCGATTTCGGAATCGCACATGGCTTCACCGACGCGGCCGAAATGCTGGACACGATCCGCCCAGATTTCGCCGATATCGCAACCACAGTCGAAACGCATCGGGAACTGGTCGAACTGTGTCTGGTACATGGCGCGGCGACAATCTGCCAGAAGCCCTTTGCGGAAACCTACGGCGATGGTCTGGCGATGGTCACAGCGGCCAAGATCGCCGGGCGACCCCTGATAATTCACGAGAATTTCCGCTGGCAGAAGCCCTTTCAGCAGATGCACACACGCCTCGGCCGGGGCGGGATCGGGACGCCGCGTTTCCTGCGTCTTTCGTTCCGTCATGGTTTCGATATCTATGCCAATCAGCCCTATCTTGCCGAAGTGCCCGATCTTGCGCTCATGGATGTCGGGCTGCATCTTTTCGACGTGGCGCGATTTTTGCTGGGCGATGTCCAGAGCGTAAGCTGTGCGACCCAGCGGCTGAACCCGCGCGTCAAAGGCGACGATTCCTTTCTGGCCCAGCTTGTGCATGTCAGTGGCGCTGTATCGAGTGTCGAGTGCAGCTTTTTCAGCAAATTCGCCGAAGATCGCTTTCCCCAGACGCTCGCACAGGTCGAGGGCGACATGGGCACGCTGGAACTCGGACCGGGCTATGTGCTCCGGCATCACGATGCCACAGGAGTTACCGAAACCTCGGTCGAACCCGCTGTACCCTCATGGGGCGGGCGGCCTTGGCATATTATCCAGGATTCAGTCGCGGCATTTCAGGCCCATGTGGTGCAGGTCCTGGCCGGACAGGCTGATCCGAAACCGTCCGGGGCCGACAACCTCAGGACATTGGCGCTGACACTTGCCGCCGGACAATCGGCAAGGACACGCAGCACGATCGACATGCCCGCCTTCATTGCCGGAGGTGCAGTGCGATGACGCATGGAACACAGGGCCACCGCGCCCCATCAGGGAGAGAAGAATGACCAAGATCGCGCTCATGGGCGCGGGCGGCAAAATGGGTGTCCGTCTCGCGAGCAATCTCAAGGGGTCGCGATTCGATATCGCCCCGGTCGAAGTGGCGCAAGAGGGCCGCGCTCGGCTGCGCGATGCGACCGGTCTCGAATGCGTAGAGGTCGGTCAGGCCCTGTCGCGCGCTTCGGTCGTCGTGCTTGCTGTGCCGGACCGGGCCATCGGTACAGTTGCTCATGAGATCGTGCCGCGGCTGGACCCAGGCACTGCGGTCATCGTGCTTGACGCCGCCGCTCCCCACGCCGGAGAGATGCCGGAGCGTGACGACGTGACCTATTTTGTCACCCATCCCTGCCATCCGCCCATCTTCAACGACGAGGATGGCGATGCGCGGTTGGATTTCTTCGGTGGAGTGAAGGCCAAGCAACATATCGTCTGTGCGCTGATGCAGGGGCCGGAAGATCATTATGCCCTGTGCGAGGAGGTGGCCCGCACGATCTATGCACCGGTCATGCGCGCGCATCGCTGCACGGTCGAGCAGATCGCGATTCTGGAGCCTGCCTTGTCGGAAACGGTGGGCGCAACTCTGGCATTGGCGCTGCGCGAGGCGACGGACGAGGCGGTACGCCGGGGCGTGCCCGAAGAGGCGGCGCATGATTTCATGCTAGGCCATCTCAATATAGAACTGGCGATTGCCTTCGGAATTTTCCCCGATGGCAAATTCTCTGATGGCGCGCTCCATGCCATCACCAAGGCAAAGCCGCAGATTTTCCGCGACGACTGGCTGGATCGTGTTTTTGCACCCGATTCAGTCCTGAAATCGGTGCACGATATCTGTCATCCCGACGCCGAAACCTGAATTACAGACCCAAAAACCAACATCAACACAGGGAGGAATACCAACATGATACGACCATTCCGCACAATGACCGCATCAGTGGCGCTTGCGCTTGGGGGAGCGTTTGCAATGCCTGTTCAGGCGGCAACCATCTGCTTTGCGTTTCAGGATCTTGAAACCGAATTCTGGGTCGCAGGCCATCTTGCCATCACCACGACACTTACAGAACAGGGCCATACTGTTCTGGAACGGAACGCCAATGAAGATGCAAACCGGCAGTTCGAGCAGGTCAATGACTGTATTGCCCAGGGCGTTGACGGGATCATCCTGATCCCGCAGGATGGCGAGAGCGCGACCACCATCGTGGCAAATGCGCAGGACAATGATGTGCCGGTTGCCGTATTCAATCGTCCTCCGTCTGATCTGTCGCGCGGTATCGTCGTTGTCGCTGACAATGCCACCATTGCCGAGCAGGCAGTGGATTACATCGTCGATCAGGCCCTCGCGAATGCCGGTTCTGACGAGACGCTGAACGCCATCATCGTGGTGGGCGATCTGGGTGATCCGAATGCTGTCGGGCGCCGGACCGGATTCTATGCCGCGATCAACAAGCATGCCGAGCGGTTCAACGTGATCGAGGTGGCGTCGAACTGGGATGCCGCCACGGCTCTGTCCAATCTGGAAGCTGCTGTCACGGCCAATCCGCAGGTGGATCTTTTGTTCACCTCGTCCGACTTCCTGTTTCCGACAATCCGCTCGGTCTTCGAGCCGCGCGGCCTGTGGCGCCAGCGTGGCGAGGAGGGGCATGTCTGGATGGCAGGTCTTGATGGTGATGCGACGGCCTGCCAGTTGATCAAGGATGGCTATGTCGATGCGACTGGCGTGCAGGATCTGTTTTTCGAGGCAGATGCGGCGCTGCAAGCGATCCTTCAGGCCATCGAGGACGGCGAGACCGACCCCAATCAGGTGATCGAGGATCCGGGATTTGCGTTGACGGCTGACAATATCGCCGAGCGTGAAATGGATATGTGGGGGTGTGTACTCCTGGCCGAAGGGTTCCTGGACTGATGAACACTCCCCATCCAGCCGGGGAAAAACCCCGGCTGGCCGCTTCTCCGGGCGTAGCCGACCACCCGGGGACCGTGGCCCGAGGACTAGGCAGCCAGTCGATGCGCCGTGGCTATCTGGACAGAGCCGGAACGATCCTTCTGTCGGATTATTTCGTGCTCTACCTGTCGCTTGCCTATGTAGCTGTCCTGATCCCCTTTCTTCCGGTGCTGTCGACACCTGCCAATCTGTCGAATGTGCTCTCGAACATGTGGCCCTTGCTGGTGGTCGCGATCGGGCAGACATTCGTGCTGACCATTGCCGGGATCGACCTGAGTCAAGGCTCAGTCGCCGGGCTGACCAGCATCCTGATTGCGATCCTGATTGCAACAGCCGCACCGGAGCAGGTTCTCGGCCATACTCCGGTCTGGGGTTGGCTGCTGAGTGAAGCCGGTGGGCCGCTTGCGGGCGTAAGTTTCGGCACATGGATCGGCGTGGGCATCGTCCTTGCAATCGCGGCTTGTATCGGGTTTGCCAACGGGCTGGCGGTTGCGGTCCTGCGCATGCCCGCCTTCATGGTCACCCTTGTCGGGCTCATCGCGCTCAGCGCCTTTGCGATCTGGCTCACGCAGTCGAACAATATCCGTAATCTGCCCGACGATTTCATCGCGCTTGGAAAGGGAACGCTGGTGTCCCTGTTCTTCGGCGAACAGTATCAGGCGCAACTGCCCCGCCGCGAGGTTCATGCCTTTGTCACCTGGCCCATGATCGTTGCGCTTTCGGTGGCCGTTGCGGCGCATATCCTTCTTAGCCACACGGTTTTCGGGCGCCGCATGATGGCCATCGGTCTGAACCGCGAGGCGGCCGAGATCTCGGGCGTGCCAGTGCGGCGGATCATCGTCATGGTTTTTGTCATCTCGGCGCTCTGCGCTGCCATCGGGGGCCTGCTTTACACCGGCAGGCTGGAGACAGGTCGCCCGACCCTGGGCGGTGGGAATTTCCTGCTTGATGTGATTGGCGCGACCATCATCGGCGGCACAAGCCTGTTTGGCGGCAAGGCCAAGATCCTCTGGACGGTCTGGGGTGTGCTGTTCTTCGTGCTGCTGGGTAATACGCTGAACCTGATGAACCTCTCGGCCTTTCATATCGACATGGTCAAGGGTGGCGTGATCCTGGCAGCGGCCTTTCTGGATGTCTCGCGCCAGCGTTTGCGACGGAGCAGGACATGAGCGATACCGTCCTGGAACTTGCATCTATCACAAAGGAATGGTTTGGCGTGCCTGCGGTCAGCGATCTGACGCTTACTGTTCCGCGCGGCAATGTTGTCGGAATCATTGGCGAGAACGGCGCTGGAAAATCGACCCTTATGAATGTCATAGGCGGTGTTACCCCGCCGACCCGAGGCACGATGCGGCTGAAAGGGGAACCATATGCGCCGGGCGCCCCGCGCGATGCAACCAGAAGTGGCATTGCCTTCATCCATCAGGAACTCAACCTGTTCACCAACCTCTCGATTACGGACAACATCTTCATCACGGAATACCCACGCCGTTTCGGTATGGTTGACCACCGTGCCGCAATGACGCAGACTCAGGCTCTTCTTGACCGGCTTGATATTCGCCATGCCCCCGAAACGATGGTCGAGGATCTGGCGCCGGGCGAAAGACAGCTCGTCGAGATTGCAAAGGCGCTGCATCGTGATGCGGATGTAATCATCTTCGACGAACCCACCACCTCGCTCACACCCCGCGAGACGGCACGCCTTTTCGATGTGATCGAGCGCCTGCGCGAGGATGGGCGGTCCATCCTCTACATTTCGCATATTCTCTCAGATGTCCGGCGCTTGTGCGACAAGGTCGCGGTGCTCCGTGACGGGCGTCTGGTCGATGAGGGAGCGATCGGGGATTTCGATATCGCCCGGATGATCCGCGCGATGATCGGGCGTGAATTGTCTAGCCTTTTTCCCGACCGATCCAACCTGCCATCGGGGCAGGTGATGGTGCAGGTCGACGGGATATCCCAGCCGGGTGTCGTGGCCGATATCTCGTTCCAGATTGCGGCGGGCGAAGTACTGGGACTGTTCGGGCTGATGGGCGCGGGGCGCAGCGAACTTGCGCGCATCCTGTTCGGGCTGGATCCGGCGGAAAAGGGCAGCCTGTCGATTGACGGGCGCGAGGTGCGAGGCGCTGCCATGCAAAGAATCCGCGACGGCATAGCCTTTGTCACCGAGAATCGACGCAGCGAGGGGCTGCTGATGGATGCACCGATCTCCGAGAATATCAGCCTTGCCACCATAGGGCATATCGGTCGGGGGCCTGTGGGGCTGCTGGACCGCGAAGCCGAGCAGGCACTGGCCGAACAGGCGCGCAGCGATCTGTCGATCCGCGCATCCGACCTGACACGCCAGCCGGTGCGCGCGCTGTCCGGCGGCAACCAGCAGAAAGTCGTCATCGCCAAATGGCTCGCCGCCTCTCCCAAGCTCTTTATCATCGACGAGCCGACGCGCGGCGTGGATGTCGGCGCGAAATACGAAATCTATGCGCTGGTGGACAGGCTTGCGGCCGAAGGAAACGCGGTCCTGTTCATCTCGTCAGAGCTGGAGGAGCTCATCGGCATGTGTGACCGTATCATGGTGATGAACCGCGGCGAGATTACAGCAACCTTTGATCCGCGCGAAACCGAGCCCAGATTCGAACGCGAGGCACTGCTTGCGGCGGCGTTCGGGGAGATTGTGACATGAGTGGCGCTTTGGGGCTTGGAGAACGGGCCTATGATCTTGTGCTCCGGCAAGCGACCGTCATCATCTTCGCAATTGTGTTGCTCTATTTCGGGTTTCAGGCTCCCTTGTTCCTTGGCCCCGAAAACCTTGGCAACATCGTGAAGCAATCAGCTTTCATCGGCATCGCGGCAATCGGGATAACCTTTGTCCTGCTCACCCGTGGGATCGATCTGTCCGTCGGCTCGGTGATGTATCTCGCGCCGCTGATCGCGGGCTTTGCGATGCGCGAGTACGAGGGCAGCGTGGCGCTGGGTCTGATGGTCGCCATCGGGGCAGGTGCAGTTCTGGGCGCGATCAATGCGTTCTTCATCGTGGCGCTGGGGATCCTGCCGTTCATTGTGACCCTGGCATCGCTCTTTGCCTTTCGCGGATTTGGCGCCTATCTGACCAGCTCACGACAGTTCGACTTCGCCCCGGCACTGCGCGAGTTCGGACTGTCGTCGGTCGCCGGAATCCCGATCCCGATAATCGTCTTTGCACTTGTGGCGCTGGCCGCGCATCTGGTTTTGCGACACACACTTTTCGGCAAACAGGTCTATGCTTTCGGCAATGACCCGGAAGGCGCTGTCAAGGCAGGTATCCCGGTTCCCCGCATCCAGACCGCCGTCTACATCATATCGGGTGCGGCAGCAGGGCTGTCGGGTTTTGTGTTGATCGCGCAGATCGGGCGGATTGATGCGGGTTTCGGTGAAGGGCGCGAGTTCGACGTGATTGCTGCGGCGGTTCTGGGCGGCGCAAGCCTTTTTGGTGGTGTCGGGACGGCATTGGGCGCGGTCATTGGCGCGACCTTGATCCAGACTGTAAGCACCGGACTGGCCTTTACCGGCGTCAATCTCTATCTTCAGCCGATCCTTCAGGCGGGGATCATCTTCTTCGCTGTGCTTATCGATTCACTGCGTCAGCACCGCCAGAAACTGCGGCGTCGCCGCTCCATCCGCCCAATTGCAACCTGATGCCCCTTGAATAGCAACTCGCCATTCGCTACCGACAAGGTGAATGATGAACGTTTTTCGACTTCCCGGCCTGATCCGACACCGGACACCATGACCAGTACCCCCGCACGCCCTATCCAGCGCAGAAAATTGTATCAGGAAGTCATGGATCGCCTGATGGAGATGATCCGCGAGGAAGGGCATGTCGCGGGCGACCAACTGCCCTCCGAACGGGAATTGATGGATCGCTATGGTGTAGGGCGGCCCGCTGTGCGCGAGGCATTGCAGAACATGGCGCAACTCGGGCTGATCAGCATCGCGCATGGGGAACGCGCGCGCGTTGCCAAGCCAAGCTTCGAGAACCTGTTCGATTCCATCGCGCTTACGACAAGCGGCATCCTGCGCACGTCGCCCCAGAGCTTGCAGGATCTGAAACAGGCGCGGTTGCTGTTCGAGGTGCAGATGGTCCGGCTTGCAGCAGAGCAGGCAACGCCCGAGGATGTCGCGCGGTTGCGTTCCCTGCTGGACGCGCATCACGCCTCGCTTGTCGATCTGAACCAGTTCTTCCATCACGACATGCTGTTTCATCGCGAGATAGCCGTGATTACCGGCAATGCCATCTTCCCCGGCCTCAGCGAGGCGCTGATGGGCTGGCTGTCGGAGTTCTATACGCATCTGGTTCGTGTGCCGGGAACCGAAGAGTTGACCCTGAACGAGCATGGCAGGATCATCGACGCGATTGCGGCCCGAGACCCGGATGCCGCCGAGCAGGGGATGCGCGAACATATCCTGCGGGCCAACAAGCTTTATGCTCAGCATCAGCAGAATGATGGCGAAGCGCGCTAAGCGCTACGCGCCGCCGTCGCGAATGCGTCCGAAGTAATCCACGCTCCCCATCTGCCCGCCTTTCAGCGCGAGTTCCAGCCCGTCAAACGCTGGGTGCTCACTCCATGCGCGCAGGATCGCCGCGCCGGGGGTCGTGGGTGCGAGTGCGGTCAGCGCAAAGATATCACATTGCCGCGTGGCATGACCTGACGTATCGCCCCCGGAAATCACCGCGCGGGACAGCCTGGCCTTGCGAATGACCTGCGCAAGGACTCGCCCGAGCGCGGCACCGATGCGCCCGTTCGCGGTTTCCTCATCCATGCCGATGCGGGCGCGCATCTGTGCCAGTCGTGCAATGGAAGGGTCCGCAGGGCCATGTGCGGTATGCACAAGCGGATCGGCGCCCCGCGAAACTGCGTCCAGGCAGGCGGCGACAACTGCGTTTTCGGCCTGTCCCGACGCATCGTCCAGCAAGGTGGCAGGATCGAGCGCGATCGCTTCAAAGCCATGCGCCGAAGCCCAGTCGATCTGCGCTTCGGTCACAGGCGACACCGAACCTGAAACCGTCATCATCCCCGCAGACCGACCGATCCCCGAAGGCGGGTCGATGTCCGGCAGTGCCCCGATCGCGCGCCAATGCGCTACAAGGGCGTATTCGATCCCCTGCGATCCGACACAAAACGCCCCGTTCCCGCGCATGCCCCAGACAAGTTGACCACAGCGCGCAAGATGTGCCTCGTCCAGCGTATCTAGACAGACCATCCGCGCGCCCTGCCTTTTCAAGGTTTCTAGCTCTGCTGCGGGGTTATTTTGCAGGGCTTCCAGATCAAGCACCGCAATCGGAAGTTCGGTCTGAAGCCGCAGATGCGCCGCGACATCCGACTCGTGCATCGGGGTGACGGGATGGCAGGCCATCACAGGATGCCGGTCAAGCCTGAAGACGCCACCGGGTGCTGCCGCAAACAAATGGCCGAAACACTGGTATCGCCGAATTGCAGGGGCGGCAAGCAGCACGGGTACAAGCGGCGTTTCAAGCTGTCTCAGCGCGATTTCTGTCGCGCGACCGATAGACCCCATATGCGGCGCGGAATCGAGCGTCGAGCACACCTTGTAATGGATCAGCGGAGCTCCCATCCTCGCGAGCCCGTCGAAGATGCGCGGCAGGTGCGCGTCCATCCAGTCAGGCCCATGCGACCGCGCCGTTCCCGCAACGACGATCCCGCGCAGCCCCGAGAAGCGCGCAAGCTGGTCGGGGCGCGGCAGGTCAAGAAACAGGGCGCTTGGCAGCCCGGCGAAGGTCAGAACTTCCAGAATGGCGGAGGAGCCTGTGAAATCGTCGCCATAGGCGGCAAGCAACAGACCCTCTGGCAGCGTTTCCGTCATGAGCTTTCTATCTTCCCCGCGCCTGTGCCAGCGCACGCGCCAGATGGGGGTGGCGCGTGGCGCGGTCGTCCGGATCTTCGCCTGCAACCGCCGCGGCCCATGCCTCGCGCAGGCTCTCGACCCCGGCAGCCACGCCGTCCGGATGGCCCATGATCCCGCCACCGGCGGCATAGATCAAATCGGTAGTGCCAAGGCCGCGATAGGTCTCGGGCGGCTGCAAGACAGTCTGACCCGAAGAAAAGACAGGCATCGCAATGCAGGGTTTCGCTTTCCAGATTGGGGTCAGTTGCGCCGTTGCCGAGGCGAGCACACTGGCGTCATCCTCGCAGAACTTGTTGGCCAACCCATTGACATGCATGTGATCGGCCCCCGCGAGCCGCCAGATTTTCGACCAGGCGGTATACGACCAGCCCAAAGCTGGATGCCGAGAGAGATACCCCCAACCGTTCCGATGCGCATGAATGGGCAGTTCGGAATGCCGCGACAGCCCAAGAAATCCCGAAACGCCGACAGAGTTGAGGTTCACCATGACACAAGTGCCGCCGAGATCACGCACCAGATCGTGACGTCGACGCATTTCATCGATCTCACCAGTCAGATTGAAGGCGAACATCACTTTCTTCCCTGTCCGGTCGGCCAGCTCGTTGATCACTCGCATCACCGCGCTGGCGCGATCCGCAAAGGGGCAGGCAGACCCGTCGCTTTGCAATTCGTCATCCTTGACGAAATCGATCCCGGCCCCGGCGAGCGTTGCGACCAGTTCCGCCGTTCCCTCGGCATTCAACCCGACACTGGGTTTGACGATGGTCCCGATGACTGGCCCCTCTTGCACTCCGGTCAACGCACGTGTGCCAGCGACCCCGAATCTTGGGCCGGGGTATGCTGTCGCGAAGGCTTCCGGCAGGCGGATGTCCAGCAAGCGCAAACCGGAAAACGGGCGCAACTCGTATAGATTTCCCGCCACAGTCGAGACCAGATTGGGCAGCGACGCCCCAAGGGTTTCGAATGGCCAGGACAAAGTAACCTTCGCCCGTTGCCATCCCTTTCCCTGATCGCCCGTCGCGCCGGGCAGTGAGGGGGCAGCGACAGTGTCGATTTCTTCGACATGCTCGACCCGCGCGGCCGAGCGCTCGATCAGATCCGGTGTTTCCAACGGCAATGCAATGAATGTGCCGGAAGACTGCTCGCCTGCCATGATCTCGGCGGCCTTTCTGACGTCGATGGCGGTCTCTATCAGATAGTCCGCTTCGATTCTCTGTTGCATGGCTCGTTCCTGTTGCATAGGTATTGGCATACTCATTATACCAGATGTAAACAAGTGATTTCCACACTGCAGTTCTGGCGTAAGATAAATTCTGTGGACTCACGGCCCCCTGACCCGGATGCGTTTCAGGAACCATCGTCACCTGTCTTTTGTACTTGCAACCGGCACCTCCCACCGCACCCGCCACAATGATCTTGTTATCTACATCGGTAATATTGCGCGCATAAGCCACACAGGGGAAATGCGCCCGCAAGCGGTGCACCAGCACGTCAAAGGCCACAGCGGGACGTATCTTGCCGATATGGGCAAAGGAATAGACAGTCGGCGCGCACACATATATCTGCACATTGGCTGGATTGCATGGGCCGAAGGTCTGGACTTACCGCCCCATCGTGTTGAACAACCGCAACCGGTTCATGTGTGATGCCATCAGAACGGCTGCTCCAGGGTGTGAACTGTCAGGCCAGCGAAGCCCTCGGCATCGGGCAAATGCCGGAGCTTGAGCAAGGAAAGGCTTTCCTCCAGGTCGGATCGTGGCATGTCACGGGCGATGATGACCACGCGGCTTGTGGTATCGTCCGCCAGACGGTGAGTCAGCGGCACGGGTGGTTCAAAAATATGCTGCACGCCATGAAATACGAAAGGATGCGGGGCACCGTCGATATGGGCGATTCCCTTCATCCGCAGGATATTGGCCCCACGCAGCGCGATGAGCGTATCGAGCCAGAAATCGAACACCTCGGCCGGGATCGGGTCCGTGATTGTCACAGAGGCTGTGGTGATCCGGTCATCTGTCGCGTGATGCGAGGGCGCGGCAAGATCGACAGGTTTCGGTTTCGTCATATTCAGGCCGGATAGCCCGACGAATGGATCATTTGCAGGCTGAGCCAACCATTCCAGCGCATGCTCTTGCGCCATAGGCTTGCGCATCGCGCCCAAGCCCCACAAGCTGCCCGCAGGTACAGCACCCCGATCCGCTGTGATGCGCGGCGTGCCCGGGTTCAGCCGGTCCAGGCGCGCTTCAAGTGCCGCAAGCGCTGGCGCATCTGCCAAATCGCATTTTGACACAACGATCCGATCCGCCATGGCCACTTGCGCCTGAGCCTCTGCATGGCGGTCCAGCGTCACTGCCCCCAGCACCGCGTCTACAACCGTGATTGTTCCGTCCAACGCGTAATTGGGGGCCAGCACGGGATCGACCAGCAACGTGTGATGGATCGGGCCAGGATCAGCGAGACCTGTGGTTTCGATCACCACACGATCAAAGGCCAGTTCCGTGCGCACTCGCCGCGCCAGCAGCGAGAGCAACGTCTTGGACAGATCGCCCCGGATCGAGCAGCAGACACAGCCGCCGGGCATGAGCACCACATCTTCGGCGGCTTCCTCGATCAGGTCATGGTCCAGCCCGGCGTCGCCAAATTCGTTCACCACAATGGCAATCCTGCCGGCGCTTGGGTCATGGAGCAGACGGTTCAGAAGAGTTGTCTTGCCGCTTCCCAGAAAGCCGGTGAGCAGCGTGACAGGAATTGGATCGGTCATGGTGGGCTTCCGGCTTGAATGATCTGAGTGAATATGTTTGTTATAATATAACATATAATCGCACAAGGTCACGCAATGCCCAGCATCGAATTCCACCCCCGCCGCACGATTGAGGAGGTCGAGGAAGGTAACATCCTCGCACCGAAATTCGGCCCAGATGGCCTGATGCCCTGCATCACAAGCGATGTGACTACCGGCGAGGTTCTCATGTTGGGCTGGATGGACGCGGACGCCCTGCGCCTGACCTTGGAAACCGGCGAGGCGCATTACTTCAGCCGGTCGCGGCAGGCTTTATGGCGCAAGGGGGCGACCTCGGGCCTTGTGCAAAGTGTGATTGAAGCGCGGATCGACGACGATCAAGACGCGCTCTGGCTGCGGGTCAAGGTCGCAGGGTCCGGCGCGTCCTGCCATGTCGGCTATCGGTCATGTTTTTATCGGGGCATCCCTGTAAGCGATGCTGCTGGCGCGCCCCTGCGCTTTGCTGAGCACGCGAAAACGTTTGACCCCATTGCCACTTATGGCAATGCGCCCAACCCCACGCAGCTATGAGTTTTGCTGCCGATCTGCGCCAAAGAACATCAAAGTTCTGGCACATCCAGCGCGTCAAAGCGCTCGTGCGCGAGCATACGACCCTTGGGCCAAACGCGCTTATCACTGTGACTGAGGTGGAATGCCAGGATCCAGCATGCCTTGGTCCAGCGACCCAGATCACGATTCTCGGGATTGATCTTGTCCGTAAGTCGTTCTTGATCCATCGACCTGTCGCAGACGTGACAGCGGCGGATATGCGCCTGCCAGTTGCTTGAATCAGCGCCACACACGAAGATAAATTGCTGAAATCTCGAGGTCCAAGGGAGGGATTGGAACATCATCCGTAGCCCAGAAAGATCAACTCTGGTGTTTATCTATGCCGCCATTGCCGCACCTACGATCGACCGCCGGGGTCGGGCTGTTGACGCTGTCGGCGCTGGAGTGTCTCAGACAGAACTGAGCCGCCGAGCCGCCAGCCAGCTTGCCAGCGCCATCACCCCGGCGGTAGCCAGGCACAGGGGCAGCCCGCCGATCTGGAAGCTGAGGCCCGACAGCAGCGTGCCGATCAGCCGCCCGGCTGCATTGGCCATGTAATAGAAACCGACATCACGGGTGATCCGGTCGGCAGCACCGAAGGCGAGGATCAGGTAGGAATGGACCGAGGAATTGACCGCAAAGACAAAGCCGAAAAGGAGTAACCCGGCGACCAACGCGGCGGTCAGCCAGTCCGCAGGATCGCCTGCCAAAACCGCCGCGAGCGCCAGCAGGAAGGGGATTGGCACCAGAAGCCCGGCCCAGAAGATCGCCTTTTGCACCGTTGCGGCCTCTGGCTGGCCCTTGCCACCCAGAATGCGCGGAGCAAAAGCCTGCACAGCGCCATAGGCGATGATCCACAGCGCCAGAAACCCGCCGATCAGGAAAAAGGCCTCGCGCCGCCCCTCGGCGGTGCCGTCGGAGAGCACTGCCTGGAAATAGACCGGAACACCCACCACGAACCACACATCGCGCGCTCCGAACAGGAACATCCGCGCCAGGCTCAGCCGGTTCACGCGCGGGTCGGTCGAGCGCCAGCCCGCCCATGTATCCGCGCCCTTCATGCGCCCCGGCAGGCCCGCCGGCAGGAACAGGACCACACCCAGCAAGATCACCGCCAGCACACCCGCCATGCCCCAGATCGCCGCCTGAAACCCCGCCAGCGCCAGAAGTGCCGCGCCAAGGAAGAACCCCAGCCCCTTGACCGCGTTCTTCGATCCGGTCAGCGCGGCAACCCAGCGGAACAGGCCCCCATCCTCGGACGGCGCCAGCAGCTTTACGGCCGATTTCGAGGACATCTTGGCCAGATCCTTGGCCACGCCCGACACCCCCTGCACCGCCATTACAAAGATCACCGAGGCCGTGATGCCCCAGGCCGGGTTCATCTGCGCCAGTACCGCCAACGCTGCGATCTGTAGCGCAAGCCCTGCGTAGAGCGTCGCAGCGAGACCGAAGCGCGCGGCGAGCCAGCCAGCGGCCAGATTGGTCACGATGCCCGCGATCTCGTAGAGCAAGAACAGATAAGCCAGCTGGATCGGAGTAAAGCCAAGACTGTTAAAGTGTAACAGCACCAGCATCCGCAGCGCACCATCCGACAGCATGAAAGCCCAGTAGGCCGCCGTGACCGCCGCATAGGCGCGCAAGGGGTTGGCGACGCTCACAAGGTTCCCGCCACCAATCGGGTGATGTCGGCCAGGCGACAGGCGTAACCCCATTCATTGTCATACCAGGCATAGACCTTCAGCTGAGTGCCGTTGATGATCATGGTGGATGGCCCGTCAATGATGCTCGAGCGCGGATCGTTGGTATAGTCGCAGGAGACCAGCGGGCGGTCCTCGTAGCCAAGGATGCCCTTGAGCGGCCCTTCTGCGGCGGCGCGGAAGAGAGCATTGACCTCCTCAACCGTCGTCGCGCGCTCCAGCTCAAAAACGCAATCGGTGAGCGAGGCATTTAACAGCGGCACGCGCACGGCATGGCCGTTCAGCCGTCCTTTCAGTTCGGGATAGATCAGCGTGATCGCGGTCGCACTGCCGGTGGTGGTGGGGATCAGGTTGGTCAGGGCGGACCGCGCGCGGCGCATGTCCTTGGCGGGGCGGTCCACGATGGTCTGGGTGTTGGTCACGTCATGGATCGTGGTGATCGAGCCATGCCGGATCCCCAGCGCCTCGTGGATAACCTTGACCACTGGAGCGAGGCAGTTGGTGGTGCAGGAAGCGGCAGTGATAATGGTCTGGCCACCATCATAGAGGTGATGATTGACACCATAGACCAAGTTGAGCGCGCCGCCATCCTTGACGGGGGCAGAGACGACCACTTTCTTGACGCCTGCGCTGAAATAGGGCGCGATCTTCGCTGCGGTCTTGAAGACGCCTGTGCAGTCGATCACCAGATCGATGCCCATCTCGGCCAGCGGCAGCGCCTCGATGCTTCGCTCATGCGTCAAGCGGATGGGCGTTCCGTTCAGCACCAGAGCGTCCTTGGCGGTCGTGACCGGCGTGCTCCAGCGACCATGCACCGAATCGAATTCCATCAGCAACGCGTGCTGGTCTGCATCGCCGACCGGATCGTTCAAGAGCACGATCTCGCCCCCCGCGCCGCTGTCAACCAGGTCACGCAGAACGAGTTTTCCGATGCGGCCAAGGCCATTGAGGGCGATGCGAGGCGTCATGGGATCAGGCCTTTCCGATCAGGGCGCAGGGCGCGGTGTGAAGTTTTGTGTGCCGCAAGCCGGACACGGTTTGATGACAGCGCTCATGCCGCAAACCTCTGTCTTGTGCGATTGACGAACCACAGCAGCGACAGCATCACCGGCACCATGAGTCCGTTCCCAAGCACGGTCAGGTCAGGTCCGGCGTGACGCAGCAGGTGGGCGCGCCGATCAGCTCCGCCAGTGGGGGCCAACGCATCGGGCGCAAGCGCATAGCAGACTCGCGGCGGGTCGATCTGCCCCTCGATCACGCCTGCCGCCTTCAGAATGCGCAGGTGTTCGGACACGGTCGATTGCGCCAGGCCCACCGCCTGCACGAAATCACCTCCGATGCATCCCGGCGTGCGCACGAGCAGCGCGAGAATCTTCAGCCGCGTAGGATGCGCAAGCGCCTTTGCCAGTGCGGCAAGCCGTTCATCATCAGGAATGCCCGGAAGTGTCGGTTCAGAAAGCATCAGGGTCATTTCGTCTATCGTCGTTTATCGATATATGTGGGAAATCCCGATGCTATGCAAGGCATACTGCATCAAACTCAGCGCATCAGGACCAGCGGGACCTTGCAGGCGCGGATCATGGCGGTGGTGGTCGAGCCGATGATCAGGCTGCGGATGCGGGAATGGCCATAGGCGCCCATCACCAGCATATTGAAACCGGCCTTTTCGACCAGCTGCGCCAGCGCCGTTTCCGGCTGTCCGGGCAGAACCGATATTTCAGCCGTGATCCCGGCAGCACCGAGCATTGCACGGGCGTCTTCCAGACCCTTGGAGGCCTCTGGCGTCGCATTGCCCACAGTCACGACATGCACTTCCAGCCCCTGAAACACCGGGCTGCGCGCGATATGGTCGATGGCCTTCAGCGCCGATGTGCCGCCATCAAACGCGACCAGCACTTTCTGGATTGGGTGAAAGGCGCGGGATGCGACCTGCACTGGTTTGCGCGCGCTGCGCACAATGCGCTCCAGATTAGACCCCAGATGCCCAGTGGCGAAATCCGCTGCCTCGCCGCGCTTGCCGATCACGATGACGCGGGCCTGATCCTCGATCTCGGCCACGGTCTCGACAATGTCGCCGTGGCGCAGGCGGGTGGTGATCTGGGTCAAGCAAGAGCTTTCCAGTTTTGCGCGCGCATCGTCCAGAATCGCGCGACCGCGCTCCATCATCAGTTTTGCGCGCTGCGCATCCAAAGCGGCCAGTTCCGTCAGCAATGCCGTGCGCGCCCCCAGCGCGATGGCGCCGGAACGGTCCTGTGTCGCCGCGCCTTCGCGGCGGCCCAGAACATGCAGCAACTCAACCGGTGCCCCTGTGCGCCCCGCGATCCAGGCGGCATGGTCGCAAACCGATGCTGCATAGACCGACCCATCCACAAGCGCGATAATCTTGTCACTCATCTGTCTTCTTCCCCCTCAATGCGCGCTCAGCTTGTCCAGCGCGCCGGGCTTGTCATGGACGCCCAAGCGATCCACCAATGTTTCTGAGGCGTCATTCATGCCTATGATCTCGACCTCTGCCCCGTCGCGCCGGAATTTCAGCACCGCCATGTCCAGCGCCTGCACGGAAGAGATATCCCAGATATGCGCGCGGCTGACGTCAATAATGACACGTTCTGGCGCTTCGCGGAAATCGAAGGCGGCCATGAAATCCTCGACCGAGCCATAGAACATCTGGCCTTCGATGCGGTAGGTGCGGATGCGCCCATCGGGGCTGATTTCGGATGTCACACGGAACAGTTGCGCAATTTTGGCGGCGAAGAAGATCCCCGACAGGAGCACGCCCACGAGAACACCGATGGCGAGGTTATGTGTGTAGACGACCGTCGCCACGGTCGCCAGCATCACCACGGAACTGGACCGCGGATGGGTGCGCAGATTGGCAATCGAGGACCACGAGAAAGTCCCGATACTGACCATGATCATGATCGCCACCAGCGCGGGCATGGGAATGATGCTGACCAGATCGCCCAGACCCACCACAAGGATCAGCAGGAACACGCCTGCCACAAAGGACGACAGCCGCCCCCGCCCGCCGGATTTCACGTTGATGATCGACTGGCCGATCATCGCGCAGCCTGCCATGCCGCCGATAAAGCCGGTCGCGGTATTGGCCAGACCTTGCCCCACGCATTCCTGATCGCGGTTCGATGTGGTGTCGGTCAGATCATCGACGATATTCTGCGTCATCAGACTTTCGAGCAGGCCCACAACGGCAATCGCGGTCGAATAGGGCAGGATGATCAGCAGCGTTTCCAGCGTCAGCGGGATCTGCGGGATCAGGAAAACCGGCAATGTGTCAGGCAGCGCGCCCATATCGCCCACGCTGCGCACATCCAGCCCCAGCGCCCAGACCAGCGTGGTCAGAACGATAATCGTGACCAGCGGCGATGGAACAGCCTTGGTCACGCGCGGAAACAGGTAGATGATGGCCAGCCCGGCCGCGACCAGCAGATAGGTGATCCCGGTCACATTGCGCGGGTCCAGTTCGGGCAGCTGTGCGATGAAGATCAGGATTGCCAGCGCATTGACGAAGCCGGTCATCACCGATTTCGAGACGTAGCGCATCACGAAACTCAAGCCTGTAACCCCGGCGCCAATCTGGATCAGCCCCGCCAGGACGGTCGCCGCCAGCAGATATTCCAGCCCGTGATCGCGCACCAGCGTGATCATCAGCACGGCTGTCGCCGCTGTGGCGGCCGAAATCATGCCGGGGCGGCCCCCTGTGATCGCCGTGATCACTGCGATCGAAAAGCTGGCATAAAGCCCCACTTTGGGGTCGACACCTGCGATGATCGAAAATGCGATTGCTTCCGGAATCAGCGCCAGCGCCACCACCAGCCCCGAGAGCAGGTCGCCGCGAATATTGCCCGTCCATTGCCGACGGTAGGTTTCGAATGACATCATGCGAAATCTGTCCCTGACCGCGCCGCGCGAAAGCGCGCGCATCGGTATCATTTTCTGGTTTTCTTCAGGTTGTCCGGCGGATCGGCGGCCGGAAGAGCCAGCCGGGATTTGCACCCGGCTCCAGGTTCGCTGCAGGCGCATTAGTCTATAACCCCGGCAATGCCAAGCACTACGGCCAGGATTCGACGCCCCCATATCCGGTATTGTTGTCAGACCGCAGCCGGATGGCCGCTGAATCTCAAGGTTAAGGACAAAAATGTTGCGAAACGGGCAGCATTTCAGAGCTACGGGCAACGCGATAGGCAACGACCACGCCGCAGCAGTCAATCATGCCCGACATCTCCATCCAGAACTATGTCCAGCCGAAGATACACCCTTGCGGGCACTGACATTTCGCGACCTGCTCGGATTTTGACCGCGGATGTTTTCCAGACCGAACCCGAAAGGTTCAAGCCGCGGTCTCTTTGAAATAGGCCGCATAGGTTTTTCGCAATTCGGCTTTCTGCACCTTGCCCATCGTATTGCGCGGCAGTTCCGGAAGCATGATGAACGCCTTGGGTTGCTTGTAGCGCGCAAGTGTCTCTGCGAGTTGCTGCAGTATTTGCGCTGTATCTGGCCCCTCTCCGGTCGGAACAATCACCGCAACGACAGCCTCGCCGAAATCGGGATGCGGCAGGCCGATCACGGCGCTTTCCAGCACACCGGGCATGTCGTCTAGTGCCAGTTCGACCTCCTTGGGGTAGACATTATAGCCTCCCGAGATGATCAGATCTTTCGCGCGGCCCACAATGTTCACATAGCCCTGATCGTCGATCATCCCCAGATCACCGGTCATGAAATACCCGTCCGCGCGAAACTCTGCGGCGGTTTTCTCGGGCATCTGCCAATAGCCCTGAAACACATTCGGACCTTTGACTTCGATCATGCCGGTCGCGCCCTGCGGTAATTCCGCGCCGGTATCGGGATCGGCAATGCGCAGGCTGACGCCGGGCAGTGGCATCCCGACCGTGCCGGGGCGGCGCGCGCCGGCATACGGGTTCGAGGTCAGCATATTGGTTTCGGTCATCCCATAGCGTTCAAGGATCGCGTGGCCGGTACGGTCATTCCATTGCGCATGCGTTTCCGCCAGCAAAGGCGCAGACCCGGAGATGAACAGCCGCATATGGCTGACCGTATCCCGGCTCAGTCTCGGATCGCCCAGAAGGCGGGTGTAGAAGGTCGGGACACCCATCATCGTGGTGGCCTGATCCAGCATACCAAAAACCTGATCCAGGTCGAATTTCGGCAGGAAGATCATCTGCGCTCCCGCCCGCAGGATCACATTCGAGGCCACAAAAAGCCCATGCGTGTGAAAGATCGGCAAGGCATGCAGCAAGACGTCTTTCTCTGTGAATTGCCAGAGGTCCACGAGGGTTTCGGCATTTGACAGAAGGTTATTCTGGCTCAGCATGGCCCCTTTCGAGCGCCCGGTCGTGCCCGAAGTGTAGAGCAGCGCCGCAAGATCATCCCCGTTGCGCGGTGTGGGCGTGATCGCGGTGGATTGATCTACCGCCATCGCGTCAAAACTGCCATCGGGGCCAAGACTTTCCAGCACGATCCCCAACCGTTCTGCCAGCGGTGCAAGCGCGTCGATCCGGCCCGGATCAACGAGCAGAAGCCGCGCCCCGCAATCACTTACGAAATACTCCAGTTCATCGGACGTATAGGCCGTGTTGAGTGGCAGGAACACGATACCTGTCGCCATAGCGGCCCCGTACAGCGCCAGCACTTGCGGTGATTTTGACGCCTGAACCGCGACGCGGTCGCCGGGTTCCAGCCCACAGGCTCGCAGGGCATGTCCGAAACGCGCGATCTGATCATGAAACCCGGCCGCACTGATCCCGCTGCCATCGGCAAGCGTCAGAAATGGTCTTGCACTATCGGCCAGTGGCGCAAACAGCGCCTCATAGATGGGATTGGTCATGAAACGATCCTCCTTCCTGCCATCGCGTCGCGAGAGCGGTTATTCCTGTCCGGCACGCGCAAGTTGACGCATACTTCTGGTTGCGGCGATCTTGCCGTGTGTCGCATAGCTTTCGTGATGGGACTCGACCTGATCTATGTCATAGAGATAGTTCACCATTGCCCCACAGGACTGCTTCAGTCCTCTTGGGGACATATCCCCGCCTGCATGTATTTCATGGACAAGCGCGCCATTGTTCAAATGAAAACGCGCGACAGGATCACGCGGGCGGTCGCGTTTGTCCTTGGCGTCGAGCAGGTAATGCGCGGCCAGACGGCGCAAGCGCAACTGTTCGGCCTCGTCCAGCGCTTGTGGATTGTCCAGCAAGGCTTTTGCGCTTGTATCGCCCGCCTGCGCGCGTTCGCGCAACCACGCCGAGAGGCCCGGAATTGGCGAAAGGGTCACGAACTGGCGCAAATGGGGGAATTCCTGCTGCAACAGCGCCACAACCTGCTTGATCAGCGAATTGCCGAAGCTGATCCCCTGCAACCCTTTCTGACAATTCGAGATCGAATAGAACGTCGCCGTATCCGCCTGTGCGGGATCAAGCGGTTTGCGCTCATCCAAGAGAAGCGTCTGAACAGATCCCGGAACGCCCTTGACCAGGGCAACCTCGACAAAGATCAGCGGCTCGTCAGGCATGGCGGGGTGAAAGAAGGCAAAGCAGCGCCGGTCCTTCGGGTCCACCCGCGCGCGCAGCGCTTCCCAATCCCCGATTTCATGGACGGCTTCATATTCGATGATCTTTTCCAGCAGGCTTGCCGGACTTTCCCAGGTGATCTGCCGCAGCACAAGGAAACCCCGATTGAACCACGACTGGAACAGATGCGCGAAATCAAGATCCACCCGCGCAAGTTCCGGCATGTCCGGCACGAGCGCCAGCAGATCGGTTCGCATCCGCACCAGCTCGACCGTTGCACCCGGAGCATGGTTCAGACGCCGCAGCAATTCCTGACGACGCGGCTCTGCCGCTTGCAGAAGAACCCTCAGGTGCCGCGCATCGCGCGCGTCTGCATAGCTGAGGGCGGCTTGTATCACCGCGTCCGAATGGATGTCGTAATCCTGCGCGAGGTGCTGGAAGAACGCGCGTCGTGCCGCATCATCCATGCGCGCATAGGCGCCAAGGATTTCGCGCGCAAGCCGCATGGTCGACACCTCGCCCGCGCCGGTCAGAAGGTTTGCGCACATTTCCGCGACAGGCTTGCCCGAGTTTCCCCGCAGAGGCGCGAAGCGACGCTCGACAAGCTGGCCCAACAGATCTCCCAGATACCCTGTTCTGTTCATTGTCCCGATCCTTTTACCGCACCGGTCCCATCACCATATCCGGCAACCATGTCGCAATACCCGGAAAGAAACACAGGATCACGATGGCCAGAACCATGCAGCCGACATAGGGCATGGACCCTTTCAGGATGGTCTTGAGCTTGATATCGGGCGCGATGGAGTTGATCACATAGAGGTTCAGCCCCACAGGCGGCGAGATCAGGCCGATTTCCATGTTGATCGTCAGGATCACGGCGAACCAGTAGGGGTCGAAATCGGCAGCCAGAATGATCGGTAGCAGAATGGGCGCCGCCATCAGGATCACGGCAACGGGCGGCAGAAAGAAGCCCGCGATCAGCAGGAACACATTGATCGCGCCCATCAGAACCCAGCGATTGACCTCCAGCCCTGATATCCACATGGCGATGGATTGCGTGATATAGAGCGACGACAGCATGTAGCTGAATACGCCCGCCGCGCCGATGATGAACAGGATCATCACCGATTCCCGCGTCGAGTCGCGCAGCACCACCCAGAGCGATTTTGGCGACCACATCCGGTAGATGACAATCGCCATCAGAAGGCACAGAAGCGCACCCACAGCCGCGGTTTCCGAGGGCGTCGCGATACCGCCATACATGGCGTAGAGCACGCCGATGATGACCAGCAGAAACGGGATGACGCGGGGCAGGATTTCCAGTTTCTCGCGCAGGCTGTAGCTGCGTGCCGACATGACCGACAGGCCCGTGTTGCGCCATGTCGAATAAACGGACCACGCCATGAACAAGCTGACCAACATCAGCCCCGGCAGCACCCCCGCCAGAAACAGCCGCCCGATAGAGGTCTCGGTCGCGATGCCATAGACGATCATCGTCACGGATGGCGGGATCAGAATGCCCAGCGTGCCGCCCGCCGCAATCGAGCCGGATGCGACCGTATCGGGGTAGCCACGCTTGCGCATCTCGGGAATGCCCATCTTTCCGATGGCTGCGCAGGTTGCGGGGCTGGAACCGGACATGGCTGAAAACAGCGCGCAGGCCCCGAGATTGGACATGACCAGCCCGCCCGGAACGCGGGTCAGCCAGCGTTCCAGCGCCTCATAGAGATCCGCGCCCGCGCGGGTGGATGAAATTGCGGACCCCATGATGATGAACATCGGGATCGACAGAAGTGCAAAGGAATTGAGCTTGCCGAAGAACTTGTCGGGCATCAGTTCCAGCGCCCACATTCCCTCGAAGACCGCAAGGAATATGGCCGAGACGATCAGCAGCCCCGTGGCGACAGAAACGCCCGAGAACAGCACCGCAATGGTAATGAACGCAACAAGCGCACCCAGAATGAGCGGATCCATTATTCGACCTCCAGTCCGAAGGCAGTGTCCCGCCCGATCAATAATGCCAGCAGATCGGCAAGCAGTTGCAGGATGAACAGCGCAAACCCCAAGGGCATGGCGATCAGTGACACCCAGAGCCGTGGCCCCCAGACCGTCGATGTGCGCCAGCCTCGCTGATAGGCGACATGCCAGTGCTCATAGGCGTAGAAGGCCATCACTGACAGCACCACGATACCCGAGAGCAGGACGATGACCGCAAGAACCTTGCGTGGCGTTGGGCTGAGCCACATCGGTAGCAGGTCGACATTCACATGCCCGCGCAGTTTCTGCACATAGGGCAGGCCCAGCATGGTGGCCGCGATCATCAGGTAGATAACGGTTTCGGTTTGCCAGATCGTGGACTGTCGCAACACGAAACGCACGAAAATCATCTGGCAGGTGATCAAGACCGAGGCGAGGATCATCGAGGCTGCGATCCAGCCGCACAGGGTCGAGATCCCGCCAACCGCGCGGATAAGCAATCCCGCGCCGCGTCGCCACCCGGCATCGGCGGTTGTCATGGGCATGGTGCCGGCTCCTGGATTTCAATGGAAGGTTTGGATCGGGCGCAGACTTTGCTGCGCCCGAGGCGGATGGGTCATTCCACCGAAAAGGCGAGATCCAGCAGTTCCTGGCCATTCGGAACCTGGCTGAGGAAATCCTGATAGGCCGACTCCAGCGCGAGCGAGCGCCAGGCTTCGAAATCTTCGGCGGTCATCTCGGCGATCTGCACGTCATTGTTGCGGAACACCTCGACCGAGCGTTCATCATCGATCTTGGCCTGTTCAAGATACCATTCCTCCGCGCGGGCGGAAGCTGCCAGCAACACCTCCTGCTGTTCTTCCGTCAGGCGCTCGAAGGTGGATTTGTTCATCAGCAGCGGCTGATACATAAACCACAGGGCAATATCGCCAGCCGGAGTATAGCAATCCACCTGCTCATAGAGCCTGAAGGACACGAAAGAGGAGGAAGAGGTGTTCACAGCGTCCAGAACGCCGGTCTGCATCCCGTTATAGATTTCAGAAGATGCCATGGACGAAATCGACGCCCCCGCTGCGGCAAGCATCTGTTCGAAACCGCGTCCGGCGGCGCGCACGGTCCGGCCCTCCATATGCTCGGGGCGGGTGATGCATTCGCCCTTCGACGCGAAGCCACCCGCGAGATAGCCGTGGACAAGAACCTTGATGTCATCTTCGGCCATCAGGGCTTCAAGCCGTTGCATGAATTCCGAATCGTTCAGTCGCGCGCCGTGGTCATGGTTGCGCACGATGCCTGGCATCAGCGTCAGATTGAATTCAGGCCGCAATCCGCCCGCATAGGACAGCGGATACACTGTCATGTCCAACTGGCCACGGCTGACCGGCTGATACTGCTCGGTGGCTGAAAACAGCGATGCCGATGGGAAAATCCGGATGGACAGCCCGACATCGGCCGCCTCGACCTCTTCTGCGATCATTTCCGCGACCTTGTGGCGAATATCTGCGGTTGACCATTGATGGGATAGGCGAAGCTGTTGAGCCTGTGCCGAAAGCGCCGTTCCAAGCGCGACCACCGAGGCCGCTGCAAATGCGAAAATCTTCATGATGTCCTCCCTGACATATGATCCGGGCCAGTCAGCCCTGAAAGTGCATTGCTCCTCAACAATGACGAAGGGAATGAAACGGCATGTTGCATCCGAAGTCAACCATATTGTATACAATTATTGCGTTGCAAAATACAAACCTATGGCCTAGCGTCGATTTGCCATTCCATCAGGACCGATGTCATGACCTTGCGCCGCGCAGATTTCATTCGTGAATCCCTGGAACAGATGATTGTCACCGGCGCGCTGGCGAATGGCGAACGGCTGGATGAAACGGCCCTGTCAGAACGTTTCGGCTGTTCCCGCACCCCGTTGCGAGAAGCCTTTCAGGCGCTGGCAGCGTCAGGTCTGATCGAGTTGCTGCCGCATCGCGGGGCCTTTGTGCGTCACCCGAGCCTGACCCAGATGGTCGAGATGTTCGAGGTCATGGCGGAGCTCGAAGCCTTTTGTGGTCGCCTGGCGGCGCGGCGCGTCACCAGCGAGGATCTGGTACGACTGCATGAGACAGTTCTGGCCTGCGAAGAGGCCGTCCGTGCAAATGATCATGACTGCTATTACCACGAAAACGAGCGGTTTCATCACCTGCTCTATCGCGCATCAGGCAACAGCTTTCTTGCGGATCAGGCAAGTCGGCTTCATGCCCGGCTGAAACCTTTCCGCAGGTTGCAATTGCGGGTGCGCGGACGACTGGAACAGTCGCTTGCAGAGCATCGGGTGATCCTTGAAGCCCTCGAAAACGGCAGCGCGGATGAAACGGCAGCGGCTTTGCGCGATCATGTTGCGGTGCAGGGCGGTAAATTCAATGACCTGATGGCGAGTTACAATGCGTCGCCGCTCAGCGCACAACAGGCGTGAACACACACCTCACATCGTGCTGTGGTCTGTCAGTGCCCTCAGTTCCAGCCAGTAGCAGGAGCATCAAGCCAGAGGGCGCAACCGCGCCCACTGGCAGAGTTTTCCAACCTATTCTGCCGGTTTGATCTGTTCGGGTGTCGCCTCCGAATGCGGATCGTCGGCGCGTTCGCAACTGCGGCTGTTCACACGCGGATAGATGAGCAGAAACGCGGCAGTGATCATGTATCCGGCAGTGATCCCGTTGATCTCGGGCCAATGAAGTCCCGGCGCATGGATGATCCCGACCAATGACATCGCGGCGGCCGCGGTGGCAAAGCCACCCGCATTCGTAAAGCGCCCGTCGATCACACTCGCCACGATCGCCCCCCAGATCAGACCGGTCAGAATTGCACCCTGCGACAGGGCCAGGTGTCCGACAAAGGGCACGCCCTCCATCGACAAGGCTGCCGTCAGGGCCGGATCGCCAAGCGCCAGCATCCCGGTTGCACCGGTCGCGGCAAGTGCCCCCGCCAACGCGCCCCACTGGATCAGCAGAAACCCCGAGACATGCGGCATCATGGCGATGGTGATCGCGGCCATGTGTTCGTTCTTGACCGAATGCGCGGTGTTGGTGATCAGGCTGAGTGCGACGAAAACCAGAACCGGTGCAGCCGCTGCGACAGGAATCAGGTTGTTGAGAAAGGCCAGCAATCCCAGGAATGCACCAAGCGGTATGACCACTGCCACCCCGATGATATAGCCCGCATGCGCCCCGATCCGCTTATAGGCGGGATGACCGATATAGGCTGTGGTCGGAAAGGGCGAGCCGAACAGCGCGCCGATCATCGTACCCGCGCCATCCGTAAGCTGACAAACCGCAACAGGATAGCTGTCGCCAGCGGCCTCGGCGGATTCGACATTGTTCATGGTCTCGATGAAATTGTAGATCTGGACCGGAACCAGCACGAGGAACAATTCCGGATTGGCAAACAGATGCTGGATACCCGCGACAAGATCGCCGAAATAGGGCATCGGCGGGTAGAAACCCACACCTTCAGCCGAGATTGTTGCCTGCCCGGTGATCAGAGCGACCACCGTGCCGACGACCAGCGCCAATAGGCCAGCCGGAACATTGCCCGGCAACCGGAACCGACCCACCAGACCCCAGAGGATGATGATGAGGGACGCAAATCCGATGAAAGGGTTCTCGAAGATCGTGGCCAGTGGCACCGTGCCGATAAAGACCAGCGCGATCCCGCAAAGTGTTCCCAGCATACCAGCGCGGGGTGTGACGCGCTTCAGGAATGGCCCGATAACCGCGCCAAACGCCGCGACGATCCCGCCCATGAAGCCCGCGCCGATACCGACTTGCCATGCCAGAACGGCATCATTCGTGGCCCAGTAGATCGGGCCAATCACGCCGAACAGGTAGACGAACATCACAGGTGTCGAAATACCATAGGGCAGGGCGGTGACGTTGCGCCCAGTCTTGTTGGCGACATGGCGGGCCAAAGCGACATAGACCGCAATCCCCGCGATAATGGCCACAGCCGCACCCGGCACGATCCGGCCATAGACGATCTCGGCGGGCATCTGAAAGACGAACTGGCAGATACCTGCCAGCACCATCAGATTGATCAGGTTGTCGGTGAACAATGCCCAGAAAGCACTGAAATCCCCGCGCGAGACAAGCCGGTAAGGCATTCCCTCTGTCCGCATTGCGTTTCCTCCGTTGTTTGCAATGAGGCGACACTTCCCCGCGTGCCTCCTCCTCCCTCAAACGACGCGAAGCCGCGCCAGATTCTCGCGCGGGGCACGAGTATTGGGTCGCATCAGCACCATTTCGACTGCTTGAATGGCCCGGTACATGTGTTGGTCGCCGCTGATCACGCACGACAGTCCGGTTTTTCACCGCGCGCGGGCTTGCTTCCGCAGCAAGCCGGGATGCGCGGAATTGCGCATATCCGCTCAGACTTCCTGTGATCTAGGACAGGATCAGAAGCACCAATCTGCCCGACAGAGCACGCGGGGCGATCTTGGACGCGGGCAACTTTCCGGGCGTCCCTTCCCTGTCCGCGCGCAAATTCAGGTTCTTGTTGCTGTGGCTCATGATTCCTCCTGCAGCACCGGCCAATGGCCAGAGTGGCTCCGGAAGGAAGCTTGACACAAAATCCACTTTCAATAAATTCGCTGAGTTTGGCAGACTATTTCAACGATGTGTTGATAATCCTGAGCTTCCGCGCAGCGTCGACTTTTGTGGTTCTCGGTCGCGCCGGGCAAACCAAAAGGCATCGCGCATCCGTTCAAATACATCAATGACCGACCAGAGCCAGACTGGCAATTCTCTTCCCTGCTCCAAGACCCCGAATTAGGTGTTCAGGTTTCGGCAGTTGACGATTGGCGTCATCCATCAAAGCCCCACAGGACAGGAAACTTGATTTTGTTCCCTTTATGTTCTATATCTCGAACATATGCCGGAAAGGGAGAACCCCCATGGAAGAAACCACATTCGCCCTGCCTGCCACGCCCCGACAAGTTGCCTATGCGCGAGCGCTGGCGCTGCGCAACCAGACGCTTTTGCCTTGGGACGTGCAGCAGGACCGTCGGGCGCTCAGCGCCTGGATCGATGCACAGGCCCGGCTGAAACCGGCCGCCACACTGGACGCACTGCCCTCGTCGAAACAGGTTGCCTTTGCCGAACGTCTTGCCCGTATCAAACGCCGCGCAGTGCCGGATGAGTGCTTTCGCGACAAGGCGTTGATGTCAAAATGGATCGACGGGAACAAGTAAGCCGCAGCATCTCTGGTTCTTGTTTGTCAGCTATTTTTACACTATATAGCGACATAATAACCGATTGGAGATGCGCTATGCCCATCGCGAATTTTGCCGAAGCGGGGCAATTCGAACCGCGAAAGATCGCCGCGACCCTGCGCACATCCGCAGAAGAAATCGCCATGACCGTAGGGCTTGGCAAGGATGCCTTGCAACGTCGCGCCCGTATCGGATCAGACAAGACCCAACGCCGCCTGCGTGAACTGGTGGAAATCCTCAACAAGGTCGAACCGCGCTTTGGCTCGGAACTCATGGCCTATGCCTGGTACAGATCCGAACCCCTGCCCGGCTTTGATGGGCGCACGGCGATGCAACTCGTGCAAGAAGGCAAGGCGCAGCAGGTGCTGGAATATATCGACGCCGTTGATGCAGGCGTTTTCGTCTGATGCCCCTTTCCGACGGGCGGTATGCAGGGCCGCTCTACCGCGCCCTGAACCCTGTCTATGCGCGCGACCCTTTATCCGGTCGCGGTGCGCAACTCCATGGCGGGCGGTTCAACCCCAAGGGAATGCCCGCGCTCTATACCGCACTTGATCCCGCCACGGCCTTGCGCGAAGCAAATCAGGTCGGCAGCCTGCAACCCACTGTTCTGGTGTCCTACAAGGCGGATATCGGGCCGATTTTCGACACCCGCACCACGACAGAGCTTGACCGGCACAAGCTGTCGTCTGAAACCTTGGCTGATCCCGGCTGGCGCGCGAAAATGCTTGGCGGACAACTCGTTCCAACGCAAGATTTTGCCCGCGCGCTCGTCAACGCAGGTTTTGCGGGCCTGCTCATACGCAGCTTTGCCAAGGGCGCATCCCCAGATAATCTGAACATCGTTCTCTGGCGCTGGACCGGCGCGGGTTGCGCACTTGACGTCGTGGATGATGAGAACCGCCTGGGACGGATGTGAAACCGCAGGACCGGGCATCTACCGTCGCAATTGCGCATCAAGCGTATCGAACGCTTTCTGAAAAACGTTTTCATGAACGTTCGGGATCAGGTCCAGATCATCCTCGGGCGCAGCGGTCCAGTCGGCTGTCCAGACCGCAAAGGTCTGATAGCGGTCAGTCAAAGGGTAAAGCCGTGCCCCCGCATGATAATTCAGCCAGGGCATCGGACTTTTCAGAATCCGGTAGCGAAAGGCATGGTCCTGATCCGAAAGCCAGGTCAATTGCTCATGCAACTGCCCTTCGCCAAAGATGAAATCCCGCACGCCCGACACCTTGTCGGACCGGACGCCCCCGATCATTTCCATCGAGGGGATATCCGCATGCCAATGCATCATGCCCGCAAAATCGCGCATTTTCGCCCAGACCTCGGCAAGCGGCGCACGGATCACGCTTGAGGTGAACACCTTGGCAGGCCGCAATCCCTGCCAACGCGCATCCGCAACCGATGGCGCCGGTTGCGTCACGACATAATCGGCCAGCGCGCGCAATCCATTTGCGAAAACCCCGGTCGAGATCAGCGCGGCATATTTCCCGGCATCCTGTGGTTCTTCGTCGAAACGGGCATGCCAGCGCACAAAGGTCGTATTCCCGTTTGTCACCGGGATCAGTTCCAGCGTGGCAAGATAGTTCCGCACCGGAAAGGCCGGGGTCTCGAAATTGTAGCGCAGCACATAGCGGCTGTCGTCCAGTTCCAGCAGGCGTTCGCGTACAAAGGTTCCATCCGCCAGATGAAAGGCGCGGATGCAGCCCACACTATCCGCATCGCGCCCGTCTTCGATCTTGCTGTCGGTCACAGCGGGATTCCAGACCGGCATCGCGTTGAAATCGCGCAGCACCTTCCAGACTTGCTCCACAGGGGCCGCGATGATGGTTGTCGCCAATGCTTCCGCCATGAGAGCCTCCTCAGAAGGTCAGCGCCTTGAAGGCGCGGGTGGTTTCGCTGAGCGCGATTTCGGTGGGCAGGCGTTCCATCGAACTGGCCCCGTAGAATCCGTGGCAATGCCGCGAGCTGCGCAGAACATAGGACGCATCTTCGGGCGTGGCGATAGGCCCACCGTGACAGATGATCAGGATGTCAGGGCGCACCTCCAAGGCCGCTTCACCCCAGGCATCAATATCCTTCACACAATCATCCAGCGACCGGACCGTTTCGGCACCAATGGTCCCGCCAGAAGTCAGGCCCATATGCATCACCAGAATATCTGCTCCGGCCTCGGCCATTGCCACTGCTTCGGATGCGGAAAAGACATAGGGCGTGGTCAGCAAGTCGCGCTCATGCGCCATGCGGATCATCTCGACCTCCAGCGCATAGCTCATGCCGGTCTCTTCCAGATTCTGCCGGAACACCCCGTCGATCAGCCCCACCGTCGGGAAATTCTGCACCCCGGCAATCCCCATCGCCTTCAGCCGGTCCAGATGCTGGTCCATCATCACGAAAGGATCGGTTCCGTTCACCCCGGCCAGAACCGGCGTGTTGCGCACCACAGGCAAGACCTCGCGCGCCATGTCGACGACGATCTCATTCGCATTGCCATAGGCCAGAAGTCCGGCCAGAGATCCGCGCCCCGCCATCCGGTAACGCCCGGAATTATAGATCACGATCAGATCAATGCCGCCATGTTCCTCGCTCTTGGCGGATAGCCCGGTCCCGGCCCCGCCGCCGATGATCGGAATGCGCTTTGCGGCCATGTCCTGAAAACGGCGCATCAGTGTAGTACGGTCGCGATGGGGATTCCGGATCTGGGTCATGAGAGCATCCTGAGAAATTCGGCGGCCATCGCCTGCGCGAAAGCCGGGTCGTTGATATGCAGCGGAAGTTCGACAAGGTGCCGCTTCGGGCCGGGACGGAATGTTTCACGGATCGTGGCAAACAGCGCGTCATTGGCCGCAGGGTCATGAAAGGGCTGGCCCGGCGCATCCACCGCCGAAACCCCGTTCAGCGGCAGAAACAACGTGACAGGCCCATCGCAGCGGTTCAGCCGCTCGGTCAGGAAATGGGCGATCTGCACGTTTTCCGCGGGCGTGGTGCGCATGAGGGTGATCTGCGGATTATGCACCAGCAGATTGCGCGCGTTGAACCGTTCCGGCACCGTCTCGCGGCCATTGAAATTGACCATATCGACCGCGCCCACGGACCCGACCCAGGGCAGCCCGGTCCGGGCAATCACGCCGTAGCGGTCGGCGGAACAGGGCATGACACCACCGACCAGATGATCGGCAATCTCGGTCGCCGTGACATCCAGCAGACCCGCCAGCAACCCGGATGAGGCAAGCTTTTCCATCGCCGCCCCGCCCGTGCCCGTAGCATGAAAAACAAAAGGCTCGGCCTGACCGGCGATTGCCGCGCGCATGTGATCAACGCAAGTGGTCGTGACCCCGAACATGGTGATCCCCACGCCCGGCAGATCGCCCTTGTCCTCTGGCACCGGGTTCAGCGCCATGCCCGCTGCCGCATGCGCCGCATTCGCGATCACGCGGCGGCTGATCGCATTCAGCCCGGCCACATCCGTAACCGAAGGCATCATCGCCAGATCCGTCGCGCCCACATATTGCGCCACTTGCCCCGAGGCCACGGTCGAAAGCATCAGCTTCGGCACACCCACCGGCAAGGCCCGCATGGCCTGTGTGACAAGCGCCGTATTGCCCGACCCGCCAAGGCCAAGAACCGCCCCGATATCCTCGCGTGTCAGCAGCCACCGGGTCAGCGCATCCGCCATCGTCGTGATGGCCGCGCCCCGGTCCTCCAGCCCCAGAACGGCCCCCGCCCCATCGGGGTGGAAAGCCGCGACCTCGGCCGCTGTGACATCGGCGTGGGCACCCGCCCCGCGTGTGCCCACATCGACCAGCACCGGCGCAGCGCCCATGGCTCGGACACGTTCGCAGGCATAGGAAAGTTCGGCCTCTTTCGTGTCGCAGGTGCCGATCACATAGACGCGCCTAATGACCATGGCTGACCCCCAGATACCGGTTCTGCAACTCGCGGTCGCGCGCCAGTTCCGCAGACCCGACCGTTGCCGCGATCCGCCCCGTCACCATGATCGAGACCTCATCGGCAACCGATGTGGCAACGCGCAGGTTCTGCTCGATCAGCAACAACCCCATGCCTTCCTGCGCGATGGTGCGCAGCACTTCGATCAAGTGGTCCACGATCACCGGCGCCAGCCCTTCCGAGGGTTCATCCATGATCACCAGACGCGGATTCATCAACAGTGCGCGTGAAATCGCCAGCATCTGCTGCTCGCCGCCCGAAAGCTGGTTGCCGCCATTCCTGCGCCGTTCGGCCAGACGCGGGAAGGTGTCGTAGACCCGCTCGATGGTCCAGGGCGGGTTGCCGCGCTGCGCGACCAGAAGCAGATGTTCATGCACCGACAGCGACGGGAACACACGCCGCCCCTGCGGCACAATCGCCATCCCCGCCCGCGCGACCTTGCCAGTGCCCAGACCAAGCAATTCCTTGCCGTCCAGCTTCGCGCTGCCGCTGGCCGGGACCATGCCCATCAGCGCCGAACACATCGTGGTCTTGCCCATCCCGTTGCGCCCGATCACCGAAACCGGCTTTTCACCAACCGACAGGCTGACACCCTGCAGGATCGTGGCCTTGCCGAAGCGCACATGCATATCGCGAATTTCCAGAGCACCGCGCATCAATGCCCCTCCCCGAGATAGATGGCCTGCACCATTGGATCATCGGCCACCTTGTCGGATGTGGACTCGACCACCACCTCACCATCCTTCATCACGGTCACTTTCTCGGAATTGGCCAGTGCCACATCCATATCATGCTCGATCAGAACCAACGTCAGATCGCGGGGCAGTTCCGCCATCAGCGCCACCAGTTGCGGCCGCTCGGCAGCGGACAGGCCCGCAGCGGGTTCATCCAGCATCAGCAGACGCGGGTTGCCTGCCAGCGCCATGCCGATCTCGACCTGACGCCGCTGGCCATGTGATATTGCATCGATACGCGTATCAAGGATATGTTCCACACGCACCTGCTGCGCCAGATCCTGCACGCGGCGCAGATCGGCATGGCCCGGACCAGCCTTGAGCAGCGAAAACCGCCCCGGTTTCATGGCACGCACCGCCAGATACAGGTTTTCCCGCACGCTCAGACCGCTGAACAGCGTCGAACTCTGATAGGTGCGCCCGATCCCCAGACGCGCGCGCCGGTGCGGCTTGAGTTGCGAAATATCGGTGCCGAAAAAGGTGATCTTGCCCGATGTGGGCGGGAAGTCGCCGCAGATCGTGTTGAAAAGCGTGGTCTTGCCCGCGCCGTTCGGTCCCAGAATCGCGCGGCGTTCGCCCTGTTCGATCCGCAGGGTCACGTCACTGACCGCCCGGAGCGCCCCAAATCGGCGGCCCACGCCCTCCAGCATCAAGGCGGGCAGTTCAGAAGAATGAGAGGGTGACGCAGACATCAGAATTCCTGTCTTGAGTGGCCTGCCCCCGATCCGTTCACCGGGGGCAGGCATGGTCCGATCAGCGCGCGGGCGGGCAGTCGGGATTGTCGCGCGAGGGCGAGCCGAGCGCCATGAATGCGTCCTGATCCATCCCGAGTGTCTGGCTGACATTCGGGGTCCGGCCGAAGGCTTCGGTCCGCATGGTGCCACCGTCATTGACGATGCGGGTCAGGAAGATATCCGAAATGGCCTGCCTGTTGTGGTCAAGGGCGACATTCGCGCCTGTGGGTGCCGTGAACTCAGCCGCAGCCAGTGCCGCCTGGAATGCAGCCTGATTGTCGGACAGATCGCCACCCACTTCCTCCAGCGCCTGAATCACGGCAATGGTGTTGGTGTAGTAATTCACCGCATGGATCGAAGGCGAGTCGAACCCTTCAGATCCCCAGCGCTCGCGATAGCGCGCAACGAAATCCTGCCAGTTCGGATCTTCGTTCAGATCGGCAATCGGACCTGCGGCCACCATGCCTTCCATCAGGCTCTGATGCGGGCCGCGCGCCGAAAGCAGCGTCTGGTCTGCCGTGATCGAGCCGCCAATGATCGGCAGATCGCCACCAACTTCGGCATATTGCGTCAGGAAGGCCAGCGCGTCTGTTCCGCCCTGAATCAGAACCACTGCATCCACATCGGAAGGGAATTGCGCGATGATCGACGAGAAGTCGGTCGTGTTCAGTGGCGACCAGAGCTTGGTCACAGCCCCGCCCAATTCGCAATATTCATGCATGAATCCGAACACCTGCGCATAGGGAAAAGCATAATCTGCGGCCACAAGGGCCACATGGCGCGACCCCATCTCTTCATAGGCATAGGTGCCCAGACCGGCCATCCATTGCGTGCCTTCCGTGTTGAAGCGGAAGAAATTCGGCGAGGGATCTCGCAGCGTGGTATCCGCCGCCCCCGACGAGCCGTTGACGATGGTCTTGCCTTCCAGCGTGCGCGAATAGTCGCGCAGCGCAATGCCCTCTGCCCCCGAAAGCGGGCCGATGATGATATCGACCTCGTCCTGCTCGATCAGTTTGCGCGCGCGTGCCAGTGCCACATCGGGCGTTGCGTTCGAGGATTCCCGGATCCATTCGATCTGCCGCCCGCCAATCGTGTAGTCGATGGCCTCGAAAGCCATTTCCATCGCGCGATAGGCGTCCTGGCCACCGGTCGCAAAGGGGCCTTCCAGCGTGGTGATCGACCCGATGCGGATCGGGCCATCCTGCGCCAGGGCACCCGTGACGGCAAACATCGCCGCAACCGTGCCCATCGCCCAGGCGACTGTATTCCTGCGAGAAATCAACATTAGTGGTCTCCTCCGTGTTGCGCCGGGTTTCCTCCTCCCGGCAAAGATATCTCGGACCCTTTGATCAGCAGGACAGGCGGTCGGGTCGCAGTGCCGCCCGTCAGATCAGAGAGATGTCTCCCTGTCCGCGTTCACCTGCGGTCTTTTCCCCAGCGCTGTGGAAAGCCGCTTGCCCAGACCCCAGACGCCATCCGGCGACAAAAGGACAATTGCCAGAAACACCAACCCGATCAGCGTGTTGAACCGGTCATGCCCGATGATCGACGAGGCGAAAGTATCCATCACTGTGTAGATCAGCGCGCCGATGAACGCGCCCAGCGGATGACCCAATCCTCCGATCACAGCCATGATCAGCACGGCAACCGTGGCCCATAGCCCGATGGAACTGGGCGTGATCCCGATATTGTAGAAGGTGATCAGCACCCCGCCCCAGCCCGCAATGAAACCTGCCAGCGCGAAAGAGGCGATCCGGTGCAGCCCGACATAATAGCCAATGGCCGCAGCCCGCCGGTCAGAATCGCGGATCGCCTGCAGGACCAGCCCGAAGGGCGTGCGCACGACATAGAGCACCAGCAGGAACATCGACACGGCGACACCCAGAGCCACATAGTAGAATACAAGTGGCGTGCGGAAGGGCAGCCCCATGACCTCGGGGCCGATGATGTTGCGGATCCCCTCATAGCCCCGGAACCAGGTAATGTTGGATTGCGCAAACAGGCTTAAGCCCACGGCCAGCGCCAGCGTGATCATAAGCAGATAGATCTCGCGGGTATTGACCGCGATCATTCCGACGATGGCACCGGCAACCGTTGCCGCAAGCAGGGCCAGCGGAATGGCGGCAAAATACGGCATCGCCAGCGGCCCCAGCGGAATGGCCGTCGGGGCCATCATCGCAACCGCATAGCCTGCAACCCCCGCAACCATGGTCTGCGCCAGCGACACGAAGCCGCCATAATGCGCCAGAAAGGTCAGCGACAGCGCAACAACGCCGTAAACCATGGCCCGACCGAAGATATTCACCAGCCAGAAATTCGGCAGAAACAGCGGCAGCGACAGCAGGATCACAACACCGGCAGCAGTTGCCAGCCATTGGCGAGAGGTCATCATGATCATGTCGGCTTCCTTCCCAGCAAGCCCTGCGGCCAGACAGCAAGCACCGTCGCCATGATCACGAAAGTCAGGATCACCGAGTAGGTCGGAAACAGCACCTGCCCCCATTGTTCAGCCAGTCCGATCAGCAAAGCGCCAAGCGCCGTACCGCCAATCGACCCCATGCCGCCCACGATCACCACGACCAGCGACATCAGCAGGAAGCGCGCATCGACACCCAGTGCCATTGGCTGCGCCGTGGCCCCGATCACGCCACCCAGCCCCGCCAGACCCGCACCAAGCGCAAAGACCGTGGCCGCGACCAAGGGCACATTGACCCCGCAGGCGGCCAGCATCTGCCGGTCATCGACACCTGCGCGCACGACAATTCCCAGCTTGGTCTTGTTCAGCAAAAGCCACAGCCCGATGCCCACAGCAACCGCAAGAACCACCTGAAACAGCCGGAATATCGGATAGCGCCCGATCACCGGCAGTTCGGTCGGACCAAACAGCAGTTCCGGCGTGAAGAAGCGGAACGGATTGCCACCGAACAGGGCCAGAAGCTGATCGGCAATGATGATCGACAGGCCAATCGTGACCAGCGCCTGACGCAGCTCTTGCCCCTGCATCCAGCCCAGCAGCGCCACTTGCATGAACAGTCCCACAAGCGCTGCGGCCAGAATACCTGCGGCAATACCGATCAGCCAGGCGTGTGATGCCCAGACATCAGAAGCATAAAGCGGATCATAGACAGCGAAGCCAACATAGGCGCCGACCATGTAAAGCGACCCATGCGCCATGTTGACAGTGCGCATCAGCCCAAAGATCAACGAAAAGCCACTGGCGACGATAAAGTAAAGCGATGCCAGCGTCAGCCCGTTGAGGGTGACGGTCAGAATGAATTGCAGAGACACGTTTTCCTCCTCGGCACGCCCCGCGAACCCCAAGGGGCCTCCCACACGGTGGCGGCGTCTTTATTCCTCAATATTGACCAGATGAATGGGTGCTTGCCACAGCCAATTCCGGCAGATATTGGGTAAAAATGAGTAACGTCGACCCCAAAAACCCGGCAGACCGCCTGCCGGATTTGCTGATCCGGGCAGGTCGCGACAGCGCAACCGCTGGCGACGATTCCCGGCCCTTACAAATCTTCGCGCCCTGGCTGGACAGACTGCCGGTCGCACAGCGCGATCTCTTGTCGATCCTGCCCGTCCTCGACATCAACGGCGCATTGTTCTCTGCCCTGAGCGGCGAAACCAGGGGCAACGCGCTGCCGGAAACAGCCGCTTGCGCGCAGATCGCGGCGCTGCTTTGCGTCGATCCATTCTTGCGGCTGCGCGATGTCACACGGCTGCTGAAATCCGCAAATATCACGGCGGTCACGAATTTTCCGACCATTCAGGTGGTCGATGGCACAGCCGCGCGCGGATTCGAAAGCGCCGATCTGGGCGTAGAGCGGGAAGCAGAGATCTTGCAGCAGTTCAGCCAACAGGGGTTTTCCGTGGTTGGATTTGCGACCTCGACCGAGAATGCAATACGTCTGATGGAACGGGGGCTCCGTGATCTGGTGATCCATCCCGGTCCGCCGTCAACAGATTGGCGTAACCGCGCCAGCGCCGGGCAGAAAGCCGCAGCGACATTGACAGCCCTGCGCGCGCGAACTCCGGCATCCCTGCGCCTCTTCTGCCCTGTTGAATATGGCCACGAACTGGATCCCGCCCGCGCCTGCGCTGATGGACTCGTCCGATATGCATGATCCAGACGGAATCACAGCCGCACCTCAAGCGCAGTCCGCAGCACTTCAAGAGCTTCTGCGCAAAAGGACAGCGGGCAATGCAAGCCTGCTTGTCGGTGGGGCGATCGGGGTCGGAATGACCGCAGAAGCCGCCGTGCGCGGTGGGGCGGATTTTCTGCTCGCGCTGAATGCCGGGCGTTTCCGGGTCATGGGCGCGGCCTCGCTGGCCGCACTCTTGCCGCTGAACAATTCCAACCAGTTCACGGATGGCTTTGCGCGCCGCGAAATTCTGGACCGCGTGGATGTGCCGGTGCTGTTCGGCGCCTGCTGTTTCGATCCGGCGACCAGCCCGGAACAGATCGTGGCGCAGGTCTGTGAGACCGGCTATCAGGGGATCACGAATTTCCCCTCAGCGATCCATTTCGATGGCCAGTTCCGCCTGCGGCTGGAAGAGGCCGGTCTCGGTTTCGCCCGTGAAGCCCGGATGCTGGCACTGGCGCGCGCAGCCGGACTGATGACTTTCGGCTATGCCAAGACCCGCGCCGAAATCGCACAGCTTATCGCGACCAGAGTGGACATGATCTGCCTGAATTTCGGCTGGAATGCAGGCGGGGTGCAGGCCGTGGCCCAGAGCTTCACCATTGCCGAGGCCGCAGACCGCGCGCGCCGGATTTTCACTCAGGTCCGAAGCAAGGCACCCGACATGCTCTGTTTCGTCGAAGGCGGCCCCATCATCAGCCCCGATGACATGTTCCGCGTCTGCGACGAGGCGCGCGCCGACGGGTATGTGGGGGGCTCGACGCTGGACCGCATGCCGCTGGAAATGTCTGTCACCGAACGCACCTCGGCCTTCAAGGCGTTTGGCCTGCTCAAACAGGCGAATACCGTGCAGTCGCGCGAACTGGCGCGCACGGCCCGGATCGGCGGCGTTGTCGGGCAATCGGAATTCGTGATCTCGGTGCTGGAACAGATCACCCGGCTGGCGGCCACCCGGATTCCCGTAAAGATATGCGGCGAAGCCGGACTTGGGCGCACGACACTTGCCCGCGCGCTGCATCCATTGTCACGGCGCGAGGGCCCGCTTCTGACGCTGCGCGCGGGTAGCGCCGACGCACAGCCCGAAATCGCCCTTTTTGGCGATGGCACGCGGCGTCAGGGCTTTCTGGCCAGACCCGGCAGCACCGTTGTCATCGAAAATGCCGAAACCCTGTCGCCCGACCTGCAACGGCGGCTGGCAGACTGGCTCGAAGACGATGCCCTCATGGCAGATGACCCGCCGCGAGGCGCGCTCCGGGCAGAGAGCAATGCCCGTCTGGTTCTGGTCTGCCAGATCGGCGCTGACCTTGGAACCGGGCTGATCCCGGCCCTGTCCCGCAGATTTCAGGCCGGCAGGGTCGAGATTCCCCCCTTGCGCGAACGCCCCGAAGACGTTCCCGCCCTCGCCCGGCATCGTCTGGGAATGGCGGGGCGCGGGCAGCAGATTTCCGCAGATGGCTACCGCCTGCTTCTGGCCCATCCCTGGCCGGGAAACATACCGGAACTGCGCTCGGTGATCGACCGCGCAGCACTTGAAGCGGAACATATGACGATCGGCTCGGCGCAGATTTCTTCGGCGATTGGCCACAGAACCGCCGACATGCCGGATATGTCAGAGCACAGCTACCAGCCGGTCACAGAACGGGACTGGTTGCTGGACGCCTTGCGCAAGAACCGTTTCCGGCGCGGTGATACCGCAGCCTATCTCGGGATTTCACGCAAGACTCTTTACAACAAGATGCACCGCTTCGGGTTGCTGGAATAGCCGCAGATCCTGTCCATGCGCCAAAGGCGCTATGCCGCAGCGATAGCCATTGCCCTACCCGACAGGCGCTTTGGCCAGCGCAGGAAAATGATTGCAGGATTCGTGACCTGCGCCTGATCAAGTGCTTCGGGCAGATCCGCAAGCAGGCAACGGATGACTCGCTCCTGCGCGGTTGATGCATTGGCAACAATCTCGGTCTCGATCTGCATGGGGATCCCCGCCTCCCTCATCCGGCCCACAATCGCGGCTGCCTTCTTGACCCCCATATAAACCGCCAATGTTGTGCCGGGTTGCAGCATCCGTGCCCAATCGGGTTCGGGATCGCCCGGTTTGCAGGTCGCTGTCGCCAAAAGCAGCCGGTCCGTCTGGCCCCGCTCGGTCAGCCCACGCCCCAGACTCGCCGCCGCCGCACTCGCGGCAGTCACCCCGGGCACGATCTCGACCGCGATACCCGCCGCACGCGCAACCTCCAGTTCCTCTGTGACACGCCCAAAGACACCGGGATCGCCCGATTTCAGCCGCACAACCCGTTTGCCCTGACGCGCCGCCGCAACAATCACCGCGTTGATCCGATCCTGCGGCCAGGAATTCGCGCCCACTTCCTTTCCGACAAAGACGCGCTCGGCATCGCGCCGGGCGAGTTCCAGAACGGCGGGGTCCACAAGACGGTCATAATAGACGATATCGGCATCCTGCAGCAGGCGCAGCGCGCGCAGCGTCAGCAGATCCGCCGCCCCCGGCCCGGCGCCCACCAGCGCGATCGACCCCTGCAGCGGTTCAGCACCGGTCCTGTCAAGCCGCGCCTTGACCAGCCTCGACGCCTCTCGCCCGGCCCCCCGCGCCATGGCCTGACGCGGTGCGCCATTGAACACCCAATCCCAGAAGAACCGCCGCGCGCGCTGCGGGATCTGGCGGCTGACCTGCCCGCGCAGCCGACCTGCAAGCGCCGCAAGCTCCCCCAGCGACGGCTCCAGCAGGGTCTCGATCCGCGCCCGGATCTGGCGCGCAAGCACGGGCGCGGTGCCTTCGGTCGAGATCGCAACAACCACGGGGTCACGATCCACAATCGAGGGCGTGGTTGCATCACAAAGCGCAGGCCGATCCACCACATTGACCATAGCACCTGCCTCCTTGGCCAAGGCATGCGCGGCATAATCCAGCCCCACGCAGCCCGTCGCGACGAAAACAAGCGCGGCCCCCCGAAACACCTCGACGGAAAGCGTCGTGGCCTGTTCCGCTCGTCCCTCAGCCACGAGCGCCTGAAGCTCCGCATCCAGCTCCGATGCCACCAAAACCAGCCGCGCCTCGGTTTTCAGCATGAGCCGCGCTTTCTGCGCGGCCTGTTCGCCTCCGCCGACAATCACGACATGGCGACCCGCCATCTGCAGAAACATGGGAAAGGTTTTCATCAGTCTGCTCCTGTTCAGGCCGCGAGAGAAGAAGGGCGTTCGGTCCAGAGCGCCTTGGCATCCGCACCCGACCTCAGTGCCAAGAGCGCCGCCTGCGCCGTTCCGGTCACGATGGCCTGCGCGAATGGATCATGCAGGCGCCCGGACCACAGATCCGCCAGCGCTTGCGGCGGATGCGGCAGATCGGACAAGCGCTGCACCTCGGGCAGGATCGGGGCAAGCTGGGTCTCGCAGGGCCGCGCCTCGGTCAGACGAAACAATGTCACCTGCTTTGACGGGTTGCGCTCGAACTCCCCCCCTCCCCCTTTCAGGATGCACAATCTTGGCTGGCCCAGAACCGCCCCCGCCGCCTGTTGCAGCCCCAGATAGGGCGGATGGAAAACCCCCTGCACCGCCGCCGGGGCCGCCGCCGGGTTCAGCATCCGGCAGACCGTGTTGATGCAGGACCGCAGCCCCAGAACCTCGCGCAGGCGCAACAATTCCAGCAGACGCGGTGCGAAACGCTCCAGCGGCAGATAGGCGATACCGTCACGGTCCAGCACACGGCCTGCGGCGTCAATACTCTCCACCCGCGTAATCCCGGCCAGGGCCAGCGCAGAGCGCACATCCGCCCCATCCGACTGGTGCGAATTCCAGCCATGGATCAACACCCGCGCGCCGGTCTGCGCAACCAACCGCGCCGCCAGCAGGAACCACGGCAACCCGCGCGTGCGCCCGGCTGCATAGCTGGGCCAGTCCAGATCGACCTGCGGCAATACGGGCAAAACCGCACGCGCAGCACGGGTGAAACCAGCGATCTCTTCCGGCGTCTCACCCCGGTAGCGCATCAACATCAACAGCGCGCCAATGGCATGCGGATCCACCCCGCCCGACAGGATCAGGCGCATCGCCTCCTCGGCCTCGGTCGCATCCAGATTGCGCGCCCGCCCCGGACCGCGTCCCATCGCGTGAATATAGGGTGCCAGGCTCATTCCGCTGCCTCCAGCCGCATGGCCAGCAGCGCCGCCAGATCCGGCTTGCACGATCCGCAGCTTGTGCCCGCCTGCAAGGCCGCACCGATCTGATCAACCGTGGTCAGACCCTGCGTCGCAATCGCGGTGCAGATCGTGTTCTTCCCCACATTTAGGCAGGCGCAGATAGTCGGCCCCGGATCGGCCATGCCCTGCGCGGGCCGACCGGCCAGCAGCCCCGCCCCCTCGGTTCCGATCTGCGCGGCGACATGCCCCCGCGCCAGCGTCACCGGATCAGGTGCTGCAAACAGCGCCGCGAGCACCCGCCGCCCGTCCATGAAGGCCAGCCGATAGGTGCCACGGATACGGTCCTCGACGCTCAGGCAAGTGGCATCCGGCAGGTTGAACAGCGCGCGCCCATAGGCTTCCCACTGAGAGGGCGCCTCCATCCCCGCCAGTTCGCAGCGCCATCCCCCTTCGGTCCGGGCGCGCGCCCAATAGGCTGCTTTCGGGGTCAAGGGCTGCGTCGAAACCGCAAACCCATACCAGGCCGGGGCCAACGGCGCGATGGCGACGACAGAGGCCTTGCTCTCGGGCTGCCCAGAGATTGGATCCGTGACCGCCGCGACCAGCGCATCGACCCGGCCCGTGGGCGCGCTCTCGCCTGTCCAGTGCATCGGCGCAAAAACCTGTCCGCGCTGCACCCGGTCGGTAATCGCGACACGCAGAATCGCCTGCCCTTGCGGACTGGTGACGCGCGCCAGCGTGTCCGGCTCAAGACCCAGAACAGTAGCGTCATCCGGGTTGATCTCGATGAAAGGCTCGGCAATATGCTGGTTCAGCCGTGGCGCAAGACCTGAGCGCGTCATCGTATGCCACTGGTCACGGATACGGCCTGTGTTCAGGCGAAACGGATAGCGCGGCGCGGTTTTCGCAACCGGCATGCGCGGCAGGATCGGAAGCATCCGCGCGCGCGCATCCGGGGTGAAGAAACCACCCTCGGCGAAGAAGCGCCCGCCCTGCTTGCGCGCACTGACGGGCCAGCGGGTCGGCTCAAGCTGGTCATAGTCAACGCTCACCAGTCCCGAAATATCGAAATCGCGCCCCAACTCGCCCGCCACACCGGAAAGCGCTGCATGTTCGGCAAAAACTTCGGCGGCCTCCTGCCAGCCAAAGGCGTCCGCCCAGCCCATGCGGCGGCCCACAT
>JAFIEM010000086.1 GCA_020832555.1 Natronohydrobacter sp. | reverse complement strand
CCGGGATATCACCCGACACCGAGGACGCCGCCGAACGCATCAGGCGCCTGATCTCGAAGGTGGTGGTCACACCGGAGGAAACAGGCTTCAAGATAAGGCTGGAGGGCCGGCTTTCCGAACTCATGGAAGCCCCGAACCTCTATCCCAACATGCGCATACGGGCGTCGGGGGGAACGGTGGTAGCGGAGGAGGGACTCGAACCCCCGACACGCGGATTATGATTCCGCTGCTCTAACCAACTGAGCTACTCCGCCACAAGCAAGGGCCGTTTAGTTGAGCCGCGATGGAGCGTCAAGACAGATCTTGCCGATACTTTCACTCCTTGCACACTCACCGCCAGTGATCCGGGCTTCGCTTGTGTGGATAGGGCAGGTTTGTCGCGACCCGGCGATTATAGTCGAGTTGCGAAAGATACCGCACGCCCCTCACAACGGCCCCGAATTGCGAGGCAAATACAGCGCGCGTCCATTGCGCAGGCCCGCTGTGCCACCAGGCATAGGGCGTCGTCGTGCTGCTCAGTGCCTGCCGTACCATATCCCGCGCCAACAGGCAGACCGGATGGCCCGGTTCGGCGGCAAGGAAATTGTTGGCGATGGTGCCAAAGCCGCGCTCAATACAAAACACCGCCCGCGCGCCCAGAAGCCAGTCCGTCACCGGCAGGCGCGGATATTCGTCCAGATCGGCGAACACGCCGCCCATCCTGGCGATCCAGCACAGCCGGAAAATATCCGCACGCAGGGCGGGCTGTGACAGGGTGTCGAACAGGTCGCACAGATCTGGATCGGCGTTTTGCCGCATCCAGTCTGCGGCGCGATCCTGATCGAACAGGTCGATCTTGAAACCGGGATGTAACCCACGCCATCGGGCCTGCGCGCGCGCAATGGCTGGTCCGGGCGGGCCTTGCCAGTAATGTGCGATGCGTCGGGGAATCGCGGCCGCTGGCTCTGCCGTGAATCCAAGCGCGCCCTCGGCCATCGCTCGCTGCATCAGGCACGCTGCCAGACCCGGCGAGGCTGCGATGCGATCGAACCCTGCACGCGCTATGCTCTCCGCTACCGAAATGCACGGCGCAAAGGCCTGTTCGATCCCGGCAGATGCTTGCAACGCGTCTTGCGTGATCCGGTCACGGACATCGCCCGGCTCGAAACTGCCAATCTGTGCCGACTTCAACTGGTTGAAGACCACATGCGCCTGCTGCGCACCTGCAAAATCACCCTGCTGATAGGCGATCCGGGCTTTTGTCAGCCAGAGCGCCATGCGCTGCGGGAACTCCGCTTCCAGTGGCGCAAGTGCCACTGCCGCCTGCGCTGGCATCCCCTGCATCAGGTCAATCTCTGCACCCATCAGGGCCGCTTCCAGCGCATGCGGGCGATCCGGGGCCAGCGCGCGCGCCTGTGCCTGCGCCCTGCGCGCCGGGCCAGACCGACCCGCCGACCAGAAGGCTTCGGCGCGCAACACCTGAAGGCGAACCGCATCCTTTGGGCTCGCATTGCGCCTTGCCTGCGCCATGCACACCGCCGCGCGTCCGGGTCGCCCCATGCGCAACGCTGCCCGCGCCGCAGTCAGGGCGCGCTCCGGGTCATGACCGGCCGGGGCCGCCTGATCTTCCAGCATATGCCAGTCCTCGACCGCCTCACGCGACAGGCGGGCCACATGCGCCAGCCAGTCATGGCGCGGATGCAATCGCTGTGCCGCCAAGGCATGCGTCCGGGTCGCCTCTGGGTCATCCTGCGCGGCCATGCGCGCCCGCAGGCTCTGGATATGGTCCACCGGGTGCCAGCCCCAAGGTCGTGTTGGGTCCAGCCGCGCCGCCAGCAAGGCCAGGGTCCGCTCACTATCGCCCTGCTCCAGAGCAAGCCGACTTTCGGCACGCGCAAGCGCAGGCCCGGAAGGCTCTGGCACGATGCGCCAGCGTTCCAGAACACAGGGCGCGCGCGCGAAATCCCCTTCAGCAAGGAATATCTCGAAACACTCCATGCAGGCCGGCTCAAGCAACTCCGTCGCTGCATCGAATGCGTCCGCAACCGCGCGCGCCCCGTCGCGGCGATGCAACAGGCGCAAGCGCAAGGCCTGCCCTTCCGCGCGACGCCCGGTGCCAGACAGATGGTCAATATCCGCCTCTGCCTGCGCGAAATCCCCGCAAGCCAGTGCAAGTTCGGTGCGGCGATACAGATCCGCCGATGCGGTTTCCGAGCCCGGATCAATCTGCGCCAGCACCTCGCGCGCCTGATCAATCCGATTCCGGCGCAGCAAGGCATTCGCAAGCGCCGCGCGGCGACGATTGCTGCGCATGACACTGGCCCGCAGATGCGCAATCCCCGCGTCCTGCGCTTCGGCAGGCAGCAGATTCAGCGCAAGCACTGCGAAATCAATCGAGTTAGGCCATTTTTCGCGCGCGCGCATCGCGACATCGGCCGCAGGCAATCCCAGACGCAAGAGCAGGCGCAAGGCAAGTTCCACCGACCGGTAGGGCGCGCCCGCATCAAAATCCGCTGACAGCCGCTTCCCCGGCGCTTGCGGATCAGCCAGCGACCCCTGCCAGAGCTGCGCTTCCAGACCCGGCAGCAGCGCGCCTGCCCCGCGCATCACGCCCCGCCGCGTTCAGATCGCGGCGCGCAGCACATCGGCATATTCCTCGAAACGCGTCTTGAAAAACCGCTCGGCCGCCTGACGCTTCGGCCAGAGCAGACCATGCAGGAAATACAGCACATCCGATTGCACAGGATAGGGAACACTGGCCCAGACACGTTTCTGCATCCGCTTGTCAAACTCGGCGCGGGCGTCGCTGGGCATGTCTTCGATGCTCAGCCCGGCGTGGCTGTAGACGCGGGCGATGACGCCTTCCGGGTCGCCCACGATATCCTCGTAATTCAGCACAAGAATGTCATCATACTGCCTGGCCCAACGCTGATAATTCGCGACATAGGAACTCATGTCGAAGATGCGTGCCTCGTCGATCAGCTTGAGGAAACTGTCGTCAAAATTGATCTGCACATCTTCCTTGTTGGCACCATTATTGCGCCACAGCACATGCATGCGCAGCGCCGAGACCGCGCGCGCCAGCGGATCACGCAGCACATAGATCACCCGCGCGGTCGGGTTGAGCGCCTTGCAATCGGCGATATCTGCATCCGACATCATCGAATATTCCGGGGTGAAATCCATCGCCAGATGCGTGGGGTCAGGCGGGGTCATCAGCCCGCGATACCACTCTGGTCCGCGCTTGCGGTTCCAGTCCCAGTAATGGGCTTCCTTGTTGGTCGATGTAACAGGGTCCATGTTGGGAAAGGAATAGGTCTGTGGATGTGCATTGAGCACATGATGCAACCAGCTTGTCGAAGCCTTCTGCGCACCGATACACAGGATATCGGCGCAATTTTCGCGATCTGTCATAGTCAAGTCATTTCTCCAGATTGCCGTGCGGCATGTGCGTCCCGGATCGCCTGCAAGGGTTCGGGCAGACGCCATTGGCGGGCATACGCCTCAAGATGGCGCATGGTTGCATCCCCGTCCTCTGTTGCATGAGCCGCGCGAATGGCCAGACCGCGACGATGCGGATTATCTCCCAGTGTCAGAGACGCCTCATAAGCGACGAGCGCTGCGGAAGGCTGACCACTGCGCATCTGCAGATCACCGATCATGCGCAGCGCATAGGCGGCATTTTCCCATTTGTCATCCTTGCCGCGCGCGGCCGTTGCCAGTAACTGCGGCAAAAAGGCGTTGATCAGCGGCCCGGCACTGCGCAGACGGTTGAAATCCAGCAAGAGTTTCAGCACTGCCGAGATTTCGGGTCCGGCATAGCCAGTCTCCTCCGGCACCAGCGCCGTCATCCGCGCAATCTCCTGCTCGGCAATCTGCCACATGCGGAAGAAATCCAGATACAGAAACACCGTGAACGGAGAGCCGGTCTCCTCTGCACGCGGATAGCTCGCAGGCTGTCCCAGTGCAAAGCCTTGCTGCAGGAAACTCGTGTCACGATAGCGCGCCACGGCGGCAAGAATTCGGTCGGGGTGTTGCGCTGCGTGATCCTGATAGGCGGATACCGTATCTGACGGACCAGACACGGTCGCGAGGCATTCATAGCGGTAGCGGCGCTGGTTGCGGTCGTCAACGCGGCGGAACACATCCAGCCCCATATCTCCCGCAACCGCAAATTCCGCAACCGCGCTGATCAATGGCCTGCTCCTGATCCGATTGCCGACAAGCTAGGACCGGGCTCGCCCGCTGTCAAACCTCTCAGGCTGGTTCCACCAGAAGATTATTGCAAATGAAGCGAAAATTGCGCGCCTGCCGGGGCAGGATGACCGAGAGTTTCGGTGTTGATGCCTGCGCCAACCATGCGGCACTGATTTCGCGCGTGACAATACATCCCCCCATCCGCGCGCAGGCATGAACCTCGAAATCGCTCAGGTGGAATTTCGGCGCGCCACTGACCTGTTCATCACGACTGACCAGTGCTGTCTCGAACAGATAGCCGTCGGGGGACGCAAGTTGCAGATGCACGCGCAAGCCCTGCCCCGGCACGGCAAGCCCGTCAAGATGCACCTCGATCGCGGACCAGTCCCGCGTATCCGGAAACTGGATCTGGAACTTTTCCTGCGCCCGCGAGGCATGCATCAACAGCCCATCCTCTGGCGCAGCGCGGGACAGCTCCAGACGCTCGGCAAAGCGATGGCCCGGCTGCAGGTGGCGGCAGAATTCGGTTTCAGGCAGAGCCGTCCAGATATCAAACAGCGCGGTCGCGACCATCGGTCGGTCAGGGATCGGGATGTCCTGCGCAGCCCGCGCGGGCGCGGGCGTGGGCTGCGGGGGACTGGCAAGTTCTGCCATGATGGCATTGATCACAGCCTGGGTTTCGGCCTTGTCGCGGTCAAGACGCTCCTGAAGACTGCGCATCTCACCGTCAACCTTTTGCCAGATGGCACTGGTCTCGTAATTCAACTCACTCAGCAGATCTGCCGCGAAACTGCGCATCGGTCCGGCAGTTTCCGCACGCCCCGCCAGATCGAAGCCGGGCCGCGCCAGATCAGCAAAGAGCCGCCAGTCATAGGACGGATTGTCGAGCGTGTTCATCAGAACATTGCGCGCCCGGTCATCCGAACGGGCCACGCGCCGGTGGTGAAAGGCCAGCTTGCGGTCCAGCACCGCCAGCCGGTAGCGCGCCAGAAACGCATTCATGAAGGCGCGGTCCTCCATCACATCGAAATGCTCTGGAAAGCCACCGACAGACAGCACCGCATCGCGTCGCAAAATCCACTGAACCGGATACAGATCCTGACGATAGCAGGCATAGGCCAGTGCATTGACCAGAAACTCGTTGCGCTGGAAGGACGGGGGCAGATTGTCCTCGCCGACAATGCGGATTTCCTGCCCGGACCCAGTGTCGAAGAAATCTTCTTTCAAAGCCGTCACATGTGCGGCCACACCGCCCAGATCGGGCACCAACGCGCGCGTTCTGTCATGGAAACCGACAAGCTCCGACAGGAAATCTGACGCCCATGTGTCATCATCATCCAGACAGGCGACAAACTCGGTGTCCAGTGCCGCAACCCCGCGATTGAACGCGGCGGACCGACCGATACCGGGTGAAAAATCCATCAAGGTCAGACGGTTCGCAGCTTTGAGTGCCTGCGCCTGTGACGCAACCGCCTGCGCCAGCATCTGCGCATCGCCGCCGTCATTGACCAGAACGATCTTCCAGTTGCCATGCGTCTGCGCCTGCACCGAGGCCAGCGCACGCTTGACGAAAATGGGGCGGTCCCTGGTGCGGATCACCACACCGACCGAGATTTGATCCGCTGCCTGCACGCTCACTCCACTCACTACCACGCCAAAACCCGATCCTATGGCCCTTTGCCGGATCCCCCTATCGCTAGACCCTTGACGAAAGCCCTGTCAAGGAATTCGCCGCAACCGCGCCTTATGCTTCATTGCCAGAACAGTCTGCACTCCGCGCCTTCTTCTGCACTCCCAGATGCCGCTCGCCCCGCGCCTCGGCCAGTGCGATCTGGCGCTGCCGCTCGCGAAACGCCGCGCGGCGCTCTGGCGTGAACTCATCCACACAGTGATGACACTGCGCCCCATGCTCATATTCGGGGCGCTGCGTATCCTGAGGCAAAAGCGGACGGCGGCAGGCATGGCACATCACATGCGGCCCGGTTTTCAGCCCATGTTCGACCGAAACCCGCTGATCGAACACGAAACAGGCCCCGTTCCACAGGCTGTCTTCCTGCGGCACTTCTTCCAGATATTTCAGGATGCCCCCTTTCAGGTGAAACACATCCTCGACCCCCTGCCCCAGCAGATAATTCGTCGATTTCTCGCAGCGAATGCCGCCCGTGCAGAACATCGCAATCCGCTTGTTGTGGAAGCGGTGGCGGTTTTCTTCCCACCAGTGCGGGAAATCGCGGAAACTGCGCGTGCCGGGGTCAACCGCGCCCTCGAACGTGCCAATAGCCACTTCATAATCATTGCGCGTGTCGATCACCGCCACATCCGGCGCCGAAATCAGGTCGTTCCAATCCTCGGGCGCCACATAATGCCCGACCCGCGCGCGCGGATCGACATCGGGCTGGCCCATCGTCACGATCTCGCGCTTCAGCCGCACTTTCATCCGCCCGAAGGGCATCTGATCCGCCGGGCTTTCCTTCCACTCCAGATCAGCGCAGCCCGGCAACGCCCGGATATGCGCCAACACCACGTCAATCCCCGCCCGTGTGCCTGCAATCGTGCCATTGATCCCCTCGCGCGCCAGCAAGAGCGAGCCCCTGACCCCATGCCCCTCGGCCAATGCCAGAAGCGGGCCGCGCAGGGCAGCGGGGTCATCAAATCGGGTGAAGTGGTAAAGTGCGGCAACGGTCAGCATATGCGCGCTTTACTGCGCCACGCGCGCCCGGACAAGAGATGTTGACGCGCAGGCCCCGGCCCCTTAGCCCTTGGGCAACCAAGGAGTGCCACCATGAGCCATGCCCTGATCGTCATCGACCTGCAAAACGACTTCTGCCCCGGCGGCGCGTTGGCGGTGGCAGAGGGGGACCAGATCGTGAGCGGGATCAATGCGTTGATGGACACGGCGGGGGCTGTGGTGCTGACACAGGACTGGCACCCGGCCGATCACGCCTCTTTCGCCAGCCAGCATCCCGGCCTTGCCCCATATGCGCTGACCCAGATGGACTATGGCCCGCAAGTGCTCTGGCCCGATCATTGCGTGCAGGGAACACATGGCGCGGCCTTCCATCCCGATCTGGACACGGACCGCGCCGATCTGATCCTGCGCAAAGGGTTCCGGCGCGGGATCGACAGCTATTCGGCGTTTTTCGAGAATGACCAGACCACCCCCACCGGGCTGGAAGGCTATCTGCGCAATCGCGGCATCATCCGGCTGGATTTCGTCGGCCTCGCCACCGATTTCTGCGTCGCATGGTCCGCGCTCGATGCGGCCAAACTGGGCTTTGAAGCGCGGGTGCTGACCGATCTGTGCCGGGGCATCGACCTTGACGGATCGATGGCCAAGGCGCTGAGTGACCTGCGCGCCGCCGGTGTGGATCTGGCCTGATGGATATCGCGACCCGCGTCTATAACCACCGCTGGAAGCTTGACCCGATCGTGCGCTCGCTGATCGATACGGATTTCTACAAGCTGTTGATGTGCCAGTCGGTTTTCACCAACCACCCGACCACGCAAGTCACTTTCAGCCTGATCAACCGCGCCACCCATATCCCACTGGCTGATCTGATCGACGAAGGCGAATTGCGTGAACAACTCGACCATATCCGCACGCTGTCGCTGTCACGCGGCGAGTCGACCTTCCTGCGCGGCAATACGTTTTACGGCAAGCGCCAGATGTTCCGCCCCGATTTCATGGAATGGTTCGAGAGCTTCCGCCTGCCCCCCTACCATCTGGAGCGCGTCGGCGATCAATATGAACTGACCTTTGAAGGCAACTGGCCCGAGGCGATGCTCTGGGAAATCCCGGCGCTGGCCGTGCTGATGGAATTGCGTTCGCGCGCGGTTCTGGGGCGGATGAAGCGGTTTGAACTGCAAGTGCTCTATGCCCGCGCCATGACCCGCCTGTGGGAGAAAATCAAGAAACTACAAGCGATTGACGGGTTGCGCATCGCAGATTTCGGCACCCGCAGGCGGCACAGCTTTCTGTGGCAGGACTGGTGCGTTCAGGCCATGATCGAAGGTCTGGGCGACAGTTTTGCAGGCACCTCGAATTGTTTGATCGCCATGCGCCGCGAGGTTGAGGCCATCGGGACCAATGCCCATGAATTGCCGATGGTCTATGCAGCCCTTGCCGATACGGATGCGGAACTGGCGCAAGCGCCCTATCAGGTTCTGGCCGATTGGCAGGCAGAGCATTCCGGCAATCTGCGCATCATCCTGCCCGATACTTACGGCACCGAGGGCTTTCTGGCCCGCGCCCCCGACTGGCTGTCCGACTGGACTGGTATCCGCATTGATTCGGGCGATCCGACCACCGGCGCGGAAACTGCGATTCGTTGGTGGCAGTCGCGAGGACAAGACCCGCGCGACAAGCTGGTGATTTTCTCGGACGGGCTGGATGTGGACAAAATCGCGGAACTGCACGCGCAATTCTCGGGCCGGGTGAAGGTCAGCTTCGGTTGGGGTACGCTTTTGACCAATGATTTCCGTGGCTTCGCCTCAGGCGACGGACTCGCGCCCTTCTCGCTCGTCTGCAAGGCACAAAGCGCCAATGGTCGCCCAACGGTAAAACTGTCGGACAACCCGCACAAGGCGATGGGGCCCACCGATCAGATTGCGCGCTACAAGCGTGTCTTTTCCGTGGGCGACCAGAGCGCACAACCGGTGATTGTTTAACACGTATTCACCCCGTTTGCGGAAATCAGCGCAGATCACAAAGTGTCGCACCGATTTTAGGTGACAGACCGGGGTCTCCTGTGTTGCAATGAAGCTGTCGCAATCAGAGAAGGAGGACACTGAATGTCATTGAGTTCCCATATTGCAGAACTCCGCCGGAAGCATGAACACCTCTCTGAAAAGGTCGAAACCGCGCAGCGAAGCCCGGGTGTGGATGACCTGACCATCGCCGATATGAAAAAGCAGAAACTGCGCCTGAAAGAGGAGATCGAGCGCCTGTCACACGCCTGATGCGTTCTTTCCTTGTCGAAATGAAAACGGCCCGCGCGTTGCGGGCCGTTTTTTATTGGGTGAAAGCCGTTTTCGTCAGACGAAAAACTGCGCACCATTCGCGCTGATGGTCGAGCCATTGATGAAACCCGCATCATCGGCAACCAGAAAGGCCACGCAACGCGCGATTTCTTCCGGCTCGCCCAGGCGCCCGGCAGGGATACCCGCGATGATGCTCTCGCGCACTTTCTCGGGCACGGCCATGACCATTTCGGTCGCGATATAGCCAGGGCAGACAGCATTCGCGGTGATCCCGAAACGCGCGCCTTCCTGTGCCAGCGATTTCACGATGCCCAGATCGCCCGCCTTGGTCGCGGCGTAATTCACCTGACCGAACTGGCCCTTCTGCCCGTTGATCGAGGAAATCACCACCACGCGCCCGAATTTCCGCTCGCGCATGCCCGGCCAGATCGGGTGTACCGTATTGAAAACACCGGTCAAATTGGTGTCGATCACCTCTTTCCACTGTTCCGGCGTCATCTTGTGGAAGGGTGCGTCGCGGGTGATCCCGGCATTGGCGATCACGATCTCGATCGGGCCCAGATCGGCCTCGACCTGCGCCAGACCGGCTTTGGACGCCTCGTAATCGGCGGCGTTCCATTTGTAGGTCTTGATGCCGGTCTCTTCAGTGAACGCCGCTGCCGCCGCGTCATTGCCCGCGTAAGTCGCGGCCACGGTGTAGCCCTTTGCAGCCAGCTCCTTCGAGATCGCAGCGCCGATGCCGCGCGATCCGCCTGTGACGAGTGCCACTCTTGCCATTCTGTCCCCTCCTATCAGGAATTATCACTCACGAAATATCTGGTATCGAAGCAGGAAAGGTTGCGCAAGATTATTGCGCAACCTTTTTTGCCTCAGCGTTCCAGACACATCGCCACACCCATGCCACCGCCGATACACAGCGTCGCCAGCCCCTTCTTCGCGTCGCGGCGCTGCATTTCGAACAGCAGGGTGTTCAAAATCCGACATCCCGAGGCGCCAATCGGGTGGCCAATCGCGATTGCGCCGCCATTGACGTTCACTTTTTCAACATCCCAGCCCATATCCTTGTTCACGGCACAGGCTTGCGCGGCAAAGGCTTCATTGGCTTCGATCAGGTCAAGATCCTCGGCTTTCCAGCCAGCCTTGGCCAGAGCCTTGCGGCTGGCATAGATCGGCCCCACGCCCATGACCGACGGGTCCAGCCCGGCTGTCGCATAGCTTGCGATGCGCGCGATCGGGGTCAGGCCGCGCTTTTCGGCTTCTTCCGCGCTCATCAACATCACGGCGGCTGCGCCATCATTCAGGCCAGAGGCATTGCCCGCCGTGACCGACCCATCTTTCGAGAAGGCCGGGCGCAGTTTGGCCATCGAGTCCAGCGTCGCGCCGTGGCGGATATATTCGTCCTGATCGACGACGATATCGCCCTTGCGGGTCTTTACGGTGAAAGCCGCGATCTCATCGGCAAATTTGCCGGCCTTCTGTGCGGCTTCGGCCTTGTTCTGGCTGGCCACGGCGAAAGCGTCCTGTTCGTCGCGGCTGATCTGCCATTGCTGCGCGACATTCTCGGCGGTGGTGCCCATGTGATAGCCGTTGAACGCGTCCCACAGACCGTCCTTGATCATGGAATCGATCATCTTCATGTCGCCCATCTTCTGACCCGCGCGCAGATGCGCGACATGGGGGCTAAGCGTCATGTTTTCCTGACCACCTGCCAGCACGATGGCAGCATCGCCCAACTGGATATGTTGCGCGCCCAGCGCAACTGCCCGCAAGCCAGAGCCGCAGACCTGATTGAGCGACCAGGCCGAGGACTCAATCGGCAGACCAGCGTTGATATGCGCCTGGCGCGCGGGATTCTGGCCCTGCCCTGCGGTCAGCACCTGACCCAGAATGGTCTCCGAGACCTCTGCCTTGTCCACGCCCGCGCGCTCGACCACGGCTTGCAGCACAGCCGCGCCCAGATCATGGGCCGGGGTATTGGCAAAAGCGCCGCCAAAAGAGCCAACGGCAGTGCGTGCCGCCGCGACGATAACAACATTGGTCATGGGAACTCCTCTCTCCATTCAGGTCTTCGGTTTCCGACCGTGGCGCTATGCCGCTGCAGCCGGGTATGGGTCTGGTTCTATCATGCAAGCGCCACAGCGCAATCATCCATAAGATGTCTGTCTGCGTTAACATTCCCTGCCGGCAACGCGGCGGCTTGTCTGGCGTTGCGCGCGCGGCACCGGGGTTGTTCGGCATTATCCTACAGATTGTTTCCATGATTTCGCGCCGGGCAGGTGGACATGGCCCTTAACAATCTTTTAATCTGCCGCTATGGGACAGATCATGGAAAAGCGCGCCGCGAAATATCACCTTGGGCAAATTGTGCGTCATCGCAAGCACCCGTTTCGCGGGGTGATCTTCGACGTGGACCCGGCGTTTTCCAATACAGAAGAATGGTATAGCGCAATCCCGGAAGAGGCGCGCCCGAACCGGGACCAGCCCTTTTATCATCTGCTGGCCGAGAATCATGACAGTTTCTATGTCGCCTATGTGTCCGAACAGAACCTTGTTCTGGACGAGTCGGGCGAGCCGGTAGACCATCCCGACCTGTCGGAATTGTTTGGAGATTTTCGTGACGGGCACTACCCGTTGCAAATCGCCCTGAACTGAAACTGCATAGTGAACCTGCCTGAAATTCCGCGTTTCACAGGGCTTTTGCGGCTGAGTGCGCTGCGGGCCGAGCGCTGATTTGACGCAGGGTCAGGATTGCAGCTCCCTTTGGCAAACCATGACTGCGGGTCGGAATTGCCGCCATGCCGGGGCGTGCTGCCTGAGCTGGATTTGTCTTGTGACGCGTCAGGTCACAGGATCAAGCGGCACCGAGAATCGCAACGCATTGCACCCCTTCTCATGGGAATAGCTGACCCCCTCGCTGAGGTGGCGGATGATGAACCAGCCATAGCCACCTTCCCTCAGCTGGGCAGGGTCGGGTGAATTGTGACCAAGCGCGCTCGGGTCGAAAGGAGCCCCGTGATCCACCAGTTTGCAGCGCAGCCTGTTGCCCGCCAGCGTCAGCGTCAGCCAGATATCCCCTGCCTCATCGCTATAGGCGTGGCGCGCGATATTGGTCATGGCTTCTGCAAGCACAAGACACGGGTCCGAGATGCGGGTGCGTGGAACGCCGCGGTCCAGCAAGTATTTCTCGACTTCACCCAGCGCGGTGCGGATGGCCCGGAACTCACTTTTGCAGACCAGATGGAGGTGCGATTGCAGATCTGATTCACCAGTCATGCTGTCATCCTAAAGCATATGCATCGCGCGTCGGTTCAGTCTTTTCCCCTTCTGCTGTATGTCCGCGCCCGGAGATCACTATCCCGCAGCGGCAATGTCATTCGTGACCGGAACCGTGTCATGGATCCTGAACACGGTATCCATGCGGGTCAGTCGGAACAGTTTGCGCACGCTGGCCGTCAGTCCGGCAATTTCCAGCGGCCGATCCGGGCCCAGAAGCTTCATCACCCCGACAATCGCGCCCAATCCGCTACTGTCGAGAAAATCGACACGCGACAGATCCAGGATGACGGGACTACCCTCGGTCGCGGTCAGATCGCGAACGACATCCTTGAAAGTGATCGCGACAGCAGCATCAAGTCGTGATTCCATGACGGAAATGACCAAAGCTTCGTCTGCACGCCCCAGTGTTACCTGCATTCAGCACCCCTTTCCTGCGCTTGCATTTCGCCAGATTAGTCCCGAAAAGTTACCAAGAGGTTGCCTTGCAACTACAGGGAGAGGAATCGCGATGACGGAAGTGGCAATACTGGGAGCGGCCCGCACGGCGATGGGTGGGTTACAGGGTGTTTTCGCGGGTCAGCCTGCGGCAGAACTGGGCGGCGCGGCGATCCGGGGGGCGCTGGCGGATGCGGGGCTTGGTGCCGAGGCGGTCGAAGAACTGCTGATGGGCTGTGTCTTGCCTGCGGGTCAGGGGCAGGCCCCGGCGCGGCAGGCAGGGTTCAGGGCGGGTCTGGGCGAGAACGTGCCCGCGACGACGCTGAACAAGATGTGCGGGTCAGGGATGAAGGCCGCGATGATCGCGCATGACCAGATTGCGCTGGGGCACACGGGCATCATGGTGGCGGGCGGCATGGAGAGCATGTCGGAAGCGCCCTATCTGCTGCCAAAGATGCGCGCAGGCGCGCGGCTGGGGCATGGGCAGGTGATCGACCATATGTTCCTGGACGGGCTGGAGGATGCCTATGACAAGGGCCGGTTGATGGGCACCTTCGCCGAGGATTGCGCGGCGCATTTCCAGTTCACGCGGGACGCGCAGGATGAATATGCGTTGCGGTCGCTGTCCAACGCGCTGGCCGCGCAGGAGGCGGGGGCTTTTGCGCGCGAGATTGCGCCGGTCGAGGTGGTGTCGCGCAAGGGGTCGGTGACGGTTCTGGAGGATGAACAGCCGAAATCGGCGCGGCCCGAGAAGATCCCGCATCTGAAACCGGCCTTCCGCAAGGACGGGACGGTGACGGCGGCGAACAGCTCGTCCATCTCGGACGGTGCGGCGGCGTTGGTGCTGGGGTCGATGGCGGCGGCAGAGCGGGCGGGTGTTGCGCCGCGCGCGATCATTCGCGGACACGCAAGCCATGCGCAGGCGCCGGGCTGGTTCA
>JAFIEM010000229.1 GCA_020832555.1 Natronohydrobacter sp. | reverse complement strand
CGCCCCAGGGGCTCGCCGTGGCGCCGGGGGGCGTCGCCCCCCTGCAGGCGGCCGTGGGCTCGCCTCGCTCCGTCGGCTTCGTCGGCGGCGCCGCCGCGCAGGCTCTCGGGCAGCGGCAGGGCGATGTGCTCGGGTCGCTGGGCGGCGGCGCTCAGGATCAGGGCTTGGGTATCGGAAAGCTGGGTCATCGTCGTCTCCCGTATCGGGGCGCGCGGGATGCGGGCCCTTCTACGAGGCCGAGCCCCGCAGGGCGGGGCTGGCGCGATGATTGGGTTGGTTACTCGGCGAACTCGCCCTCCTTGAAGGCGCTGTCGGTGATCTCGCGCAGGCGGTCGCGGTAGTGGTTCAGGGTGCCGACATGGCCCCAGTGGATCTCGTCGGGGTGGGTCTCGAAATGGTCGGCGCTGAGGGCGGCAAGCCGCTCCAGCATCGCGTCGATCTCGGTCTTGGCAGCGAGGAAGGCGTCGAGGGCTTTCGTATTGTCGTTCGCGCGGCGGGTCATCGGGCTGGCTCCGTGGTGAGTTGCATCGTTCTTGTGCAATCAGAATCGCTCTGCAGGGCCGGAAAGTGTAGGCAATTCAGAGCCATATGATTGCTATCTCGCTGTACGGGTCAGATCAGCCCCATCCCGGCCAGCGATGCGCTGGCGGCGGTGAGCTGCGCGGTGGGCAGTTCGATCTTGAGGTGCGAGATGACGTCCGAGACGTCGGCCCTGATCCCGTCCTCGCGCAGGGCTGTCTCGATAACCTCGGCGACGGCGTCGGGGCGCGAGCGGTCGAACTGGTCCGGCAGCGCGGCGTGGTCGATGCGGATGGTGGTGGTGCTCATGGCGGTGTCCTTTCAGGATTGGTTGGCGTCGCGACGTCCGGCCTCATAGGCCTCCGCGAGCGCGTCGCGGATCGCCCAGACGGCGACGTCGTGGAAGTCGAGCCGGTCGGAATTCCGGGTCTCGAGCGTCTCGAGGAAGAAGCGGCGCTGCGCGATCTCCAGGATCAGCGCATCGCGGGCGGCGGCGGGGTCGATCTTGCGGCGGGTCATCGGGATGGCTCCGTGGTGAGTTGCATCGTCCTTCTGGAGACACGTTCCCTCTGTCCGCGAGGCTTATCAACTCTATAAGCACATGAAACTGAATGATAATCGGAGCCGTCGATGCAGGGCATGAGCGAGCGCCAGTACGCCGCGCATGTCGGGCTGTCGCGGGGCGCGATCCAGAAGGCGAAGACTGCCGAGCGGCTGGTCCTCTATCCCGACGGCAGCATCAACGCGGCCGCCAGCGACGCGCGGCGCGCCGAGACGACGGACCCGTCGAAGACCCGCAAGCCGCCCGCGCCGAAGCTGAAGCCTGTCCCCGAGGCGGCCGTGGCCGCCGTCGGCGACACGCTGCGCGAACAGGGTCTGGCGGTCCCGGCGGTCGGCGGCGGCACGACCTTCCTGCAGGCCAAGACCGCGAACGAGGTGCTGAAGGCGCAGGAGCGGCGCATCCGGCTCCAGAAGCTGAAGGGGGAACTGATCGAGCGGGCCCGGGCGCTGGCGCTGGTGTTCCGGCTGGCGCGCGAGGTCCGGGACTCATGGGTGAACTGGCCTGCACGCGCCGCGGCGCTGATGGCGGCCGATCTGGGCGTCGAGCCAGCCGCGATGCAGAAGGTCCTGGAGAAACATGTACGCGCCCACCTCGACGAACTTGCCGAGGTCCGGCCCGACTTCCGGTGACGATGACGCGCTGACGCAATTCGACGGCGCGGGCGAAATCCTACGCGCCTGGGGCAGCGGGCTGCGGCCCGACCCGGACCTGACCGTCTCGGAATGGGCGGACCGGCACCGGATGCTCTCGGGCCGCGCCTCGGCCGAGCCGGGGCGGTATCGCACGGTGCGCACGCCTTACATGCGCGAGATCATGGACCGGCTGTCGCCCGGCGATCCCACCCAGAAGGTGGTGTTCATGAAGGCGGCGCAGGTCGGCGCGACCGAGGCCGGCAACAACTGGATCGGGTTCGCGATCCACCAGGCACCGGGGCCGATGCTGGCGGTCCAGCCGACCGTGGAACTGGCCAAGCGCAACTCGCGCCAGCGGATCGACCCGCTGATCGACGAGAGCCCGGAACTGCGGGAACGGGTCAAACCAGCCCGGTCGCGCGACGCGGGCAACACGATGCTGTCCAAGGAGTTCGCGGGCGGCATCCTCATCATGACCGGGGCGAACTCGGCGGTCGGGCTGCGCTCGACGCCGGCACGGTACATCTTCCTCGACGAGGTCGACGCTTATCCGGCCTCGGCTGACGAGGAAGGCGATCCGGTCACGCTGGCCGAAGCGCGGTCGCTGACCTTCGCCCACCGGCGCAAGGTGTTCCTGGTCTCGACGCCCACCATCCGGGGGCTGTCGCGCATCGAGCGGGAATACGAGGCGAGCGATCAGCGCCGGTTCTTCGTGCCGTGCCCGCATTGCGGCGCGATGCAGTGGCTGAAGTTCGACCGGCTGCGCTGGCAAAAGGGCCGTCCGGAGACGGCGGAGTATCACTGCGAGGGCTGCGACGCGGCAATCGCGGAGCACCACAAGACGGCGATGCTGGAGGGCGGCGAATGGCGGGCGACGGCCACGGCCGCCGATCCGACCACGGTCGGGTATCACCTCTCGGCGCTTTATTCGCCGATCGGCTGGCTGAGCTGGGAGAGGATCGTGCGGGCATGGGACGCGGCACAGGGGTCGGACGAGGCGATCAAGGCGTTCCGCAATACGATCCTTGGCGAGACCTGGGTCGAAACCGGCGAAGCCCCAGACTGGCAGCGCCTTTACGACCGGCGCGAGCGCTGGACATGCGGCACGGTGCCTGCGCGCGGCTTGTTCCTGACGGCCGGCGCCGATGTGCAAAAGGACCGGATCGAGGTTGATGTCTGGGCCTGGGGCCGTGGTCTTGAGTCGTGGCTCGTCGATCACGTCGTGATCGAGGGCGGGCCTGATCGGCATGACGCCTGGTCGGAACTGACGGCGCTGCTGGATCAAAGCTGGCCGCATGAACGCGGCGCGCATCTGCGCATTGCGCGGCTCGCCATCGACACCGGCTACGAGGCTCCGGCCGTCTATTCCTGGTCGCGGGCGCAGGGGTTCGCGCAGGTGTCGCCGGTCAAGGGCGTCGAGGGGTTCAACCGCTCGAGCCCGGTATCGGGGCCGACCTTCGTCGATGCGACCGAGGGCGGCAAGCGTCTGCGGCGCGGCGCGCGGCTTTGGACTGTGGCGGTGTCGACCTTCAAGGCCGAGACCTACCGCTTCCTGAGGCTGGCGCGGCCGACCGAGGAGGAGATGGCAGACGGGGCGGCATTCCCGCCCGGCTCGGTGCACCTGCCGCATTGGGTAGAGAACGAATGGCTGAAGCAGGTCGTGGCCGAGCAGCTGGTGACGGTACGCACAAAGCGCGGCTTCGCCCGTCTGGAATGGCAGAAGCTGCGCGAACGCAACGAGGCGCTGGACTGCCGGATCTACGCCCGCGCCGCCGCCTGGATCGCGGGTGCGGACCGCTGGCCCGACGAGAAATGGCGCGACCTCGAGGATCAGCTCGGGGCCGCGCCGACGGAAATGGGTGGCGCAGGGCGGGTCAACCGGCCGCAAGCCGCACCCCAGGGAAAACGGCAGTCGGATTGGCTGGGCAGACGCGGAGGATGGTTCTGAACATGACCGACTGGACGGAAATCGAGCTCTCGGCGCTGCGCCGGGCCTATGCCAGCGGCACGACGCGGGTGAGCTATGACGGCAAGTCGGTCGACTACGGCTCGGCCGAGGATCTGCTCGCCCGCATCCGGACCATCGAGCGCGCCATCGCGGGCGTCAGCCGACCGCTGCCTGTGGCCGGGCTCGCGGGCTTTTCGCGCGGGGATCGCTGATGTCGGCGACCTGGTTCGACCATGCTATCGCCACGGTGGCGCCGCGCATGGCCGCGCGCCGCGTGATGGCGCGTCAGGCATTCGAGACCCTGACGCGGGGCTATGACGGAGCCGCGCGCGGGCGGCGGACGGAGGGCTGGCGCGCGCCGGGATCCTCGGCCGACACCGAGATCGGCACGGCCGGGGCGCTGTTGCGCGACCGGATGCGGGATCTGGTGCGCAACAACCCGCATGCGGCCAAGGCCGTCGCGGTGCTGGTGAACAACATCATCGGCGCGGGGATCATGCCGCGCGCCGCCAGTGGCGACGACACGCTGGACCGCAAGGTCGATGCGCTGTTCGAGCGCTGGACGGCGGACTGCGATGCTGACGGCCAGCTCGACTTCTACGGTCTGCAGACGCTGATCTGCCGCGAGATGGTCGAGGCGGGCGAGGTGCTGGTGCGCCGCCGCCTGCGCCGGGCCGCGGATGGCCTGCCGGTCCCGCTGCAATTGCAGGTGCTGGAGGCCGACTTCCTTGATGCCATGAAATCCGGCGCCATCGGCGCGGGGCGGCTGGTGCAGGGGATCGAGTTCGACGCGGTCGGCAAGCGCCGGGCCTATTGGCTGCACACGGAGCATCCGGGCGACGCCTGGGGTACGCTGCGGAGCGGGCTCGGATCGCACGCGGTCCCTGCGGCCGAGATCGCCCATGTCTACGAAAAGCAGCGCACGCAGGCGCGCGGCGTGCCTTGGGGCGCGCCGGTGATCCGCAGCTTGCGCGATCTCGACGACTACGAGGTGGCGGAGCTGGTTCGCAAGAAAACTGAGGCCTGCGTCACAGCCATCGTCTTCGGCGACGACGAGGCGCAGCAGGGCATCGCGCCCTCGGTGGTCGATGCCGACGGCAACCGGGTCGAGCAGTTCGAGCCGGGGCTGATCGCCTATGCCCGCGGCGGCAAGGACATCCGCTTCAACCAGCCCTCGGCCACCGGCGGCTACGGCGAATACAAGCGCGCCAGCCTGCACACGATCTCGGCCGGGTTCCGGGTGCCCTACGAGCTGCTGACCGGGGACCTGTCTCAGGTGAACTATTCCTCGATCCGGGCGGGTCTCGTCGAGTTCCGCAGGATGATCGACGCCGTCCAGTGGCAGCTCTTCATCCCGATGTTCTGCGCGCCGGTGTGGCGCTGGTTCACCGAAGCCGCATGGGCGGCAGGGCAGATCCCGACGCCGGATGTGCCGGTGGAATGGTCGCCGCCGAAATTCGACGCCGTCGATCCCTACAAGGACGCGATGGCCGATCTGCTGGCGATCCGGACAGGCACGATGACGCTGGCGCAGGCCATCGCCCGGCAGGGCCACAACCCCGACGCGGTCCTCGCGGAAATCGCCGCGACCAATGCCAAGCTCGACGGCCTCGGCCTCGTGCTCGACAGCGACCCGCGTCGCGTCACCAAGACCGGCAGCGCGCAGACGAAAGACCCGGCCGACCCCGCCGCCGACCAACAGGACTGACCCCATGAACACGATGATCGAACTGCCGGCCATGCGCCGGTCGGCGGAGCTTGCGCCGAACAGCGTCGACAATGACGCCCGCACCGTCGAGGTGATCTGGTCGGCCGGGGCTCGCGTCCGCCGCGCCAGTTTCTTCGGCGAGCCTTATGACGAGGAGCTGAGCCTCGATCCCGCCCATGTGCGGCTCGAGCGGCTGAACGCAGGCGCGCCCTTCCTCAAGGTGCACGAGGTCGACACGCTCGATGCCGTCATCGGCTCGGTGGTCCCCGGTTCCGCCCGGATCGAGAACGGGCGCGGCATCGCGCAGGTCCGGATCAGCGAGCGCGCAGATGTCGAGCCGATCTGGCGCGACATCCAGGCCGGGCACATCCGGGCGGTCTCGATCGGCTACCAGGTCCACCGCTTCGACATCTCCAAGCCCGATGGCGGGCGCGAGCTCTGGCGGGCGGTCGACTGGACCCCGTTCGAGGTCTCGGCCGTGCCGGTCGGCGCGGACCCGGCCGCAGGCTTTCGCGCTCATACCCCGCTTCACGACTGCGTCCTTCACCGCCGGGACGCCCCCACACCGCAAGGAGCATCCCCGATGACCGACAAGACACCGGCGAGCGACGCCGCAACCCCCGCCACCACCCAGCCGACCGAGCCGAATGATACCGAGGATACCCCCATGACCGAGCCGAAAACGGCTGGTTCCGACCCGAAGGTCGCGGCCAGCGAACCGAAGGTCCACGCAAGTGAGACGCGCAGCCAGCCGAAGACACAGGCAGCTCCCGCGCCCGACACCGAAGCGGTCGCTACCCGTGCCCGCGAGGCCGAACGCGACCGGGTCTCCACCATCTACGATCTCGCGGGCCGCCTGAACCTCGAGCGCGGCTTCGCCGAGGATCTGGTGAAGCGCGGGGTCGGTATGGACGAGGCCCGCCGCCTGATCCTCGACCAGGTCGCGGCCAAATCCGACGAGACCCGCACCTTCCCGCACGTTTCCGTCCCCCTCGGCGGCCGGGACGAGCGCATTACCCGCCGCGATGCTGTCGCGAACGCGCTGCTGCACCGCTACAGCCCGACGCTGTTCCAGCTGGAGGACGCCGCCCGTCAGTATCGCGGCATGACGCTGCTGGAACTCGCCCGCGAAAGCCTCGGCAATGCCGGGGTCAACACCCGCGGCCTCTCGCGCGACGAGGTGGCGACACGCGCGCTGCACTCGACCTCGGACTTCCCCGAGATCCTGTCGGCCGTCACCAACAAGACGCTGCGGCAGGCCTACGAGGCCTATCCCCGCACCTTCATGCTGTTCTGCCGCCAGGTGCTCGCCACCGACTTCAAGGCGATGCACCGGGTGCAGCTCGGCGAGGCCCCGCAGCTGCTGGAGGTCGGCGAGAGCGGCGAGTTCAAGCGCGGCACGCTGGGCGAGAGCAAGGAGAGCTACAAGGTCAAGACCTATGGCCGGGTGGTCGCGATCACCCGCCAGACGCTGATCAACGACGATCTCGACGCCTTCACCCGGATCCCGGCGATGTACGGCAACTCGATCGCGCAGTTGGAGTCGGACGTGGTCTGGGGCATCATCACCGCCAACCCGGCGATGGCCGACGGCAACGCGCTGTTCCACACCACGCACAAGAACCTCGCGGGCACCGGCACGGCGCTGGCCGTCGAGGCGGTGGGCGCGGCCCGCGCGGCGATGGCCAAGCAGACCGGCCTCGACAAGAAGACGGTGCTGAACGTCCGGCCTGCCTTCCTGATCGTGCCCGCCTCGCTGGAACTGAAGGCCGAGCAGCTGGTCGCCCAGAACCTCGTGCCCGCCGCGACGTCCAGCGTCGTGCCGCAGTCGATCCGCACTCTCGCGCCGATCAGCGAGCCCCGGCTCGACGCCGCCAGCGAGACCGCTTGGTATCTGGCGGCCAGCCCGAACCAGATCGACACCATCGAGTACGCCTATCTCGAGGGTCAGCAGGGCGCCTATATCGAGACGCGCAACGGCTTCGACGTCGACGGCGTCGAGATCAAGTGCCGCCTCGATTTCGGCGCCAAGGCCATCGACTGGCGCGGCCTCTACAAGAACCCGGGCGCGTAACCCGCAGTCCAACATGCTGAACCCTGACATACGGGCGGTCCTGACGGGCCGCCCTTCGTCTTTCCACAAGGATCCTCCCCGTGAAAAACTACGTCCAGCCCGGCAACACCATCACCCTGTCCGCGCCCTATTCCGTCGCCTCGGGCGATGGCCTGCTCGTCGGCGCCATCTTCGGCGTCGCCTCGGGCGCCGCCGCCCTCGGCGAGCCTGTCGAGGCAGCATTGGTCGGCGTGTTCGACCTGACCAAGGTCGGCTCCCAGGCCTGGACCGCGGGCGCCAAGGTCTATTGGGACAACACCAACAAGCGGTGCACCACGGTCGCGACGGACAACACGGCTGTAGGCGTGGCCGTCGAGGCGGTGGCCAGCGGCGCGAGCGACACCATCGGCCGGGTGCGCCTGAACGCGAGCTTCTGATGTCAGCCTTCGCCGCCGCCGTCGGCGCGCTCTTCGCCGATCCGAACATCGGCCGGGACGCGGTCTATATCGCTGACGGCGGCGCGCCCCAGCTGGTGCGCGTCGTCGCCCGGCGCGCGGATGCCGTCACCGACTTCGGCGATGCGCGGCTCTGGTCCGAGACCACTCGGATCGACCTGCGCGTGGCCGAGGTGGCGAACCCGCGCCCGGGCGACCGTATCGAGATCGACGGCGACGCCTTCCTCATTCAGGGCGAGCCCGTCCGCGACCGCGAGCGGCTGGTCTGGACCGTTGACCTGAGGCCCGCGTGACGGCCATGAAGCTGAAGCTCGACATCGATCCCGACATCGTCGCGCTGATGGCGGCCGAGGTTGCGGCGGGCGAGCGCGCCGTCTCGGCCGCGATCCGCGAGGCAGGGACCGGCCTCAAGGACGCTTGGCGCGCGCAGATCACCGGCGCGGGTCTCGGGGCCCGGCTCGCCCGCACCATCCGGTCCGAGCAGTTCCCCAAGGGACAGCCCAGCCTCAGCGCCGCGGCGCTGGTCTGGTCCAAGGCTCCGGTCATCGTGGGCGCGCATGATACTGGGCCGCTGATCCGCTCGAGGAACGGGTTCTGGCTGACGATCCCGCTTCCCGCCGCAGGCAAATCCCTGCGCGGCGGCCGGATTACTCCCGGCGAATGGGAACGCCGTACCGGGCTGCGCCTTCGCTTCGTCTATAGGCGCGCGGGACCGAGCCTGCTCGTCGCGGAAGGGCGGCTGAACACCAAGGGTCGCGCCGTGGCGTCACGCTCGAAGACCGGCCGGGGCGCGACCACGGTGCCGATCTTCCTGCTGGTCCCGCAGGTGAAGCTACCGAAGCGGCTGGACCTGGCGCGGGATGCAGTGCGGGCTCATGACGCTGTGCCGGGGCTGATCGTTGCGAACTGGGCCGCTTCGCATGTATAGTCAACTGCGAACATTTGCTCTGTGGTCATGGGATCAATTGGATGAAAATAGCGTGCCTCGGATGGGGATCTTTGATTTGGGATCCGCGTGAACTCCCCATCCGAGGTACTTGGTTCGAAGATGGCCCACTCATTAGGGTTGAATTTGCACGCCAATCGAATGACGGGCGCATGACGTTGGTGATCGCCGACAACGGGACAACGGTTCGTGCGCTCTGGGCTTTGATGGATTGCAATGACATCGACGACGCGTGCGAAAAGTTACGGGCTCGTGAGGGAGTTCCCAAGTCGAAGCCAGAGTTCATTGGTGTATTGAAGCGTGGCGAAGCTCCTCCAAATAATCTCGAAGGCTGCAATGTTTGGCTGGAGCACAATGGTCTTGATGCTGTTGTCTGGACAGCATTGCCACCCAAGTTTGACGGTGCCGAACAGTTTCCCTTGGAAGCTCAGGTTCTGATGTATCTCGAAAGCTTGCGTGGCCCTGCTCGAGAAAACGCTGAGCGATACATCCGAAAAGCGCCGGTTCAAATCGATACAAGCTTCCGACGAGCAATAGCCGCAAAGTTCGGATGGTCGCCGATCTGAAGGTGCGCTGATCTAGTACAACCGCCGATCTGCCAAAACCGATCAGAAGTTTGCATGCCCACTCCCCGCGAAACCATCCTCGCCGCGCTGCACGCGCGGCTCTCGACGCTGTCTGCTACCGCCGTGCGTGGCGAGGTGCTGCCCGAGCGCGTGCCTTCTGCAGGGCTTCTTATCCTCCGCGACGGCGAGCCGGGGGAGCCGGAGGTGACGCTCTCGCCGCTGCGGTACCATTACCAGCACCGGGCCGAGATCGAGGCGGTCGTGCAGGGCGCAGACCGTGACGCCGCCTTCGATACGCTGACCGCCAGCATCGGCGCGGCAATCTCCACCGACCGCACGCTGGGCGGGCTCTGCGACTGGGTCGAGGCGGAAGCGCCGCGCCCGGTCGACCTGGCTGTCGACGGCGCGGTCAGCCTGAAGGCCGCCGTGATCCCGGTGATCCTGCACTATTCCACGGCCGACCCTCTGGCCTGACCCCCCTTCCACCACAGGAGACGAGACGATGGCACGAGCCCACGGGGCGCGGGCGCAGATGGCGCTGGCGTTCGAGACCACCTATGGCATGCCGCCCGCCAGCGGCTACACCCGGATGCCTTTCGCCAGCACCACGCTGGGGGCCGAGCAGCCGCTGCTGAATTCCGAGCTGCTCGGCTACGGCCGCGACCCGCTGGCGCCGATCAAGGACGCGCTGACCGCCGATGGCGACGTGGTCGTGGCGATCGACGCCAATGCCTTCGGTTTCTGGCTGAAGGGGGCTTTCGGCTCGCCCACCACCAGCGGCACCGGCCCTGGTCCCTATAGCCACGAGTTCCGCTCGGGCGGGTGGACGCTGCCCTCCATGGCCATCGAGGTCGCCATGCCCGAGGTGCCGCGCTTCGCCATGTACGCAGGCTGCGTCGTCGACCAGCTCTCGTTCCAGATGCAGCGCGCGGGGCTCCTGACCGCGACCGCCCGGCTGGTGGCCCAAGGCGAGGCGCTGGCCACGACCACCGGCGCGGGCACACCTGCGGCGCTCGACCTCCTCCGCTTCGGCCATTTCAACGGTACGGTGACCCGGAACGGTACTGCGCTGGGGAACCTGGTCACCGCCGAGGTGACCTATGCCAACAATCTCGACCGGATCGAAACCATCCGCGCCGATGGGCGCATCGACGGCGCGGACCCGGGCATGGCCGCCTTGACCGGTCGCATGGAGGTGCGCTTCGCCGATCAGGTGCTGGCGAACCAGGCCATCGCCGGGGATCCGTGCGAGATCGAGCTCGGCTGGGCGCTGCCCTCGGGCGAGAGCCTGACCTTCACGAACCATGCGGTCTATCTGCCGCGCCCGCGCATTGAGGTGCCGGGGCCGCAGGGCATCCAGGCCACCTTCGACTGGCAAGCAGCGGTCGATCCGTCGCTCGGGCGCATGTGCACGGTCACGCTGGTCAACGAGCGGGGGACCTATTGATGCTCACGCTGGATCTGACGAACGCGCCGCGCTGGCTCGACCTTCTGCCCGGCGTCCGGCTGAAGCTTCGCCCGCTCACCACCGCGCTGATGGTGTCGGCGCGCGCCGACCCAGTGGTCGAGGCCCTGCCGCCCGAGGCCACGACCGAGGAACTGGCGCTGGCCATGGCCAAGGCCGTGGCGCGTCTGGCGATCCTCGACTGGGAGGGCGTCGGCGACGCCGAGGGCAACCCGGTCGGCGTGACCCCCGAGGGCATCGATGCCCTGCTGGAAATCTGGCCCGCCTTCGAGGCCTTCCAGGGGGCCTATGTGGCGAAGGGCCTGCTGCTGGAACAGGAAAAAAACGCCTCATCGCCCTCGCCGACTGGTCCTACGGCGGGGGCGAAAACTACTGCGCGGCGTGCGCGGGGCCGTGCCCCGACTGCCCCGCAAAACTGAACCGGCCGCTGACCTGGGAAGGCGTGCAGGTCTGGGACCTGGCGCAGCGCCTTGGTGGGCAGCTGCGCATCCTCCCCGGCGCGGTGATCGGCTGGGACATGGACGCAGCGCTCGCGCTGGGCCGTGCGCTGGGTGTTCCGCCCCTCGCCATGGCCGAATTCCTGCCCGCCATCGAGGCGGTTATGGTCCGCCGGATCAACGAGCAGATGGCGGCAGAGCGCGGCTGATGGTCAGGAGGCTGCCTTCGGGATGAGCCGGACTCCCGGCAGACCGTCGAAATGCGCATCGCAGGTCAACAGCGTTGCGCCCTGCGCCCGCGCCGTGGCGAAGACGATTGCATCGGCGGTGGCGAGGCGATGCGCGCGGCAGGCCTCGGCCGCCGCGAGCGCGATCTCGGTGTCGAGCGGCACGACCCGGCAGACCTGCGTGAAGGCGATGACCTGATCGGCCTTGTCCTCGCCCACCTCGCGGGCGAGCCATTTGGCAAGCTCGAGCTGGACCATGGTCGGCACGACCCAGTCTTCCTGCTCGGGCAGATGGCCGGCGACCGCCTCGCCGGTGGGCGACCCGATCAGCCATTCGATCCAGGCCGAGGTGTCGACGAGGACCATCAGGTCCGATCCGAGCGGTCGCGATACTCCTCGGGCCGCGCCCCCTTCGCGAGGCCTTTCAGGCTCTCCTTCTTCGGCACCGGTACGAGCAGGACACCGGTGCCCTTCGGGATGAAGGCGAAGGTCAGCCCGGCCTCCCAGGCTTGGGCAGTCCGGATCGCCTTGGGGATCGAGATCTGGAACTTCGAGGACAGGGTCGCGGTCTCGGCCATTTTGTACGCCTCGCATATCGATGAAGATAACGTAAGACGCCAGTGCGGCGAAAGCAAGGATGTCGCGATGACGGAGAAACGGGTCAGCGTCCGCCTCGCGGCGGTGGGCGGCCGGCAGGTGCGTGCCGAACTGGAGGGTGTCGGCGAAGCCGGGGCCCGAGGCTTCGGCCGCCTCTCGCGCGAGATGGAGATGGCCAACACCCGGCTTGCCGCCTTCGCGCGCCGGGCGCGGATCGCGGCAGCTGCGGCCGCGGGTGCATTGGCGGCGGCGGCCACGGCGATGATCCGCTCCGGGCTGTCCACCGTGGATGCGCAGGCCAAGCTCGCGGCCTCGCTGGATACCACGGTCGAGAGCATCCAGGTGCTCGAGCGGGCTGGCGATCTGGCGGGCGTGAGCATGGGCCAGGTCGAACAGGCCACCGCGCAGCTGACGCGGCGGCTGAGCCAGGCGGCCGCTGGCGCTGGCCCTGCGACGGAAGCCCTGCGCCGCCTGCGGCTGTCGGCCGGGGAGCTGCAAGCCCTTCCGCTCGACCAGCGCATCGCGCTCATCCAGGACCGGCTGGCGGAATTCGTGCCCGAAGCCGAGCGCGCGGCGGTGGCCTCCCAGCTCTTCGGCGACCGCGCGGCACTGGTCTTCACACGGATCGACACCGCCACGCTGCGGCAGGCCACACAGGACGTGCGCGACTTCGGGGTGGTGGTCAGCGATCAGGACGCCCGCCAGATCGAACGCGCCAACGACGCCATCTCCCGCCTCGGTCTGATCTGGCGCGGGCTCTCGAACCAGCTCGCGGTCGCCGCCGCTCCCGCGCTGGAGGCTGTGGCCGATGCCATGGCGGCTGTAGCGCGGACGACCGGGCCGCTCGGGATCGCGATCCGGACTCTGTTCGACAACCTCGGGCGGCTGGTGAGCATCGCGGGGACCTTCGCCGCGCTGATGGCGGGGCGCTGGGTCGCCGGGCTCGCGGCTGCGGCGCTGTCGGTCCGCGGGCTGGCGACCGCGCTCGTCTTTCTGCGCGGGGCGCTGATCCGTACCGGGATCGGCGCACTGATCGTCGGTGCAGGGGAGCTCGTCTACCAGTTCTCCCGCCTCGTCACCGGTGCCGCGGGTTTCGGCAATGCACTGGAGCTCATGGGCAACGTGGCCCGCGCCGTCTGGGACGGCATCAAGACCACGATGGGCTCGCTGGTCGACGATTTCCGGGCGCTGCGTGCGGATATCGAGAGCATCTGGACCCGCCTCATGGCCTTCCTTGCGGGGAAATGGGCCGACTTCCTCGGGATGATCGGCCCGACCTTCAACGCCGTGGCCGACCGGATCGGGGCGGATTTCCAGATCGACTGGTTCGGGGCGCAATCCTGGGCCTCGATGCTCGACCACGCCGCCAGCAACGCGGGCACCATGGCCGAGCGGTTCCGCCAGAGGGCAGCGGACACACGGGCGGGGGCCTTCGACGGTGTGCGTGAGGCCGTCACCGCGCTGGTCGAGGCTGTTCGCGGCTCGGGCGAGGAGACCGAGGGCGCGCTCGGTGCCGCTGCCGCCGGGGCCCGGCGCGTGGCGGAAGCGCTGGACGAGGCCGAGACCTCAGCCGGCCGCGCGGGCGCTGCCGGGCGCGAGGCCGGCACCCAGACAGCCACCGGCGCCGAGGAAGCCGTGACCGGCTGGCAGGCCGTCACCGCCGCGCTGGCCGACTATGCCGCAAGGGCACGCGAGATCGGGGCTGATATCGGCCAGGCGCTGGTCGGGGCATTTGGTGCGGCCGAGAACGCGGTCGCCGACTTCGTGCGCAAGGGCAAGCTCGACTTCCGCGATCTGGTGACCTCGA
>JAFIEM010000006.1 GCA_020832555.1 Natronohydrobacter sp. | reverse complement strand
CGATCTCTTTCTGCCGCGCGGACAGTTCACGCATCTGGGCGCCGATCACATCGGTCGGCAGGCTGTGGCCGGGCATCTGGGCGTGATCGCGCTTGTCAGCGACGAGAGCTTCGACCTCGCCATGGGCCGGCGCGATTACTTCGAACTGGCCGTCCAGACCCTTCTGCGCTTCGCCCGCCGCGTCGCGCCTCTGGGCGGCTAAGATCTCACCTACCTCGGCCCTGTCCTCTGGAAGGGCTGAGTCTGTCCAGTTGCCATGCGTGGCGCGCGTGGCGGCTTCGGGCTATGCCATGCGATCGCTTGAGCGTTCGCTAAGGGCTTGGGTGTTCAGACCCATCGCGCAAGGGGCGCGCGCCGTGCACCACAGTTGCGCCGGTCACGCGAGATCTGACCAGCGTAACTGTGTGTTGCGAGTCATCGCCCTTTTCAGGCGCTTGCCAAGCACGGCGTCGAACTCGAAGGCCGCGATTTCACCAGAGCCGGGACGCCGCGCCCAGATATCCTGTTCGCGGATCACATGCCCCGCCGGCAGATCGGCATCCGCGACAATCGAGCCGCGCGCGAAGCGATAGACATCTTCTTCCGGGGCGCTGCGCTGTTTGGGATTGTTCGCCGCGATCCAGATTTCGCGCGACCGGTCGATCAGGAAGCGCAGTTCCGCCGGGTCCATCGAACAGGAAATATCCGGCCCCTTGCGGTAGCGCGTGTCAGTATAGTGCCGCTCCAGAATCGATGCCCCCAACGCAACCGAAGCCAGCGCCATTTCCGGGCCGATGGAATGGTCCGAGAACCCTACGACTGCGCGCGGGAAAGCGTCGCGCAATTCGGTCACGCCGCGCAGGCTGACGATCTCGGCAGGGCTGGGATAGAGATTGGTGCATTCCAGCAGCGCATAGGGCACGCCCGCCTGATCGAGGATATCGACCGAGGCGCGGAGCGTTGTAATGGTCTGCATTCCCGTGGACAGGATCACTGGCTTGCCCTTGCGCGCGATATGGCGGATCAGCGGCAGATTGTCGGCCTCGCCCGAGCCGATCTTGTAGGCGGGCACATCAAGGGTTTCGAGGAAATCGGCGGCCGCGCGCGAAAACGGAGTGGAAATCCAGATCATGCCGAGAGATTCGGTGAAGCGCTTGAGTTCCGTCTCTTCCTCCAGCGACAGGGCGCACCGCGCCATCACATCCCAGATCGAAACATCGGCATTGGGCGGGAAGATGGATTTCGCCTCGTCGGTCATTTCGTCTTCGAGGATATGCGTCTGATGCTTGATCATCTCGCACCCGGCACCCGCAGCAAGGCGCACCATATCTTTGGCGACCTCCAGATCGCCCCCGTGATTGATGCCGATCTCGGCAATGACCAGTGGCGGATGGTCGGGGCCGATCTGACGACCGGCGATGGTGATGGTGTTTGTCACAGGGACCCTCGGGGGTTGAGGCGTTGGTTTCGACCCAGACTTACACGATGGGGTCGTGGGCGGGCAATGTGAAACACCCTCTAGCGGCAGAGATGCCGTCTGACCATCCTAGTGTATCGTGCTGGTCCTTACGCTTGCTAAACGCTCGGCGCATTTTTTCTTGACGGGCTTCTCAGGGCTTGTCTATCCCCGGCAAAGCGTGGCTAAGATGCAAGGCCCAGATGGAAATGGTATAGGCGGCTTTCAGTGCGCGATTGATTGCTGAAAAGGATTTAGCGTGGCCTATAGCAACAATGTGCCAGAACTTTCAGTGGTAATACCCACAAAAAACCGGCCAGACCTTGTCGTGCAAAGTGTCGCTTCAGTTCTGGATGCGGCACATTGCGTTGCGCTGGAAATCCTTGTCGTCGATGATGCAGGCCTGCCTCCAGCAAGTGAGGCGCTTAAGGGAATCACTGACACTCGCTTGCGTATCTTACGCAATCCCGGCCCGCATGGACCCGGCGCTGCCCGAAATTACGGTGTTGCTCAAGCGCGGTCAGATCTCGTCTTGTTTCTTGATGATGATGATCTTCTGGTAAAGGGCTACCCGGCGGAAGTTGTCGGCAAAGCCCGCATGGACACATCGCTTGGTTTTGGCTTCTGCAATGTCTTGAAGTTCTTGGGCACAGCTGCGCCATTGGTGGCGGATTTTTCTGATCCGAGCGGGATACCTGTCGCGAAGCTTAAACCGCGTCGGCGATTGGCCGGACTTGGTTGTGGGTTCTGGGTCAGGAAGTCGCTGTTTTTGCAAGCTGGCGGAATTGATACCGAAATTCTTGTGAATGAGGATACAGAATTCAGCCTTCGTCTGCTGTCGCATGGCGCGGCGGGCTGGAAATTTGAACAGGTCGGCGTGCTTATACGCCAGCATATCCCTTCCGGCAAAACTGGCGGTCATACAACACATACGCATCGCCCTGCGCAGCGCGCGCTATGGTTTGAAAAGATCCTGTGTCGTCACGCGGCTTTTCTGGAAGGTGATGCCGATCTGCGATTCCACCTTCTGCGCCGGTGGGTGTCCATGCTCGCAAAATCCGGTGATTGGCGCAAAGCGTGGAATTTTCTGAGCGTAACCGATGCTGGGGGTGTAAGGTTCAGGTTAGCGCTACAATTCGTTGGTGTGTTCCTTGTGGGAAAGATCAGCAGAAGGAATGGCCCGAGAAGTTGAGTAGCGACGCAGAGAGTCGAGCCAGCAGAGCGTTCAAAATTCAGGCCGACAGCCGGTCAAACATAGCGCTTGCCCGAACGACGGTCCTGTTCAGAAACTTCTCGATATTCTGTATCTCTTCGGTGCTGAAAGACCAGTCCTCATCCAGGATTAGGCCTGGTTTCAATTGGTCAACCGGGACAAGCCGACGCGTGTCCAGGCCGACATCCTCGAACAAAGCTTCGATTTTCCAAGAGTTCGAACTGACTGCAACGAAAGGAATTCCTGCGATGATGCTCAGGCAGATACCGTGAAAGCGACCAGTCACCGACAGTCGCGTTGCGCGCAGTTTCGCGATATAGGCGTCCTCTGAGGGCAAAAACTGCATCAGTGCATGACGCTGCAAAAGGTTTTTCTGACGCCATACGAGCTTGCTTTTACGAAATATCCGCCAGAGATAGGGCTTGTAGGGATTGTCTTCGAAGAGCGAAGTGGTCAACGGGATGATCGCGGAGGGTTCATGCAGCGATACCTGACTGGCGAGGCGGGCAAGCTTTTCACTTGAAGATCGGCTGACAGAATCTCCGAACAAGATGCCCTGTTGCGCGTCTGTGTCGGGAAGGGCGCCAGCGGACATGGACAGATCACCCATATACAGGACTTCACGTTCAGCGTGACGTGCCATCTCTGCGGCGCTGCGGCCATCGCGTGCATAGAGATGCGTAAACTGCTTCAGCATCGGGGCCCAATGGTCAGGATTGGCCTGATAGATGGTGTTTATCAGTGCCAGTTCCTTTGTCTTGGTGACTGGATGCCGCGCGACATCCATCAGCCAAGAGGCTTTCTTTCGCCCGTGATGCAAGGTGCCTTCGCCATTGATGACAATCGCATCGCAGCGTGACAATAGATCCAGCGCTGAAGGGTTGTTGCGCCAGTCCATTTTGCCGTCCAACCGGCCAAGAATGACGCCCCCGCGTTGTGTAAGCCCGTCTTCGATCAGTCGCATGACGCGCGCGCAGCCGAAATGATGCCCCAGCATATTGGTGTGGTTCATCAACACAAAGTTCTTACCGGGCATGCCATCCTCTTGTCTTCGAGTGCGCGTATCGCTTTAGCCTGAGTTGCGCTATGTCGAAAGCCTAAAGACTTCTGAAGATTAGGCCAGATTGGTTTTATCCCCTCGATCTGTCTGTCTTGCAGTTTCTTGCCCGATGTTGGAAAAGTTCGAATGACCCGCCAGATCCTCTTCCTCACCGGCACCCGCGCCGATTTCGGCAAGCTTGAACCGCTGGCCGCCGCTGCGCGCGACGCGGGTCATCGCGTCACATTCTTCGTGACCGGGATGCATATGATGGACCGCTATGGCCTGACCGTGAACGAAGTGCGGCGGATGCCCGGTGTCGCTGTGCATGAATTCCTCAACCAGCGCCCCGGCGACAGCCAGGATGTGATCCTTGCAAAAACGGTGATGGGGTTTTCCGACTATGTGACCGAACACCGCCCCGATCTGATCGTGCTGCATGGCGACCGGATCGAGGCGCTGGCAGGCGCGCTGGTCGCGGCCACGAATTACATCCCGTCCGCGCATATCGAAGGCGGTGAGGTCTCGGGGACCATCGACGAGGTGTTCCGCCACTGCAATACCAAGCTCTGCGCGCATCACTTCGTGTCCTCGGACGCGGCCAAGCGCCGGGTGATGGCGCTGGGAGAACCGGAAGGCGCGATCCATGTCATCGGCTCGCCTGAACTCGATTTTCATGCGGGGCCTTCGGGGGTCAGTCTGGACGATGTGCGTGCGCATTACGGGATCGGGTTTCAGGACTATGGCATCGTGACATTCCACCCTGTCACCAGTGAACAGGCCAGCATGGGCGCGCAGGCGCAGATGCTGTTTGATGCGCTGACCGCTTCGGGACGGCAGTTTGTTGTCATCGCACCGAATAACGATCCGGGGTCAGAGGCGATTTTCCGGGTGATTGACGCCTTGCCTGCTTCGCAATTCCGTGTCCTGCCCACGATGCGGTTTGCGCATTTCTCGGAACTGATGAAAAATGCCGCCTGTCTGGTTGGCAATTCCAGCGCGGGCGTGCGCGAAGCGCCGTTTCTCGGTATCCCGTCGCTCGATATCGGCACAAGGCAGACCAACCGCGCGCAGACCAGCACTGTGTCAAGCTGTGCTGCCACGGACAGTGCGACGATTGCCGCGTTTCTGCGCGATCAATGGGGCAGGCGGCATCCGCGCCATAACGGCTTTGGCGAAGGGCGTGCCGCCGATCGGTTCGTGCAGGTGCTAGGTGATCCCGGTTTCTGGACGCGCAGCCTGCAAAAAGCCTTTCACGACATATCGAGCGAGACTGCGCCCTGAAACTGCCGCGCTTCCCAGGCCTGCGCGATGAGCAGGCTGGACGCCTCCATCCGGTCGAAGCGCGGCAAAAGCGGGTCGTCGATGGACTGCCCGGAGGCCAGCGCCAGAAAGCTGCGCATTGCCGAGAGGAACATCTCGTTGCGTTCAAACGGGAAATCTTGTGTCTCGACACCCTCTGCCCTGTGGATGGTGAGGCGCGAGGCCAGCAGATCTGCCTCGATCCGCCGCGACAGGCCGACAAGCGTCAGCTTGCGTGTGAAGACGGGCGCGAGGTAATCCATCGCGATCCGACCCACCGCGCCCGATGGCGTGCTGACATGCAGGCTGGTGGCGAAATCCACGCCAGGAAAACCGGGATGGCCCATGCTGCGCGCATCCTGCACTGTCAGGCAGGGAAACAGCGCTGCGACCAGATCAATCTCATGGCACAGATCGAGCAGGACACCGCCGCCTTCGGCCTTTGCGGCATAGCTGTCGCTAAAGCGCCAGTTCGCGCGCCATTGGCGCACATCATGGCCGATCTCGGCATGGAGGCGGAAAGTGTCAGACAGGTCCATCGCAGCCAGTGCCTGCACGACCGGATGCCAGCGCATCATGAAGCCCACCAGTGAACGCGCGGCGACAGGGGCCGCTGCATCATGAATGGCGCGTGCCTGATCCACGCGCCAGGCGAGGGGTTTTTCGGCATAGAACGGCCAGCCTTTTTCTGCACAGAGTTCGATCAACTCCAGCCGGATGGGCGTTTCCGTTGCGATCACGACGCCTGCCACATCGCCCCGCGCCGCGACCGCTGCGCGGTCAAAGCTGCGCCAGGGGTGCAGTTCCGCCTGCACACCCAAAGCCGTCAGATTGTCGAAATGCCGCCGCCCGATCGAGCCAGCGCCAATGACCACGACCGCGCCACCTACCACGCGGAAAACCCGCCATCGACATTGATCATCTGCCCGGTGATATAGCCTGCGGCCGGGCTTGCAAGAAACAGCATGGCGTCCGCAATCTCGTCAGGCTTGGCCATGCGTCCTGCCATGATCAGTTCCCCGACCCGGCGCTGAAATTCCTCGGAATGATTGTTGAACACCGCGCCCGGCGCAATCGTGTTCACCGTGGCGCCACGTTCCGCCCAATAGCCTGCCAGCCACACGGTCAGCCCATGCACCCCGGCCTTGGACACGCCATAGGCCGCGAAATTCTTGAACGGCATCCCCTCATAGATCGCATGATGCGCGCCGTTCAGGGCATACATCGAGGCCACATTGACCAGCGTGCAGGGGTATTTGCCGACGATATCGCGGTCCATCTGCCGCGCGATCATGAAAGGCGCAGTCAGATTGGTGCGCATGGTGCGTTCCCAGTCGCTGACCGAGATATCCTTGAAATCGGGGAAGGGCTTTCCTGCCCCCATCAGCAATTCGCCCGTGATCGCGGCATTGTTCAGCACTACATTCGGCTGCCAGCCATCGCCAAGGATGCGCGTGAAAATGCCCTCGACCTGCGCCTCGTCCGACACATCGAGATCATAGAAGCGGAAATTCGGGTTGCCTTCATGCGTTGCCTGCAGCGCATCCGCCCGCGCGCCCGGCAGGTCCGAGCCGATCACCCGTGCGCCAGCGGCCAGCATCCGGCGGACATAGGTGCTGCCCAGCACCCCGCCCGATCCGGTGATGAAAATGGTGCGCGTGCTTAGGTCGGTGACAGGCTCAGTCATGGGTGGCTCCCTTCAGGCGTTCTTGCATCATCCATTCGACCAGCCGGAAATCAAAGGGCGTGTCGATATCGGCGCAGCGTTCGGGTGGCATCTCGAAGGGGATGACGCGCCCTTCATAGATGGTTTTGGCGCGGCGCAGGTAGTCAGGGGCCACCACATAGGTTGAAGCCGCATGTTCCCAGACCTTGGGGGCGGCTTGCCGCGACCAGACCCCGCCGGGCAGTTCTTTTGACACCCGCAAGCTGCCTTCCGCGTTCAGTTCCACCAGATTGAAATAGGGGTTCTTGCGCGCTTCGCAGACGCTCATGACCATATCGGGCATCTCTGCCTCAAAGAGATCAAGCGCCGCATCAATGTCCTGCGGCAGTCGGAGCGGCGAGGTGCAGTCGAGGTCCAGAAACGCCGTTGCTGTCTTGCCGACCACGGTCTCTGCGGTTTCCAGCGCATGCTGCCAGACCCCCCATTTCGGCGCGGCATCCGTCGCCAGATGCGCCGGGCGCAAGCCGATCTCCAGCGCGCCCCGCGCGACCGCGTGGGCGTAGATCTGTGGATCATCGGTCGATACAACGACCGCATCGACCCTGGGATTGCCCAGCAACTGATCAAGTGACCAGTCGATCAGGGGCTTGCCGCAGAGGTCGCGGAAATTCTTGCCCGGAACGCCTTTGGACCCGCCCCGCGCGCCGATATGACCCAGGATCATGCTGAACCCCTCTGCAACCTGCCTCGGGCACGCTCTTAGCCGGTCTGTCCGGCCTGATCCAGAGTCGTCGTCTGAAAAGAGGGAATGGTGGGCGATAACGGATTTGAACCGCTGACATCTTCGATGTGAACGAAGCGCTCTACCGCTGAGCTAATCGCCCCACGCGCTGCTCTCTACTCTGCGCATCCGGGCCGCGCAAGCCCTTCTTGCGCAAAATCGCGAAGCAGGCCGCGCTGAAAGCCGATGGCTTACAGCGCGGCCAAAGGTTAATGCGCGGCGCGCGAGACTTCGGGTGCCGCCTTGCCCGCCAGGCGGGCCAGACGTGCCGCTTCCTCGGCCGCGTCATCCCACTCTACCGGCTCGGGTTCGCGCACCAGTGCATGTTTCAGCACATCGCGCACATGGCTGACCGGGATAATGGTCAGACCCTGTTTCACATTGTCCGGGATCTCGGGCAGATCCTTGGCGTTTTCTTCAGGGATAAGGACCGTCGTGATCCCGCCGCGCAAAGCGGCGAGCAGTTTCTCCTTCAGGCCCCCGATGGCCAGCACATTGCCGCGCAGCGTCACCTCGCCGGTCATCGCAATATCCTTGCGCACCGGGATTTGCGTCAGAACCGAGACGATTGACGTGACCATCGCGATGCCGGCACTCGGCCCGTCCTTGGGGGTTGCACCTTCGGGCACATGGACATGGATATCCCATGCGTCGAATTGCAGCGGCGTGACCCCGATCTGCGGCGCGATGGACCGCACGAAGGAACTGGCCGCGTCGATGGATTCCTTCATCACATCGCCCAGTTTGCCGGTGGTCTTCATCCGGCCCTTGCCCGCCAGTTTCAGCGCCTCGATCTGCAACAGATCGCCGCCGACCTGAGTCCAGGCGAGACCTGTGACCACGCCGACCTGATCTTCCTTCTCGGCCAGCCCGAAGCGGAAACGCGGCACGCCAAGGAAATCGGGCAGGTTCTCTGCCGTCACCGATACGGTTTCGACATCCTTCTTGACGATCTTCGTCACCGCCTTGCGCGCGATCTTGTTCAATTCGCGTTCAAGGTTGCGCACGCCCGCTTCGCGCGTGTAGCGGCGCAGGATTTCGGTGATCCCGTCATCCGCGATGCTCAACTCGCCCTTGCGCAGCCCGTGATTCTTGATCGACTTGGGCAGCAGGTGACGCCGCGCGATTTCCAGCTTTTCGTCCTCGGTGTAGCCCGAAAGCGGGATGATCTCCATCCGGTCAAGAAGCGGGCCGGGCATGTTGTAGCTGTTGGCCGTGGTCAGGAACATCACATTCGAGAGGTCATATTCCACCTCCAGATAGTGATCGACGAAGGTTGAGTTCTGTTCCGGGTCGAGCACCTCAAGCATGGCCGACGCCGGATCTCCGCGGAAATCCTGCCCCATCTTGTCGATCTCGTCGAGCAGGATCAGCGGGTTGGTGGTCTTGGCCTTTTTCAGCGCCTGAATGATCTTGCCGGGCATCGAGCCGATATAGGTGCGCCGGTGGCCCCGGATCTCGCTCTCATCGCGTACCCCGCCAAGCGAGATGCGGATGAATTCGCGCCCCGTGGCTTTTGCGACCGACCGCCCCAGACTGGTCTTGCCCACGCCCGGAGGGCCGACAAGGCACATGATCGGGCCTTTCAGCTTCGCGCTGCGGGCCTGCACGGCCAGATATTCGACGATGCGTTCCTTCACCTTGTCGAGGCTGTAATGGTCGGCATCGAGGATTTCCTGCGCGCGCCCGAGGTCTTTCTTGACGCGGCTTTTTACACCCCAGGGGATCGACAGCATCCAGTCCAGATAATTGCGCACGACGGTCGCTTCCGCCGACATGGGCGACATGGATTTCAGCTTCTTCAACTCGGCTTCGGCCTTGTCGCGGGCTTCCTTGCTGAACTTGGTTTCCTTGATCCGGTTCTCAAGTTCGGCCAGTTCATTCTGACCCTCTTCGCCGTCACCCAGTTCCTTCTGAATGGCCTTCATCTGCTCATTCAGGTAATATTCCCGCTGGGTGCGCTCCATCTGGGATTTCACGCGCGTCTTGATCTTGCGCTCGACCTGCAGCACCGACAATTCGCCCTGCATCAGCGTGTAGATTTCTTCCAGACGCTGCGCCGTATCATCGGTTTCCAGCAGTTTCTGTTTCTGGGCAACCGTTGCCCCCAGATGACCAGCGGCCAGATGCGCAAGCTCGGATGCGTTTGAGGCTTCTGCAATCGCGGCCACAGCTTCATCCGGAATGTTCTTGCGAATCTTGGCGTAGCGCTCGAATTCACCCTGCACCGTGCGCATCAGCGCCGCGACAGCGGCCTGATCCCCCGCGATATCCGGCAATTCGGTCGCCTGGGCTTCGAAATAGTCCTCATTGACCACAAATTCCGTGAGCTGGACGCGCGTGCGCCCTTCGACGAGAACCTTTACCGTGCCATCGGGCAGTTTCAGAAGCTGCAGGACATTCGCCAGCACACCAACGCGGAAAATGTCATCCGTGTCGGGGTTTTCCTGCGTGTGATCCTTCTGCGAGACAAGCAGGATCTGGCGATCCTCTGCCATCACCGCTTCGAGCGCGCGCACGGATTTTTCGCGCCCGACAAAGAGCGGCACGATCATATGCGGAAACACGACCATATCGCGCAGCGGCAGGACCGGGTAAGAGAGAGTCTGCGACATGCACTTCATCCTTTCATCTGCGTCCCGAACCGGACGCCTTGACCTCAATTTGTGCGCAGGCGGGAAGGGTTTCAAGCACCCGTCTGCGTCTTCCTATTCCATCTGGACCGGCGGCGTGGCCCTGTCCTGCATCGCGTCCGCCATTCTGTCCTGCCCGGATTCGCGCAAACCCTTGATTGTGCCGTCATAATCGCGCGCCTCGCGATTCTGGCTGAGTTTCGACTTGGCTTCGATCCGGGTGGGCGTGATGCGGAAGGCGACGATATTTTCCAGCATCTCGGCCATATAATCGGCGGGAGCATCGCCCATCTTCCAGCCTGCATCGCCATTCACACGGCGCTCATGCACCCGCGTCAGAAGTCCCACCGCGGCATGTTTCGCCTGCCGGTCATGCTGGAACCGGATCGTGCCATGCACATGCACGGTGATGTAGTTCCATGTCGGCACATGGCGGTGATGCTCTTGCTTGCTGGGGTAGAAATTGGGCGAGACATAGGCCTCCAGGCTGGTGAAGACTGCCAGCACCTCCTGCCCGTCGCGCATGATCTGGTGCATGTCATTGGCCTTGGCGACATGCCCGATCAGGCTGCCATCGGGCTTTGCCAAGAGCGGAATATGGTTGGCAAGCAGGCCGCTATCGGTCTGTGCCACTATGCAGGCCAGTGGCGCAGCGGCGATTACCTCGGAAATGCGTGCCGCGTCGGTTTCCGCAAAATGCTGGGGCAGATACATGACAGGGGCCTGAGGGTCGGGGCGGGACTGAATCCTGCCTAAGGGGCAGCCTGTTCAAGTGCAAGCGGGACCATACATTGCATACGGTGTTGTTCGGCGGAGTGCCCAAAAAACAGGGGTTCCGGCATGACCGGAACCCCCACTCACCCACGTGCCCTTCACGTCACGGGAAGAATCAAAGCGCCGGTCTTCCTGACCAGATGCCTGATCTTCGCAAACTGTCATTGCGCTGGCAACGCAAATGAAGGTTGCATTTTAGCGATCCGGCAGCACTCAGCCGTAGACGCTTTCCTTGCCGAAATGCTTTGTCAGCAGGTAATAGACCACGGCGCGGTATTTGTTGCGCTCGGAGCGGCCATATTGCTCGATCACCGCGTCGATAGCATCGTGCAATTCCTGACCGTCCGGCAGGCCCAGTTTCTTCATCAGAAAACTGCGGCGCACAGTGTCCAGTTCATGCTGTTGGGTCGCCGCGACGGTGGCCGCGTCGGCATCATAAATCGATGGCCCGCACCCGATCGTCACTTTTTTCAGCAGTTCCATATCCGGTTCGACCCCGCATTTTTCGCGCAGGTCACTTGCATAGCGTTCAATCAGTTCGTCACGACGTCCCATTCTGGTCTCCCGGTCCCTTGTCACATACACTTTGTTGATGCGCCCTGCGCATGGAGGGCAGAGTGGAAGAGAATACCCATGAAACCAAGGAAAAAATGCCTCTGCGGGTGGTTTTTCCTCAGAGCATCCGCAGAAGTTGTGGGGTGGGCCATCCATCGGCGGGCAAGCCAAGCTGGGCCTGAATGTCCTGCACGGCGGCGCGGGTATTGGCCCCGAGGATACCGTCAACAGCGCCCACATTGAACCCGCGCTGGGTCAGGCGTTGCTGCAACTGGCGCATCTGGTCCTGATTGAGCCCCTGTTCCGGGTTGCCGGCCTGATAGACCGGAGCGCCTTGTAGCCGGGTCGCGAAATAGGCCGCTGTGGTGACATAGATGAAACTCTGGTTCCATTCAAAGAGCACGCGGTAATTGTGGAACACCATGAAGGCCGGGCCGCGATGCCCTTGCGGCAGAATGATCGAGGCGCGCAGATTGCCCGAGGGCAGGCTGCCATGCGTGGGCCGAATGCCCATCTGTGCCCAGTCGCTGACCGTGCGTTCGGTGCGCAGGCCCGACTGGCGCAGGTCAAACCCTTGCGGAAGGGCGATTTCATGCATCCAGGGCTCATTCGCGCGCCAGCCCTTCGCGCGCAGCATCGAGGCCCCGGACATGATCGAATCCGCGACGGAGCGGCGCAGATCGATGCGCCCGTCACCGTCGCCATCTACCGCATGGTTGATGATATCGGACGGTAGTTTCTGCACCATCCCGATCTCGCCCGCCCAGGCCCCTTGCATGGTGCGCGGGTCGAGATCGCCGCGCCGGTGCATCTCGAGCGCCGCAAAGACCTGCGGACGGAAGAGTGTCGGGCGGCGGCAATCATGCGCCAACGTCACCAGCGCATTCACGGTGTTGAAATCGCCCTGATTGGCCCCGAAATCGGTCTCGAACGCCCAGAAGGCCAGCAGGATGCCGGGTGGCACGCCGAACTGGCTTTGCGCCCGGTCAAAGATCGCCCGATGCCGCTGGTAATTCGACTGCCCGGCATTCATCCGGTTTTGCGAGATCAGCGCGCGCGAGAAATCCAGAAAGGGCCGCTGAAAGATGCCCTGACGCCGGTCGGCATTGATCACGGCCTGATTGAACTGCACGCCGCGAAAGAAATTATCCACCAGCGCCCGGTCATAGCCGCGCTGGACGGCCTCTGCCTTCAGCCCTTCGACGAAGCTGCCGAAATTGCCACCGCAATTCTGGGCGCTCGCAGCGCCCCCCAAGCCAAGGAAAAGACCTGTCGCCAGAACGGAAAGGAAACGCATACTGCCCTCATCACTGTGATTTTCCGGCACGTTACCGCAAGCAAGGCGCTTGGGGAATCGCTTTTCCGTGATGAGGGCAGGGCGCAGGTGTCAGAGTGATGCGCGGCCATGCGGTGCTGTGAAATCGAGCACCGGATTGACCGGGATGATCCGGTTGGGGTTAATCGTGTCATGGCTGTAGTGATAATGCCGCACGATATGGTCCAGATTGACGGTCCCAGCGACACCCGGATGCTGATATAAGTCCCGCGTATAGCCCCAGAGTGCGGGGTAATCCGTGATCCGGCGGCGGTTGCATTTGAAATGCAGGTGATAGACGCTGTCGAAACGCACCAGCGTCGTGAATAGCCGCCAATCGGCCTCGGTCAGAGTGTCGCCCATCAGGTAGCGCTGGCCCGTCAACCGTCCCTCCAGCCAGTCGAGCGCGTCAAACAGCGGGTAGACGGCTTGCTCATAGGCGTCCTGCGCGGTGGCGAAACCGGCTTTGTAGACGCCGTTATTGACCTCATTGTAGATCCGGTCATTCACCGCGTCGATTTCGCTGCGCAGGGCTTCAGGGTAGTAGTCATCGCTGTTCCCGGTCAGATCATTGAAGGCCGAATTGAACATGCGAATAATCTCGGCGGATTCGTTCGAGACGATGGTTTCGCGCTGCTTGTCCCACAGGACCGGCACGGTCACGCGACCGGAAATCTTCGGGTCGGCGCGGGTATAGACATCGCGCATGAACTTTGCGCCATGCAGCTTGTCACCGGTGGCACCTTCGAAATCCGTGGCAAATGTCCAGCCATCCTCCAGCATGTCCGGGTGCACGACTGAGACATCGATCAGCCCCTCCAGCCCCTTGAGCGCACGGAAAATCAGCGTGCGATGCGCCCAGGGGCAGGCCAGCGAGACATAGAGATGATAGCGCCCGGCTTCGGCCTTGAAGCCCCCCTCGCCCGAAGGCCCGGCACTGCCATCCGCCGTCACCCAGTTGCGGAATTTCGAGGTATCGCGCTTGAACGCGCCCCCGGTCTTTTTCGTGTCATACCATTCCTTCGACCATTCGCCGTCGATCAACTGGCCCATAACAAAACTCCTTTTCTGTTCCCCTTCACTTGGGTCGAAACGAGCGTGACGGCAACTTGCGCTAATGCGCAGGGACTGTGCGGGCTATTGCAGATCGCTGAAAGCGCGCTGCAACCGCGTCACGGCGTCCTCGATCACGGAGCGCGGTGTGCCCAGATTGAAGCGCAGCCAGCTCTCGCCCCCGGTGCCGAATGTCGGGCCATGATTGGCGGCAATCCCTGCGCCCTGTTCGACGCGGCGGGTGAACTCTGCAGGCGTCATGCCCGTGGCGCTGAAATCGACCCAGGCCAGATAGGTGGACTCCAATGCCATCGAGCGCAGCCCCGGAATGGCATGGATGCCCGCATCGAACACCTGCCGGTTGCCATCGAGATAGGCGCAAAGCGCATCGACCCATGCGGCCCCCTCGGGGGAATAGGCGGCCTGCACGGCGGCGGGGCCGAACGAATTGGGCGAAATCCCGAAAGCCGCCATCGTACCCGCGAATTGCTGTCGCAAGTTCGTGTCCGCGATGATCACATTGCCGCAATGCGTGCCCGCCAGATTGAAGGTCTTGGAGGCCGCAGTCAGCATCACCAGCCGGTCTGCAATGTCAGGTGCGGCAACCGGCATCGGGATATGGCGCTGTCCCGGCATCAGCAGGTCATGGTGAATTTCGTCCGAGATCAGCAACAGATCGTGGTGCGCGCAGAACTCGGCCAAAGCGCGCAATTCGTCCTCGCTCCAGACCCGTCCGCCGGGGTTGTGGGGCGAACACAGAATGACCATGCGCGTGGTCGCGTCGATCTGCGTCTCGACGGCCTCAAGGTCCATTTCATAGCGCCCCTCGCGGATCACCAGCGGGGATTCCACGACCCGCCGACCTGCTGCCAGAATGGTGCGCGCGAATGCGTGGTAAACCGGGGTGAAGAGGACCACCCCATCCCCCGGCGCGGTCCATGTCTGCAGGCATAGCCCGACCGCATTCACCAGCCCATGCGTGGTGAAGACATGGCCGGGATCGACCTGCCAGCCGTGACGATTGGCCATCCACCATGAGATCGCGGCGCGATAGGCGTCATCCGGCCCGCCATAGCCATAGATGCCGTGATCGAGCAGTCCTTGCAACACCGCATGCACGCAGGCGGGCGGGCGGAAATCCATATCGGCCACCCACATCGCAATGCCGTCGTCAGAGGACACACCATAGCGGGCCTGCATCGCATCCCATTTCATGCAGCCAGTGCCACGCCGGTCGATGATCTGATCGAAATTCATGCAAGCCTCCGTTTGGGGGCCAAGCTGACGCGCTCTGCGCGGGCGTGCAAGGCCAAAAGCCCATTGAACGACGCATTGGCTTGGCTTACATCGCTGGCCATGAGTATCAAACCGATCCTGATCCATCCTGACCCGCGTCTCAAGAAGCTTTGCGCGCCGATCGAGGGCGTTTCGCCCGAAGTCGGCAAGCTGGCCGAGGATATGCTGGAAACCATGTATGACGCGCCGGGCGTAGGGCTGGCCGCGCCGCAGGTGGGCGTTCTGAAACGCCTGTTCGTGATGGATTGCGTCAAGGAAGAGGGTGCCGATCCCCGACCGATGGTGCTGATCAACCCCGAGATTGTCGCAACCTCTGAGGAAATGAACACCTATGAGGAAGGCTGCCTGTCGATACCCGAGCACTACGCTGAAGTCACCCGCCCCAAGCGCGTGACGATGCGCTGGATCGGGCTGGACGGGAAACTGCAGGAAGAGGAATTCGACGGTCTTTGGGCGACCTGCGCGCAGCATGAGCTGGACCATCTGAACGGCAAGCTGTTCATCGACCATCTGGGCGCGATCAAGCGCGGGATGATCACGCGCAAGATGGTCAAGCTGAAGCGTGATCAGGCGCGCGGGTGAGCGTCCGGCCCTGCATCCCCTGGCCCGACAAGCGCCTGCGGTCGGTGGCCGAACCCGTGCAGGCGATCACGGATGAGATCCGTGCGATCTGGGCGGACATGATCGACACGATGGAGGCGATGCCCGGTGTGGGGTTGGCTGCGCCCCAGATCGGGGTGATGCTGCGCCTGGCGGTGGTGGATGCGTCCGAGGGGCGCGGGCAGGCGGTGCGCATGGCCAATCCGGAAATCCTGCATGCCAGTGTCAAGCTGCGCGAACATGACGAGGCTAGTCCCAATCTGCCGGGTGTCTGGGCGAAGATCGAGCGGCCCCGAGCGGTGACTGTGCGGTTTCTCAACGCCGAGGGCGCGCTGGAGGAACGGGATTTCGTAAGCCTCTGGGCGACCAGCGTTCAGCATCAGATCGACCATCTGCAGGGGCGGATGTATTTCGACCATCTGAGCAAAACCCGCCGCGACATGCTTCTGCGCCGCGCGCGGAAGGTGCGTCAATGACGCACCCTACGAGCCGTCTGCGCGTCATTTTCATGGGCACGCCCGATTTCTCGGTAGCGGCACTCGATGCCGTCCATGCCGACCATGATGTGATCTGTGTCTATACCCAGCCGCCGCGCCCTGCGGGTCGGGGCAAACAACCCCGGCTGACCCCGGTCCATCAACGCGCGCAGGCTCTTGGGCTGGAAGTGCGCCATCCGGTCAGCCTGAAAACGCCCGACGCGCAGGCCGAATTTGCGGCGCTTGGTGCAGATGTCGCCGTCGTCGTGGCCTATGGGCTGATCCTGCCCCAAATGGTGCTGGACGCCCCAGGTTTCGGATGCCTGAACATCCATGCCTCGCTGCTGCCGCGTTGGCGCGGGGCCGCGCCGATCCAGCGCGCGATCATGGCGGGCGATGCCGAAACAGGTGTCTGCATCATGCAGATGGAGGCCGGGCTGGATACCGGGCCGGTTCTGCTGCGCGCAGCGACACCCATCACCGAAGAGGACACGAGTGCAACCCTGCATGACCGGCTGTCGCAGATGGGGGCGGCGCTGATCCGTGACGCGCTGGCCCGTCTGCCGACGCTCGTGCCTGAAGCACAGCCTCATGCAGGCGTCACCTATGCAGCAAAGATCGACAAGGCCGAGGCGCGGGTGGACTGGACGCGCCCGGCGCAAGAGGTCGCGCGCATGATCCGGGGGCTGTCGCCCTTTCCGGGCGCATGGTGCGAGACGCCTTTCGGGCGCTTGAAACTGCTTGATGCGCGCAGCGTGTCAGGGCAGGGCGTGCCGGGCGAGGTTCTGGAAGGGTTGACCGTGGCTTGCGGGCAGGGTGCGGTCGATCTGCTGGCGGTCCAGCGCGAGGGCAAGCGTGCGATGAGGGCTGCAGAGCTACTCAATGGATTGGGCGAGTTGGAAGGGCAATTCTTCTTTTAGCGTGTGCGTACTTCAGTCTGTGCGATCAGGCCGGGCACGGTAAAGACCTCTCACACCCTCTGCCGCTGCCGGCCACACGCAAACAGCGTGTCCAATTCAGACACAACTCCGGACTGCATAAGCGCTAATGTTCAAAAAGGCCAGAAGGCCATCAGATCAGACGGTTCGTAGGCCCAACTGATCAAGCCAAAACCGACCCCGATTGCACCCCCGATTGCACCAAGCAGAAAGCCCCAAAGCCTATGACGCTTCGCGTTGGCTTCAAGCCTCCGGGTTTCCTCCAGATTGTCGAGAACTTTCCGATGCGTTTGCTCGATTTTGCGTAGTGAGGTGTCGCCGGTGGTCTTGATCTCGTGCGTAAGGCGCGCGGCTTCATCAACCAGCGCGATCGTCAGACGAAGCTCGACATTCCCGCGAGTATTGCGCGCCCATTCGATCTCGTCGTCGCGCGAACCTTGTTCAATCACCACTGATACTTCGTCACCGCTCGAAACACCAAACTTGCGAAGGGCAGAGTCGAAGAGACGAACTTCACCAATCTTGCTGTCCCGGCTCTGCACTTTCATGGGGATAGTGACCCCATTGATCGTGACACGGTGAACCTCGTTTGCGTGGAGTCCGCGTGGCCGGTCCTTGGAGTTTATGCAGACCGTCTGGTTCTTGAAAAATTCGGCATTCTTCGAGTCGTCAAGTGTTTCCTTGACACTCTTCACCTTCAGAACTCTGGAGGAAGAGTTGTTTCTCACTGCCGTGCCTCGTTCAATGATCTTGCGCTGCTTTCGAAATCAGACCGCAGACTTCAGAGCCTCGACCAAATCGGTTTTCTCCCACGAAAAACCGCCATCCGCCTCGGGTGCGCGCCCGAAATGTCCATAGGCTGCCGTGCGGGCATAGATCGGACGGTTCAGCCCAAGATGTTCGCGGATCCCGCGCGGGGTCAGGTCCATGACCTGCGTAACGGCGCGTTCAATGGCTTCATCCTCGACCGCGCCAGTGCCATGCGTGTCAACATAGATCGACAGCGGTTTTGCCACGCCAATGGCATAGGAGATCTGCAGGGTGCAGCGCTGCGCCATACCGGCGGCAACCACATTCTTCGCCAGATAGCGCGCGGCATAGGCCGCCGAGCGGTCCACCTTGGTCGGATCCTTGCCCGAGAATGCGCCACCGCCATGCGGGGCAGCGCCACCATAAGTGTCCACAATGATTTTGCGCCCGGTCAGACCCGCATCGCCATCAGGGCCACCGATGACGAAAGTGCCCGTCGGGTTGACCCACCATTCGGTTTTTTCGGTCAGCCAGCCTGCGGGCAGGACTTCGCGGATATAGGGTTCCACAATCGCGCGGATATCGTCAGAGGTCTGGTCTTCGCTCTCATGCTGGGTCGAGAGCACAAGCTGCGTCACCTCGACGGGTTTGCCGCCCTCGTAGCGCAGCGAAAGCTGGGACTTCGCATCCGGGCGCAGGCTGGGCGCTGCGCCGGATTTGCGGGCCTCGGCCAGCCGGTGCAGGATGGCATGGGCGTATTGAATGGGGGCGGGCATCAGATCCGGGGTCTCATTGACTGCATAGCCGAACATGATCCCCTGATCACCAGCACCATCGCGGTCCACGCCTTGCGCGATATGGGCGGATTGCTCATGCAGGAAGTTCAGCACATGGCAGGTGTTCCAGTGGAACTTGTCCTGTTCATAGCCGATATCCTTGATGCAATCGCGCGCGATTTGCGGGATGCGGCCCATGTAATCCTTCAGCCGCTCGGGATCGGAAAGCCCAACCTCACCGCCAATCACCACCAGCGACGAGGTTGCAAAAGTCTCGCAGGCGACGCGTGCGTTTTCTTCCTCACCCAGAAGCGCATCCAGCACCGCGTCCGAAATCCGGTCGCAGACCTTGTCAGGGTGCCCTTCGGAAACCGATTCCGAGGTGAAAATATAATTCTCTCTGGCCATCTTGATCCTGCCTGCTCCGGGGGCGCTGCGCCCGTCAAAACAGGGCCGTGCGCCAGTCTGCAATTCTTCCCTGCTCGCTTAGCAAGAAGCCTGCGGGGCTACAACCTCAGGCGGTTGCAGGGGTCAATTTGTCTCGTTTTCCAGAGATTTCAGGAAGGACAGCACCTGTGGACCAAGATGTTCGACGATCATTTTCACCCCATCCGCATTGGGGTGAATGTGATCGTCCTGCATCAGATCATTGAAACTGGCCCCGGCATCGGCCTTGTCGGTCATGGGCTGCATGAAATTCGGCACCATCGGTACGTCGAACTGGCCTGAAAGGTCAATATACATGCGCTCGAAAGCCAGCTTGAACTCTGGCCCGTAATTGCCCGGCGCAGGCAGGCCGATCAGCATGGCAGGGATCTGGTCGCGCTCCAGCCGCGACAGGATACCTTCCAGGTTTTCACGGCTGGCCGCCGGGTTGATCCCGCGCAGCAGATCGTTCCCGCCCAATGTGACCAGCATGGCATTGACCGGCTCTTCCAGCGTCCAGTCCATCCGCGCCAGCCCCCCGGCCGTCGTGTCGCCGGATACGCCTGCATTGATGACCTCGACCTCCAGCCCGTTTTCCTGCAACCAGCTTTGCAGTTGCGGCACGAAACCGTCATCTGTGGGCAGGCCGTAGCCTTGGGTCAGACTGTCACCGAGCGCCACCAGCCGAAATGTTTCGGCACTTGCAGGGGCGACGGAAACCCCCAGAGTGAGCGTTAAAGCCCCCAACGCCGCAGTGCAGCGGTTGCCTGTGACGCGTGCGGCCCCATATGCAGAGTGAAATGTGGTTACAAGGACGGTTGGAATGACGGACATGGTTCTCTCACTGAAAAATGTGGGGCTGACCCTGCAGGGAAATGCCGGGCCGGTGATGATCCTGCGCGATATCACGCTGGATGTGACCAAGGGCGAGACTGTGGGGCTGATCGGGCCGTCCGGGTCGGGCAAATCCTCGCTCCTCATGCTGATGGGCGGGCTGGAACGCGCCACAGGCGGGGTGGTCATGGCGATGGGCCATGACCTGACCACCCTGGGCGAAGATGCGCTGGCCCGGTTTCGTCGTCAACATATGGGGGTGGTGTTTCAGTCTTTCCACCTGATTCCCACAATGACGGCGCTTGAAAATGTCGCGACCCCGTTGGAACTGGCAGGCCGGCGCGATGCGTTCGAGCGCGCCGAGGAAGAATTGCGCGCGGTGGGGCTGGGGCACCGGCTGGACCATTACCCGGCGCAGATGTCGGGCGGCGAACAGCAGCGCGTGGCGCTTGCGCGCGCGGCGGCCCCGCGTCCGGCGATCCTGCTTGCGGATGAACCGACCGGCAATCTGGATGGTCCCAATGGACAGGCGATCATGGATCTGCTGTTCGGGCTGCGCGACCGGCATGGCGCGACGCTGGTGCTGGTCACGCATGCGCCTGAACTGGCCGCGCGTTGTGACCGCGTGATCCGGCTGGCCGATGGCCAGATCGCAGGCGAGGACCGCGCGACCCGCGCGCAGGCCGCCGAATGAGCGGCGTTGCATGGCGGATTGCCCGGCGCGAATTGCGCGGGGGCTTGCGTGGGTTCTGGGTGTTTCTGGCCTGTCTTGCGCTGGGTGTGGGCGCGATTGCGGCAGTGGGGTCTGTGCGTGGCGCGATTGATGACGGGCTTGCACGCGAAGGGGCAACGCTTCTGGGGGGGGATGCGGAATTGCGCTTCACCTACCGTTTCGCAACTCCAGAGGAACGCGCCTGGATTGATGACTTCGCGGCCGAGGTGTCGGAAGTGGTCGATTTCCGCTCGATGGCGGTGACGGGCGAGGGCGATAGTTCGGAACGCTCGGTCACGCAGGTCAAGGGCGTGGACAGCGCCTATCCGCTGGTGGGGCGCGTGGGTCTTGCCCCCGATATTTCACTGGCCGATGCGCTGGCCCTGCAGGACGGTCTGCCCGGTGGTGTGATGGAACGCATCCTTGCTGAACGGTTGGGGCTGGAGATTGGCGACACGTTCCGCCTTGGTGTGCAGGAGTTTCGCCTGACCGCGCATCTGACCCGCGAACCCGATGGTTTGGGCGCGAATTTCGGCTTTGGCCCGCGCACCTTGGTCTTGCGCGAGGCGTTGGACGGGGCCGAACTTCTCGGCCCCGGCACACTATACGAGGTGAATTACCGCCTGCTTCTACCCGGCCAGTCGCTTGATGCCGCCCGCCGCGGGGTCAATGCGCAGTTTGACGGGGCAGGGGTGCGCTGGCGTGACAGCCGCAATGCCGCCCCGCAGATCCGCAATGTGATCGAGCGGGTTTCCTCCTTCCTCGTGCTGGTCGGGCTGGCCGGGCTTGCCGTCGGTGGCGTCGGAGTTTCGGCGGCGGTGCGGACCTACCTAGACGGCAAGACCAAGGTCATCGCCACGCTGAAAACGCTGGGCGCGGAAAGCCGCACGATCTTTGCGGTCTATCTGATGCAGATCGGGGTTCTGACCGGCTTCGGGCTGGTGCTGGGGCTGGCGCTGGGCGCTGTCGTGCCCTTCGCGGTGGCCCCTCTGGTCGCGGATCAGGTGCCGGTCGATCTGGAAATCGGCCTTCACCCCCGCGCGCTGATCGAGGCCGCACTTTACGGTGCCCTGACTGCGCTGATCTTCACCCTCTGGCCACTTGCGCGGACCGAGCATGTGCGCGCCGCAACCATCTTTCGCGGGGTGTCGGAAAGCGCGAAGGACTGGCCGCGCTGGCCTTACCTGCTGGTAACGGCTGTGCTGGTCGCAGGCTTGGTGGGGATCGCTGCCAGTTTCGCCGCCGTCCCGCGTCTGGCTTTTGCAACCGCTGGTGGCGTGATGCTGGCGCTGGCGATCCTTGCGCTGGCGGCAGTGCTGGTGCGTTTTGTCGCGCGCAACCTTGCCCGCGCGCGCGCGCTTCGCGGCCGCACCAGCCTGCGCATGGCGATGGGCGCGATCAGCAACCCGCGCGAAGGGGCGACCGCCGTGATCCTGTCGCTGGGGCTTGGCCTGACAGTGTTGGCGGCTGTGGGCCAGATCGACAGCAACCTGCGCCGCGCCATTGCGATGGACCTGCCGGACCGCGCGCCAAGCTATTTCTTCCTCGATATCCAGAACCACCAGTTGGAGGGCTTTCTAGCGCGGCTGGCCGAGGATGAAAATGTCGACCGCGTGGACACGGCACCCATGCTGCGCGGCGTTGTCTCGGCCCTGAATGGCATCCCGGCGCGCGAGCATCCGGCCAGCGGGCATTGGGTGCTGCGCGGCGACCGGGGTATCAGCTATTCGGCGACCATGCCCGATGGCACGCGCCTGACCGCTGGCGAATGGTGGCCAGAGGATTACGCAGGCCCGCCCTTGGTCAGCATGGGCGCGGAACAGGCGGGCGATCTGGGTCTGACGATTGGCGACACTGTGACGGTGAATATTCTGGGCCGCGATATCACTGCGGAAATCGCCAATCTGCGCGAAGTGGATTTCTCGACTGGCGGTATCGGCTTTGTGATGGTCATGTCGCCGGAACCGCTGCGTTCCGCCCCGCATACCCATATCGCCACCGTCTACGCGCTGGAAGCTGCCGAGGGCGCGATCTTGCGCGATCTGTCGAACATGTTCCCGAATATCACCGCGATTCGCGTGCGCGAAGCGGCCGAGCGCGTGACAGAGGCGCTGTCCACCATGGCCACGGCCACCAGCTACGCCGCCCTTGCCACGCTTCTGACAGGCTTTGTGGTGCTGATCGGGGCCGCTGCGGCGGGCGAGCGCGCGCGGGTGTTCGAGGCCGCCGTGATGAAAACCCTTGGCGCGACGCGCGGCCAGATCCTGACCAGTTTCGCGCTGCGTGCTTCGCTGATGGGGGCTGCGGCGGGGCTGGTCGCGCTGGGCGCGGCGGCCTTGGCGTCCTGGGCCGTGATGCGCTTCGTGCTCGAATCGAGTTACATCTTCGAGCCGGTCTCGGCGCTGGCCATCGTTCTGGGCGGGATCATGGCGACGTTGCTGGCCGGGCTGGCCTTTGCCTTGCGCCCGCTTGCCGTGCGGCCCGCGCAAATCCTGCGTGCGCAGGATTGACCTTCGCCCCTGTCGCGGTCATGGCTGCGGCAGGGGATATTGGGCCATGAAACTGACCTCTTTGCACGATTTGGCGACGCTGACGGCGGACACGATCATCGATGCCCGTGCGCCTTCGGAATTTGCAGAGGATCATCTGCCCGGCGCGATCAACCTGCCGGTGCTGAGTGATCTGGAACGCGCCGAAATCGGCACGATCTACAAACAGGACAGCCCATTCATGGCGCGCAAGCGCGGCGCGGCGCTGGTCGCGCAGAATGTGGCGCAGCATCTGCTGGGGCCGCTCTCGGACAAGCCGGGCGATTGGCAACCGCTGGTCTATTGCTGGCGTGGCGGGCAGCGTTCGGGGTCATTCGCCACGATCCTGCGCCAGATTGGCTGGCGTGTCGCTGTGCTGGAGGGCGGCTATAAAAGCTACCGCCGTCTGGTGCAGGCGCAGCTCTATGAGATGCCCTTTCCTGCACCCATCCTGCTGCTTGACGGGGGTACCGGCACAGCCAAGACCGGGATGCTGGCGCGCGTTGCGGCTTTGGGTGCGCAGGTGCTGGATCTGGAGGCGTTGGCCGGTCATCGCGGCTCGCTCTTTGGGTCGGATGCGCCGCAATCCTCGCAGAAACTGTTCGAGACGCGGTTGGCGCAGGCCGTGGTGGCGCTGGATCCATCGCGTCCAGTGCTGATCGAGGCAGAATCGAACCGGATCGGCGCATTGCGCCTGCCGCCGTCGCTCTGGCAGGCAATGCGCAGCGCACCTCATGTCGAAATCACGGCCCCGATCGAGGCGCGCGTGAGCCATATCCTGCGGGACTATCGCAGCTTTTGCGACGACCCGGACCGGCTGGCGGAAACGCTGGAGAAACTGCGCCCCTATCAGTCGAAAGAGCATCTGTCCGTATGGCATCTTGCGGCGCAAGAGGGGCGTTTTACGGAACTGGTCGCGGATTTGATCTTGCAGCATTACGATCCGCGCTACCGGCGCGCACAACGCCGCGCGGCACCGCTGGAACAGATCGCTTTGGCGGATTTGTCGGAAATGTCGCAGGATTTGGCCGCAAGACGGCTGATTGACCTGCTGCAAGGCGGTGAATCTGCAAGTCGTTCGGAAACCCCGATCACGTCGCGATAATTTTTGGCCCGGTATCTGCTGTCACTTTTCCGATAATGGCGGCCCGGTAGCCTGCGTCTTGCAATTCATTCAGAAGCGCCTCGGCCTGTGCGCCTGAAACGGCGACCAATAATCCGCCTGCAGTTTGCGGATCCACCAACAGCGCCGCACGCGCGCTTTTCGGGGCGTCCAGAACCCCCAGCAGGGCCGCGCGATTGGCGGGCGCGAGGCTCGATTCGATCCCCTCTGCCGCCAAGCCTTCTGCCCCGTCCAGAAGCGGCAGCGCGGCCAGATCAATCTGCGCGCTCAGGCGGTCGGGCGTCAGCATTTCTGCCAGATGCCCGGCCAGTCCGAAGCCCGTCACATCGGTCATGGCATGGGCGTCACGCAGGATCATCGCAGCCTGCGCCTGGTCCTGAACCATCGCGGACAGCGCCCCGGCCACCACACCACCGGGGGCCGCCCAGCGCATTTCCCCGGCCATGATCACGCCAGTCCCGAGCGGCTTGGTCAGGATCAGCGCATCGCCCACCTGTGCCCCCGCTTTCGTCAGCGCCCGCCCGCCCAGCAGCCCGGTCAGGGTGAAGCCAAGCTGCATCTCGGCCCCCATCGCGCTATGCCCGCCGACCAGCGCCGCGCCTGCCGGACCAAGTACGGAGTCTGCCCCAGCCATCACTTCGCGCAATGTGCGGGCCTGCAATTCCGGCGACATGCGCGGCAGCGTGACCGAGGCCAGCGCCGCCTGCGGGCGCGCGCCCATCGCCCAAATATCCCCCAGCGCATGCGTGGCGGCGATCCGGGCCATCAGCCAAGGATCCTCGACCAGCGCGCGCAGATGGTCAGTGGCGATCACTTGCCGCGTCTCGCCCATGCGCAGGATGGCCGCATCGTCACCGATGCCCCCCTCGATGTCATCGCGCGTGACTTTTGGAAGCGCCGCCGCGAGCGCCTGCGCGCCCATCTTCGCACCACAGCCGCCGCAAAGGGGTTTGTCGCCCAGCATCTCGGCCAACCCGCTGGCGTGTTCGCGTGGCAGGGCGGGGGGCATGGGGCGCGCATCGCGGAATTGGCTCATGAATTTTTCGTCGATCCGGTCTTTCAGCCGCCATAGCCATGCCCCCTCAAGCGGTAGCGACCATTTGTCGGCCAGCGCGGTCCTGTCCCCCAGCGAGACGAGTTTCAGATAATCCCGCTGCGGGTGATAGGCGCGCATCTCGCCCGCCCCAAGCGCCGCGCGTAGATTCTGGAACAGGATCGGGGCTTGCCGGACGGCAAAGACCCCGGCCTTGGGGCGTGGCGCATGGGCCATATGGGCGCAGTCACCGACGGCAAAGACCTCGAGCGCACTCACCGAACGCAGGAAAGGGTCAACTGTGACAAAGCCTTCGGTCAGGTCCAGCCCGGTGCCGCGCAGCCAATCCTGCGGGCGTGATCCTGCTGCACCCAGCACGAAACTCGCGCGGATCAACCGTGCGTCTGCCAGCTCCAGCCCGTTTTCGGTTACAGCGGCGGGGCGCGCGTTCTCGATCACGGTCACTTGCGCCCGTTTCAGATGCAGGATCAGTCGTTTGCGGGCCTGTGCACCGATATTGGGCAGCAGCGGTCCTGCATCGACCAGGGTGATTTCCGGCGCATGGCCATGTAGCCGATGGGCCATCGCGAGGGCCAGTTCAACCCCTGCGACGCCCCCCCCGATGATGGCGATCTGCGCCGCTGTCTGGCCTGCCTGCATCCGTGCAAGCCACTCCTGCCAGCGCGCCGCATAGGCCCCCAGCGGTTTGGCCGAAACCGCGTGGTCGCGATAGCCCGGCAGCGCAGGCAGGTCAGAAGTGATGCCGATATCGACCGAGGCCACGTCATAGCTAATGGGCGGGCGACCCGGCACATGCACCTGACGCGCGACGGGGTCCAGCCCCTCGGCGCGGCCAAGGATGATGCGCGCCCCGGCGCGGCGGGCAAGGCGGATCAGGTCAATCTCCAGCGCCTCGCGGCTGTAATGGCCGGCAATATGGCCGGGTAACATGCCGGTATAGGGCGCGGTCGGGTCCGGGTTGATCAGCGTGACACGCGCGCCCGCAAGCGGCTGCATCGCCCATTTGTGCAGCACCAGCGCATGGGTGTGGCCACCACCGATCAGGACAAGATCACGGGTCAGGGGCGGGGGAAGGTGCATCGGGCGAACCTCTGGCGTGGCATGCTCTGTCAGTAGCGCAGGCAGGCCGCGATGACGAGGGCGCTGGGCTGCGGCCTATCGCCCGCGCGTCCAGGCACCGGGGCGCAGACCGCCCAGACGCACCAAGAGCGCCACGCTTGTATAGATCACAAAGCCAATCGGATCAGCGCGTAGCAGCGCAGGCAGATCGGCGCGAGCCTTGGTGTCATTCTGCGCCAGTTCCGGGAAAAGCTGCTTGACCTGTGCCACCCCCTGATCCTGCCTGCGTCGCACGCGGACCAGATTGCCGAACCCTTCGACCAGCGGCCAGCGATAGGTTGCACGCAACTGCACCCGCTCGGCGGGCGCGAATTTCAGCCGCACAAAGGTATCGTCCGAGATGATATCGGGAAATTCCGCCCAACGGCTGCGGCCCTCGGCATTGACCGCATAGATGCCGAACCCTGGCGCCCCTTCGCGCATGAAGGGCACGCGCGCCCAGAACCGCCCATAGAGACGGGTCGCAAGGCTGATCGCCGGACTGATTTCCGGTGTCCCGGTGGCATAGCGTGCGCCGGGCTTGCTCAGGGCCGAGGCCAGTTCGGCAAGCAAGGGCGGACTGAGCGTCACATCGGCATCCAGATAGACGCGCAGCCGCCCGATGGCTTTCTCGTCGCCCGCATTCAATGCGCCGATCTTGTCGCCCTCGCAAAGATCAAGCACGCTCAGACGCCAGCCCCGGCCCTCCGCCATCTCGCGAAAGCGCCGGGCGACGCCCACAGTGTCGTCATTGCAGCCATTGGCGATCACGATCACCTCGACCGTATAGCCGGGCACCGGATCGGAATTCAGTACCGCTTTCAGGCAGGGGCCGATATAGCGCTCTTCATTGCTGGCGGGGATCAGGACGGAAAGAACCGGGGTCACGGGCGCACCTTCTCGGGGTCAAAGCCAACCAATGCGTTCCAGCGCGGGTTGTCGTCTTTCACATGGCGCAGCGCCCCGAAACTGCCCCAGTGATTGGCGCGGCGAATGTCGGAATACTGCACGAAGAGCCCACCCCCCCCGGCATACCAGCCGCGCAGCAATTCGGAATAGAGCGTGCCCATGCCTGTCGAATAGTTGAAATCGACAAAGAGCGCGGTCAGGTCGGGGTCATTCATCACCTCGCCCAGCCCCAGCAGATGCGTGCCGCCTTCGTAGGCGACCAGATCCAGCCCCCAGCGCTGGGCCACGTCCAGATGATAGGGCAGGTAATGCGCATGAATGCGCGCGACCGTGCCGCGCGGATCATTGCTGTGGCGGCCATCGAGCAGGTCTTCAGTCAGTTTCGGCTCAAGAATTCTGTGGCTTTCCGCTTGCGTGAACCGGTCAAGTTCCGCGCCGGTCAGCCCGCGCGCGATGCCCTGGGCCTGTGCCTCTGCTCGCGCATCCGACAGCCAGTCGCGCAGCAGCGGGGCGGCTTCTGGTGTGCCAAGCGTGCCGCTGAAATAGCCTGTGATCGCATAAGTATCGAACAGTGTCGGCGGGGCCGGGTTGTCTGGGTGCTCTGACTGCCAGTTGCGGGCTTCAAGCTGGTCTTCAAGCCCCAGCCAGCCGGTCTGCGTGGCCAGAACCCGGTTCAGCCGGTGCCCCTCATCGCCAAAGACCTGGTTGAAGATCTGCACCATCTGCGCGGCGCGCATGGCGTTCCATTCCTGCCACAGATCGCGATTGCCCCAGCGCGCCTCTGCGGCCTCGGCGGCGGCGCTGGCTTGCGGGAAGGACCAGTTCCAGGTTTCATTCGAGAATTCGATCCATGCGGTCAGGTCCGGGTCGAGCTGGTCGCGGATCATTTCGGCCATGGCTTCGATATAGCCATCATCAGCCAGATGCGGGATGTTGAACCACGGATCCGCCCCCATCTCATTCGCCACCCGGATCAGAATTTCCAGCGGCACACCGCGTGGGGTCCATGTGTAACCATCGGGCAATGGCCGGTCGTCCCACGCGCTCCATGTCGCGTAATTCGTGTTCTGCCAGGCCATGAAGCGCAAGAGCGCCATCCCGTCCATCCGCGCGCGCCAGTCGGGGTTCAGCAACTCACCGGCTGCATGCTCTGCGATATGGTCCTGATGCACGATCTGGATATTGCGGATCGGATTGGTCGGGTCTGTCTGGCGGATGGTCAGTTCAATCCCGCCGGGGCCGGGGGTGAAGCTGAACCATAGCGTATTCCGCCCGCTCCGGCGCACACCGCCCACGCGACCGCCGATTTCCAGCCGCCCCTCGCCCTCATGCGTCAGCCGGTAATTGCCCGCGACCCCGCCTGTATCCTCGGCCAGATCCACCAGCATCAGGGTCGAGATGCCGGTGATTTCCTGAGGCACATGGGTTGGCCAGCCATGCGGCCCGAGCGCTCCGGCAGCGATCAGATCGGCCTCTTCCCAGCCGCCCCATTGTCCCGGCAGATGTCCATACCACGCGCGCGCGGTTTTCATCACATCGATGAAGGGGCGCTGCGGCTGGTAGTCGCGCAATTCGGTCATGTTGATGCCCAGCCAGGGCGCGGTCCCGGCATCGCGGGGCGAGGTCAAGCCCTGCGCAAAAGCCGCGCAGGGCAGGGTGAGTGCCATGACAAGAATGAAAAAGGCTTTCATTGCGCAACTCCTGTCTGTGGCAGGCTGCGCACCACATCCCAGGCCACTTGCTGCATCAGCGCTGCCACTTCTGGCGAAGGTGCCTCGGCCGGGGTGCCGTCCGCGCGTGTCAGTTCATGCGGCAGGCCGCGCGGGTCCGTGTGATAGAGTGTCGCGAAATGCACCAGCGCCACCAGATAGCTGCCCAGATCGCTGGGGTGGATGTTGTCGCGTGTGCCGTCCTCATTCAGTACGAACAGCCCGTGTCGGTCGTCCAGACCCGGCAGACCGCCCTGCGCTTCCAGCGCGCGCGTGAATGCGGCCATCGCCTGACCTGCCGGGATCAGATGGATCACACCCACATCGGGCATGGCTTTTGCCTGCGCCAGAATCGTGCCTTCCCAAAGATCGGACAGGTCCGCGTCGATCCTTTCCAGCCAGCCTTCGGGAATATCCGTGCGGTGCCATGTCTCGTAAAGATAGACGCGCAGATCGGAACGGTTCTGGCGCGCGAATCCGGCCCAGAACCCGGCATAGCGGCCCGAATCATGCCAGCGGATCGCATCCTTCAGATCGACCATTTCCGTGATCACAAGCACATCATAGCTGCCGCTTTCCAGCGCGGGTTTTGCCGGCGCATGGGCGGGGCTGTCATTCATCTCGGCAAAACCGTTGATCGTGAGCGTCGGATACCAGTGTTCGCGCAGGCTGGTGCCCCAGCCCAACTGGCTGTGAAACGCGGGCTCCTGAAACCCTGCCGCCTCGGCCAGTTGGTGCACGAATGCCGGGATATTGGAGCCGATCAGGCTATGGCCCAGATAGAATTTCTGGACGCCGGTTTCGGGCGCATCCAGCGGCGCGGCGAAAAGTGCGGCGCGTTCTTCGGTCGAGAGCGCAGGTAGCGGGGCGGGTGTATTCCACGTCCACCATGCTGCGGCTACGGCCCCGGCAAGTGCCACGCCCGCGACGGCCATCCCTGTCCTGCGCCCTGTCATCTGTCTTCGTTCGTCCGTGTTTCGTGTCGTAAAGGTTCCGCGCGCCGTTGCGGCCTGCGCTATGCGTCTTGCATCCGGTCCTACCCCGTCCGCTGGCGCAGGCGCCACGCGGCCAATGTCTGACCCGGCAGGATCAGGATACAGCGCAGGTAACGCAACCCCAGCCGACCGGGCGCAAGCATCATCCGCCAGAACCACTCCAGCGCAAGCGCTCGCACGATCTGCGGGGCGCGGGTCTGCCGTCCCGCAATGAAGTCCAGCCCGGCCCCGATCGAGACGAATCCGACCTGCGGGGCGATGCTGCGCCCGAAAGCCGCGAATTCTTCCTGCTTCGGGGCCCCGAGCGCGACGAAGCACAACCCGGCCCCAGAGGCCGCGATATCCCTGAGCAGACGCTCTGCCACCGGACCGGTTGGATCGAACCCCATCGGGGGTGCTATCCTTGTCGCAAGTTTGAGGCCAGGATGCTGGTGTTGCAAGGCATTCGCCGCCTCTTCCAGCACTTCGGGACTGCTCCCGAACAAGGCCACCGGAACGCCGAGTGAGGCCGCAAGTCCCGCAAGCGGGTGGATCAGGTCCGATCCGGGGATAAGCTCCACAGGGCGTTTGGCAAGTCGGGACAACCAGACAATCGGATTTCCATCCGCCACGATGATGTCATGGCGGGCATAGGCTGCAAGAAAATCCGGATCGCTGCGAAGCTTGACGAGATGATCAAGATTGATCGTGGCCAGTGCGAAGCCCCGATGCGCCTTGAGATGAGCGGAAACGGATGAAATGACCTCACCCCATGTCGGTGTGGTCACGTCGATTCGTGTGGTCCCGAAAGTGAACTGCATCTTCCCCTGTGCGCCAGACGGCACAGCCATATCTTCAACACTCAGTTGCATCATGTCATGTCTCATCTTGGTCTGCAGCAGGGTATAGCGACGCAGAAAGGCAAGAATGAGGCTAACCGAACCGATCAACATTTCTTTTGCACGAATCAGTCATCTTGGTATCATCACCATTATTTGATTGATGATTTCGGGGATTGGTGAATGCGCGCTGGTGTTATGCTCACCGTGATGTTGAGCCTTGGCGTGCCCGCTACCGGGCCGTCATCCGCTCAGACGCTCAATCAGGGTCTGGCCGCCATGGAGCAGGGGGACTTCTTCACCGCCTTCTCGGCCTTGCGGCGGCTGGAGCAGGCGGGCGATCCGCAAGCGGCGCGGATGCTCGACGAAATCTTCCTGACACCGGGTGGTGCGCCTGCGCCGACATCTGCGCCCGTGGCAGCGACCCGGAGTCCTGTTGTTCGACAGGCTGCGGCGGCGGCTGCGGTTGCCTCCGTCGCACCGATCCGCTCTCTCAGGCCGCCCGCGCGCCTGCATCTGGCGGCGTTGCCAGTCGTGCCCGATCAGGCGCGCAGTCTCGCAGTTGGCGGTATCTTTGAATTGCCCTCACCTCTGGGTCCGGGCGCATTTCGCGAGGTTGATGAAACTCTTGCCAGCATCGGCCATCTGCTGTTCTTTGATCCCATCCTGTCAGGCAACAAGGATATTTCCTGCGCAGTCTGCCATCATCCGAGTCTGAATTCCGGGGATGGCGTGTCGCTTGGTCTGGGCACTGGCGCGCAAGGCTTGGGCGAAGCGCGCATCCCTGCGGGCGTTCATGCCGCCGACCGCCGTATCCCACGCAATGCGCCTGCGCTCTGGAATCTTGGAGCCAAGGAGATCCGTGTCTTTTTCCATGATGGGCGGCTTGAACAGGACCCGGACAATCCCGAGGCACGCCTGACCCCGCAGGGACCGCTCGACTACCTGGAGTTTGACTCGCTTCTGGCCGTGCAGGCGATGTTTCCGGTTCTGTCGCGCGAAGAGATGGCCGGGCGACCCGGCGAAAACCCGATTGCCGATGCGGTGGAGGAAGATCGTATCCATGGGGATACCGGGGCCTGGGCCTTGCTGGCGGCGCGCGTGGACGCGATCCCCGAATACCGGGCGGCATTCGCGGCATGGCGCGGGCAGGATCTTCCGGTGCAGATGACGGACATTACCAACGCTATTGCCGCTTTCATCGAATCCGAGTTCCGCGCGGATCAGACGCCGTTTGACGCTTACCTGCGTGAAACGGCAGCGCTGTCAGCGCAGGCGGGCGAGGGGATGCGGCTCTTCTTTGGTCGGGCGAATTGTGCCTCTTGCCATTCGGGCGCGCTTCTGAGCGATCAGAAATTTCATGCGATGGGCCAGCCGCCCATCGGTCCGGGCAAGGACCGCGATGGCGAGGGCTATACCCGCGATATCGGGCGCGGCGGTATCACGCTGGACCCGGAGGACAATTACGCCTTTCGCACGCCCATGCTGCGCAATGTGTTGACGACCGGCCCCTGGGGTCATGCCGGGGCGTTTTCGGATATCCGGGCGTTTCTGCGGCACCATCTGGACCCGGTCGCAGGGCTTGCGCGTTATGAGCCCCAGGCCATTCTGCCCGCACTGGTGACAGAAGAAGATGACTATGCGCCATTTGAGAATGCGCAGCAGATCGCGCTGATTTCGGATGCTGCCGCGCGGGCCATGGCGCGCCGCCCTCTGGTCCTTTTGCAAGAGGACGAGATCGACCTGTTGGTGGCCTTCCTTGAGGCACTGACCGATGAAGGGTCGCTGATCGGCTGGCGCGGCGTGCCGCAGGCTGTGCCCAGCGGCTTGCCGGTCGAGCGATAGGGGTTTTCAGGTCAGGGGAGGTGGCCCCCCCAGACCTGCAGGTTACATATCCGAGTGCTGAAGCGCACGCACACCGATTTCGCCTTCTTCGCGCGCCTTGATCGCCATGACGGCTGCATGGCTGCCTGCCGCCGTGGTGAAATACGGGATCTTGTCATAGAGCGCGACCGCGCGGATTTCGCGGCTGTCCTCGATGGCTTGCGCGCCTTCGGTCGTGTTCAGCACCATGACAATCTCGCCCGATTTCATCAGATCGACGATATTGGGACGGCCTTCATAGACCTTGTTGACGACCTCGCAGGTGACGCCCTGCGTTTTCAGCCAGCTTGCCGTGCCACGGGTTGCGATGATCTCGAAGCCCAGATCGGTCAGGGTCTGCGCGGCTTCCTGCATCAGCGGACCCTTGTCGTAATCCTTGATCGACAGGAACACTTTGCCGCCTTCCGGCAGATTCACGCCCGCGCCAAGCTGCGCCTTGTAGAAGGCGCGCGCGAAATTGCGCGCCCAGCCCATCACTTCACCGGTCGAGCGCATTTCAGGGCCAAGCAGCGTGTCCACGCCGGGGAAGCGCGCGAAGGGCAGCACGGCTTCCTTGACCGAGAACCACGGGGTCTGCGGGTCTGCCAGGGTCATCGGATCGCCCATCGGCATCGGTTCAGTCGGGGCGACATCAGTGGCAATCGGTGCCCGCAGCGGGAAGGTCGAGAGCTTCTCGCCGGCCATCAGCCGCGCGGCAATCGAGGCAATCGCGCTATCAGTGGCTTTGGCCACGAAGGGCACAGTGCGCGAGGCGCGCGGGTTCACTTCAAGGACATAGATCACGCCATCCTTGATCGCGAATTGCACATTCATCAGCCCGACCACATTCAGGCCGCGCGCCAGTTTCTCCGTCTGAACCCGCAATTCTGCTATGGTTGCGGCATCCAGCGAATAGGGCGGCAGCGAGCACGCGCTGTCGCCGGAATGCACGCCCGCTTCCTCGATATGCTGCATGATACCCGCAACATGGACCGCCTCGCCGTCGCAAAGCGCATCCACATCGACCTCGACCGCGCCCACAAGATAGCTGTCCAGAAGCACCGGATTCTTGCCCGACACCTGCACGGCATCACGAATATAGCGTTCCAGATGCGCGTCATCGCGCACGATTTCCATCGCGCGGCCACCCAGAACATAGGACGGGCGGATCACCAGCGGATAGCCGACCTTCGCGGCAATCTCGAAGGCCTGATCGCGGCTTGAGGCAATCCCGTTGACCGGCTGTTTCAGGTCCAGATCATTCAGCAGCGCCTGGAACCGTTCGCGGTCCTCGGCAAGGTCAATCGCATCGGGCGAGGTGCCGAGGATCGGGATACCTTCGTCCTGCAGCGCATTCGCGAGTTTCAGCGGTGTCTGCCCGCCAAATTGCACGATCACCCCATGCAGCGTCCCGTTTTCCTGTTCGACGCGCAGGATTTCCAGCACATGCTCCAGCGTCAGCGGCTCGAAATACAGCCGGTCCGAGGTGTCGTAATCGGTCGAAACCGTTTCAGGGTTGCAGTTGATCATGATCGTCTCGTAGCCGACATCGGTCAGCGCGAAACAGGCATGGCAGCAGCAATAGTCAAACTCGATCCCCTGACCAATCCGGTTGGGACCACCGCCCAGAATGACCACTTTCTTGCGATCCGAGGGACGCGCTTCGCATTCCACATCGCCCATGACCGGCGATTCGTAGGTGGAATACATATAGGGGGTCTGTGCCTCGAATTCGGCGGCGCAGGTGTCGATGCGCTTGAAGACAGCATTGACGCCCAGATTGCGGCGCGCACGGCGGACCTGATCTTCCTCGCGGCCCGTCAGTTTGGCAAGGCGCGCATCGGTGAAACCCAGCATTTTCAGCGTGCGCAACCCCTCTGCCGTCACTGGCAGGCCGTTGCGGGCGATCTCGGCCTCGGTTTCGATGATTTCGCGGATACGGTCCAGAAACCAGGGATCGAACGCCGTTGCGACCTGAATTTCATCATTGCTCAGCCCTTCGCGCATCGCCTGCGCGATCAGCCGCAAACGGTCGGGGGTCTGGGCGCTGATGGCTTTGATGACGGCGGCCTTGTCGGGGGCGCCGGGGATGGCGATTTCGTCAAAACCGGTCAGCCCGGTTTCCATCGACGCCAATGCCTTCTGCATCGATTCGTGGAAGGTCCGGCCAATCGCCATCGCCTCGCCCACCGACTTCATCGCCGTGGTCAGTTCCGGCACGGAACCCGGAAACTTTTCAAAAGCGAACCTCGGGATCTTTGTCACCACATAATCTATTGTGGGTTCAAAGCTTGCGGGTGTCACTTTTGTGATGTCGTTGTCCAATTCGTCCAGCGTGTAGCCCACCGCCAGTTTGGCCGCGATCTTGGCAATCGGGAAGCCCGTCGCCTTGGACGCAAGCGCCGAAGAACGCGACACGCGGGGGTTCATCTCGATCACCACCATGCGCCCGTCGGCCGGGTTGATCGCCCATTGCACATTCGAGCCGCCGGTTTCCACGCCGATCTCGCGCAGTACGGCAATCGAGCCATTGCGCATGATCTGGTATTCCTTGTCGGTCAGCGTCAGGGCAGGGGCAACGGTGATGGAATCGCCCGTATGCACGCCCATCGGGTCCACGTTTTCGATGGAACAGACGATGATGGCGTTATCCGCGCGGTCACGGACCACCTCCATCTCGTATTCTTTCCAGCCCAGCAGCGACTCGTCGATCAGGATTTGCGCAACCGGCGAGGCGTCCAGCCCCGAGCGGCAGATCCGCTCATAATCGTCGCGGTTATAGGCCACGCCGCCGCCTGTCCCGCCAAGCGTGAAGGCCGGGCGGATGATCGCGGGCAGGCCCACATATTCGATGGCCGCCATCGCCTCGGCGACACCGGCATTGATATCGTATTTGCCATTGACCTTGGGTGCCGCGATGATCGTGGCCTTCGGGTTTTCCAGCCCGATCCGGTCCATCGCCTCGCGGAACAGCTTGCGATCCTCGGCCATCTCGATGGCCTGCCGGTTCGCGCCGATCAATTCGACGCCGAATTTTTCCAGCACCCCCATATCTGCCAGCGCAAGCGAGGTGTTCAGACCGGTTTGCCCGCCCATTGTCGGCAAAAGCGCGTCGGGGCGTTCCTTCTCGATGATCTTGGCCACGATCTCAGGCGTGATCGGCTCGATATAGGTCGCATCGGCCAGCCCCGGGTCGGTCATGATCGTGGCCGGGTTCGAGTTGACCAGAACGACCTTGTAACCTTCCTCGCGCAATGCCTTGCAGGCTTGCGCGCCGGAATAGTCGAATTCGCAGGCCTGTCCGATGACGATAGGCCCGGCACCAATGATCATGATTTTCTGGATATCGGTTCTCTTCGGCATGACGGACCCCTGACTGACCTGCGCGCGCCCATGCAAGGGCCTTGAGGGCCCCGCACAAATTGAGGCGCGTTATAGTCGACGACCGCCCCGGCGCAAGCCCCGATCCGGTCCGAATGCTACGACATTCAGCAACCATAAATTGTTTTTTTACGCTGACCGATCTAACTTAAGCGGGTTCAGTTGGCTTGTCCTGCCTCGGTCGAGTGACAGGCGATGCAATTCGGGGCGCACTTGGCAAATGGAGTCTCTGGTGCCGGACAAAGCCGAACTTCCGCCGCGCAACAACGAACAGCGCCTGACCGATGTCCAGGCGCTGATCGTGGATCTGATCCACCGGTTGCTTTCGGCGGAAATAGCCAGTGTCGACGATGCCATTCACGATTGCCTGTCGCGATTGGGCAGTTTCAACATGCGTGATCGCGCCTATGTGTTCGTGTCGCACGGGGATTTCACCAGCAATACCCATGAATGGTGCGCCCCCGGTGTGGACCCGGTGATCGACCAGCTTCAGAATCTGCCGAATGAGGTCTTTTCAGGCTTTGTGGGGCCGCTCAGCCGGAACGAAGCCATGTTGATCCCGGATGTCGACGACTTCGCGAAGGGCAGTCCCGAGCACCAGATGCTTGCTGAACAGGGGATTCGGTCCCTTCTGATGGTTCCGATGCTCGATGGTGGCGTGTTCTTCGGGATGGTCGGGTTCGACAGCGTGACGCGGCGTGGTGATTTTCTGCCGGGTGAGGTCTATCTGCTGCGCGCCTTTGCGGATGTGATGCGCGCTGTTCTGATGCGACGCACAGCCACGCAGGAAATGCACGCAGCGCAGGCGGAACTGGCGCGGGAGCGTGCCTTTCTGCAGGGGATTGTCAGTACGAATGCTTCTGGTTTTCTGGTCTTTGACGCAGAAGGGGTCATCATCTACGCGAATGAAGCCTGCGAGGATGTTCTCGGCGTTCCGCTGAACGAGTTGATCGGTCAGCCCTTCGACAGCCCGAACTGGCTGGTGACAGATCTGGACGGGAATCGCTTCACCCGCGATCAGGAACCTTTCGCGATGGTGCAGCGCAGTGGTGAAATCGTGCAGAATCACCGCATTGCGTTACATTGCCCTGAAGGACTGCGCTATGCCTCGATCAATGCAGCGCCCATTCCGGGCGATACACAAGAGAACCAGCGCGTTGTCTACGCGGTTAGCGATGTGACGGCACTGGTCGAGGCCGACAAGGCCCGCGAAGCCGCACTGGCATCGGCACGCCGCGCGAATGACACGAAATCGAATTTTCTGGCGAATATGAGCCATGAGATACGCACGCCATTGAATGGAATCCTCGGCATCAGCAGCATTCTCTCCGACAGTATCACGGATCCCGAACACAAGCGCATGATCGCGATTCTTCAGAACTCGGGCAATCTCTTGATGAGCATCATCAATGATCTGCTGGACATGACCAAGATCGAAGCCGATGCGCTGGAGCTGGAGGAAATTCCGTTCTGTCTGGCAGCGCTTGCGCGGCGGATCGAGGAAGTGCATACGCTCCGGGCGTCTGAAAAACATCTGTCCTTCTCAGTCCGCCTGCAGGACAGTTTGAGCAAGGAACGGCTGGGCGATCCGCATCGCCTGATGCAGATCATTCACAATCTGGTCAGTAATGCCATCAAGTTCACCGAACAGGGCTTTGTCTGCGTGACGCTGGAAGCGACAGATCCGAAATCCATTCTTCTGCAGGTGCATGATTCTGGTATCGGAATGACCCGAGAGCAGCAGGCGCGCATATTCGAACCCTTCACCCAGGCCGATACCTCGATTTCGCGCCGCTTCGGCGGGACCGGGCTTGGAATGTCCATTGTCAAGCGTCTGGTCGAGATGATGAAAGGGACAGTGGAAATTGACAGCGCACCACAGGCTGGTTGCCGGATCACGATGCGCCTGCCGCTCCCGGTGGCGGACAAGGACAAGACCCCGGTGCGCATCGTTCCGACCGCGCCTCCAGTGCGCCAACTGACCGAGTTGCGGGTTCTGGCTGCGGATGACAATCGCACCAACCAGATGATTCTCGGTATGATGCTGGGGCAGTTGGGCGCACAGGTGACAATGGCGGATGACGGGCTTGCCGCGCTTGATCTGTATCGGCAGGGCCAGTTCGATCTGTTGCTGCTGGATATTTCGATGCCGCGACTGGATGGCGTGACCTTGTTGAAGACGCTGCGCGCAATAGAGATCAGCGAGGGTCGGCCACATGTGCCTGCGCTGGCCTTCACCGCCAACGCCATGACGCATCAGATCGAAGGCTATCTCGCGGCAGGTTTCGATGGCTGTCTGACCAAGCCCCTCACGCTTGCCAAGCTGCGCGAAGCGCTGTTGGCGTTGGCAGAAGCCGGACGCATGTCAGCGTAGCGCCGGAAGCGCGACATTGCGCGCCCGACATCCACGAGACAGCACATCGCTGTCGCAGGGCCGCGGCGTCAGGTCATGGGTCAGGCACACCCGGATCTCCTGTGCCATACCCTCGCGGCAGGTCAGGACGGCCATGTTTTCGCGGATGTCCGGGTTGGCTGCATGAAATACGGCCATCAGATCGCCGGGGGCAATGCGCAGGCGCCCGCCTGCGGAACTGATCCGGTCCGGCAGGGTCACGCTGGCGAATGCGGCGCGGGTCTTGTCGAAATAGCGCTCGGGGCTCAGCCCGCTGCATGTGCCATGCTTGCGCCATTGGTGCAGGGCCAACCCGTCAGAGCCCATGATATCCATCATCGCGGCAGTCTCGGCACGGGTCGGAGCCGGTTGCGCGGTCTCGCAGAATTCGGGCCAGCCCCCGGCCTCGAATTGTGGCCATAGCCCGTGGACCAGCCACCCTGCGCCGCTGCCTGTGGCGCAACGATCATCACCGCGCTCGGTGCCCGTCACCGCACACCAGCTTGGGGTCCAGGTCATTGCCAGCATCAGATAGCCGGACTGACCGTCAGTATCGGTGTTCTGCTTTTCCCCGAACTGCTGCCAGGACAGGACGGCCAGCACCAAAAGGATCACCAGACCCGAAAAAATCTTCGTCATTTCCACTTTCCCTGAGCCGTCACACAGGCTATACCACGACAATCCCCGAAATCGAGGAAACCGCAGGATCGCCCTGCAGCCGAAGTCCCGGCACCTGATGACCTATGCGTAATCAAGCTACGCTCGTATGACAGGAGATCATGTCATGTCAAAACCGCTGATGCCCAAGGCCACTGCAGTCTGGCTTGTGGACAACACCACGCTGAGTTTCAAGCAGATCTCTGATTTCTGCGGGTTGCACGAGTTGGAAGTGCAAGGCATCGCCGACGGGGATGTTGCGGCTGGTGTGAAAGGCTTCGACCCGGTGGCCAATAACCAGCTTGACCCGATCGAGATCGAACGCGGTGAGAAAGACCCGCGCCACGCGCTCAAGCTGAAATACAACCCTGCCTCCGAGGGCGAGGAAAAGCGGCGCGGCCCGCGCTACACGCCGCTCTCGAAGCGGCAGGACCGTCCCGCGGCGATCCTGTGGCTGGTCAAGTTCCATCCTGAACTGGCAGATGCGCAGATCCGGCGTCTGGTCGGCACGACCAATTCGACTATCGACGCGATCCGCGAGCGCACGCATTGGAATATCTCCAATCTGCAACCCATTGACCCTGTGGCGCTGGGTCTGTGCCGCCAGTCCGAACTGGACAAGGAAGTGCAGAAAGCCGCCACCAAGCGCGCGGCCGAGGGCGGCGTGATGAGCGACGAGGAACGGCGCAAGCTGGTTTCGACCGAGCAATCGCTGGAAACCGATGCCGAACAGAAGATGCCTGCAGGGATCGCCGGGTTGGAGAATTTCAGCTTCAGCGATCTGAACCCCGAGGCTGAAACCGAGAACAAGGCCGCTGATTACAGTGACGCCGAGAGTTTCTTCAACCTGCCCGATGATGACGAGGAAGAAGACGAGGACGATACGGATCCGCGCAACCGCTAAGCCCCGGCTTTTCACGGCTGAGGAATTGCGCTACGGCGCAGGCCCACAGTTCTGCGCGGTCATTTCGGGGAAGAGACATGAAATTCACGCTGTCCTGGCTGAAGGACCATCTGGAAACCGAGGCGAGCCTCGACGAGATCACCGAGGCGCTGACCGATCTGGGGCTTGAGGTCGAGGAAGTTCTCGACCCGGCCACCACCCTCGGCGCCTTCCGAATCGCCCGTGTGATCGAGGCGGTCCAGCACCCCGATGCCGACCGGCTGCGCCTGTGCCGGGTCGAGACTTTCCCCGACGGTCCTGATGGCGCATCCGAGGAAGTGCAGGTTGTTTGCGGTGCACCCAATGCGCGCACCGGTCTGGTCGGTGTGTTTGCGCCGGTCGGCACGCATGTTCCGGGCACGGGCGTTGATCTGAAACCCGGTGTCATTCGCGGGCAGGCCAGCAACGGGATGCTGTGCTCAGAGCGTGAACTCATGCTCTCGGACGACCATGAGGGGATCATCGATCTGCCTGCAAATGCGCCGCTGGGTCTGCGCTATATTGATTATGCGGGTCTGAATGATCCGGTGATCGACATTGCCATCACCCCCAACCGTCCCGATGCGCTGGGCGTGCGCGGAATTGCGCGCGATCTGGCCGCGCGGGGTCTGGGCAAACTGAAACCGCTGGTGGTCGAACCTGTGGCGGGCGGATTTGCCAGTCCGGTCAGCGTGACGATTGATCCAGCACTGAAGGAAAAGGGTTGCCCGCTTTTCGCCGGGCGCGTCATTCGCGGGGTCAGGAATGGCCCGTCGCCCGACTGGCTCCAAAAGCGCCTGCGCGCGATCGGGTTGAGGCCCATCTCGACGCTGGTCGATATCACCAATTTCTTCACCTTCGATCTGAACCGTCCCTTGCATGTGTTCGATGCGGACAAGGTGCAGGGCGGCTTGCGTATTCACCCGGCGCAGGGCGGTGAAGAACTTCTGGCGCTTGATGACAAGACCTATACGCTGGCCGAAGGGCAGATGGTCATTTCTGACGATCAGGGCCCGGAATCTCTGGCGGGCATCATGGGCGGCGAGCATTCGGGTTGCACCGAGGACACAGTGAATGTGTTCCTTGAATCCGCCTATTGGGATCCGATCACCATTGCCGCGACAGGGCGCGCGCTGAAGATCAATTCGGATGCGCGCTACCGGTTTGAACGCGGGGTCGATCCGGCATTCACGCTGGACGGGTTGGAACTGGCCACGCGCATGGTGCTGGATCTGTGCGGCGGCGAGGCATCAGAGGTGGTGCTGGACGGCGCAATCCCCGACACGATCCGAAGCTACCGGTTCGATCCGCTGCGTGTGCGGTCGCTGGTGGGCATGGATATTCCCGAAGCCGAGCAGCGTGCCACGCTGGAAGCATTGGGTTTCACGCTGTCGGGCGATCAGGCGCAGCCGCCAAGCTGGCGGCCCGATATTCTGGGCAGCGCCGATCTGGTCGAGGAAATCGCTCGGATTGCCTCGCTGACGAAACTCGAAGGCAAGCCCCTGCCTCGCCCGCAGGCCGGTGTCGCGCGCCCGATTCTGACGCCGATGCAGGTGCGCGCGCGGGCCGCGCGGCGCGCGCTGGCGGGGTTGGGCTACAACGAATGCGTGACCTATAGCTTCATTGACGCGGACTCCGCGCGGCTGTTCGGCGGCGGCACGGATGCCCTGCGGCTGGAAAACCCGATTTCCTCCGAGATGACCCATATGCGGCCCGATCTGCTACCGGGGCTGTTGCAGGCCGCGTCGCGCAATCAGGCGCGTGGCGCGCTTGATCTGGCGCTGTTCGAGGTCGGACCGGTCTTTGCCGGGGGCGAACCGGGCGAACAAAGCCTGCAGGCTGCGGGGATTCTGGTGGGGGCGACTGCGCCGCGCGACCCTTATGGCAGCCGCCGTAATGTCGATCTCTATGATGCGAAAGCGGATGCCGAGGCGGTTCTTGCGGCCATCGGGGCACCTGCAAAAGCACAGATTCACCGTAACCTGCCGGACTGGTTCCATCCGGGCCGCGCGGGCGTGATCAGCCTCGGCCCGAAATTACCGCTGGCGATCTATGGTGAATTGCACCCGCGCCTGTTGAAAACCTATGATCTGAAAGGACCGGTCATGGGCTTTTCGGTGCTTCTGGAAAACCCGCCCTTGCCGAAATCGCGCAAGACCGCGCGCGCGCCGCTTGCGATATCTGTGCTGCAACCCGTGGACCGTGATTTCGCTTTCGTCATGGGCGCGCAGGTCGAGGCGCTGAGCGTCGTCAATGCCGCCAGCGGGGCAGACAAGGCGCTGATTGCAGGGGTTCAGGTCTTTGACGAATTCACCGGCCCCAAGGCGGAAGCGCAATTCGGCGCGGGGCAGAAATCGCTGGCGATCAGCGTGCGCCTGCAACCGCAAGCGCGCAGCCTGACCGATGAAGATATCGAAGCGGTCAGCCGCAAGATCATCGAGAAAGTGACCAAGGCCACCGGCGGCACTCTGCGCGGCTGATCTCAGCCGCGCGCGTCGCGCCCCCCGCCCGCCGGGGGGGTCGTGGGCACCACAAAGCGTACGGGTTATGGTGCATAGTTGTACCCGAAGCAAACCCGGCTGGTCGCGCGCCGGCGCACCCCTTCGGGCAGGTCCAGCGTCGAAATACCCTGGTCGGCGCAAAGCTGCGCAAGCAGGCTGTGCAGCGTCGCGTCACAGGGCCAGCCCGCCAGATAGCCAAGGTTTCCGCCTTGCACCAGTGCAGGCAGACCATCGGCGCGGCGCAGGCGGACGGTCGCTCGGGTCTCGACCTCTTCGGCCCAATGCCGGAACTGCCCGCCACCTTCCAAGGCAACGGCAATCCCTGGCGGCAGGCTTTCGACGCGCGTGACCCTGGCCTTGAGGCCCGGCAGATCGGGGGGCAGATCCGCCGGGATCGCGAAATCCGGGGTCTTGGAATTGGCGCGCGGGCCGAAGATGACCTGACCGGGGCAAGAGGGTAGCGCAGCACGCAGGTCCGGCGAGAGGGTGAACAGCCCCGGCGCCAGCACCAGTTTCCAGCGCGACAGATCGGCGGCGTCGGGGGGCAGGATGTCGATATTCAGCCCCAGCCGTCGTAGTGCGCGGTAGAAGGCAAAAACCAGCCGGAAATAGTCGAAATCCGCCCCTTGCGGCTGCGTGTCCCAGGCCCATGCACTCGCGTAGTCAAAGATCAGCGCCACATCAGCGGGGCTGTCCCCGACCTCCGGTGCATCGGCCAGCTCGCGCGCGACCTTTTCGGCCTCAAGCAGACCCGGTGCAGGCGCGCTGTCGGGGCGCAATAGTCCCGCATGCATCTGTTCCTGTGCGAAAGGGGCCTGCCGCCAGCGGAAATAGCACACGGCCTCGGCCCCATGGGCAAAGGCCTCCCAAGTCCACAGACGCACCATGCCGGGCAGCGGGATCGGGTTATAGGGCGCCCAGTTCACCGGGCCGGGCTGCTGTTCCATGATCCACCAGCGGCCACGGCCCACGCTGCGATACAGGTCATGGTGAAAGGCCTGAAAATCCGGGTCGCCCTGACGCAGGAACGTGGCCTTGTGCGCGGGCGTCGCTTCCAGCCGGTCGGACAGGAAGCCGATCGGGTAGCTGTCCCAGCTTGCGATATCGAGATCGGCCCCGACCTTGTAATGGTCAAATTCCGTGATCCGGCCCATATAATTATGGGCAACCGGCGCATCGGTCAGCGGGCGCAGCACCTCCACCTGTGCGCGGTTGAACGCGACCACCTGATCCGAAGAGAACCGCCGGAAATCCATCACATGCGCGGGGTTCGGTTCGGTCACGGTCAGGTTGGGCAGGTCGATATCATTGAAGCTGCGATAGTCCATCGACCAGAACACATTGCCCCAGGCGCGGTTCAGCGCGTCCGTGCTTTGGTATTTCTGCGCCAGCCAGTCGCGGAACGCGTGGCGCGCGGCATCGGAATAGCTGAGGATCGTGTCATGGCAGCCATATTCATTGTCGGTCTGCCAGGCGGCGACATGCGGGTTGCGCCCGTAGCGTTCGCCCAGAAGCCGCGTGATGCGGCGACATTCGGTCAGATAGCCCGAATGGCTGAAACAGTAATGCCGGCGTGATCCGAATTTGCGCGGATTGCCGTTTTGATCCACGGCCAGCATGTCGGGGTGGCGCTCGATCATCCAGCGTGGCGGGGTGGCTGTGGGCGTGCCGAGCACCACCTTCAGTCCGGCCTCGCCCAGCACAGCAATGGCGCAGTCCAGCCAGTCGAATTGCAGCAGGCCCGCTTCCGGTTCCAGCCGTGACCATGCAAATTCGCCGATCCTGACCCATGTCAGGCCTGCTTTTGCCATGCGGCGCGCGTCCTCGCGCCAGAGGGTGTCCGGCCAATGTTCGGGATAGTAGCAAACGCCAAGGCTGCGCTTCATGTCGGACCTGTTTTCAGTAGGAGAGGGGGTGTTTGAGTATTTTTGGCAAGATGAAACTCAGAGGATCACGCGATGCTCGCGCTGTCCCTGCGTGATATCTTTGGCGCAGAAACTTGCCCCATCGAGCGCGGTGGGGTTCTGGCGGCCTTCGCGGGCGGTCGTGCAGTAGAGGTCTGACAGGTCCGGACCGCCAAAGGCTGGGCAGGATGTATGCGGGGCGGGGAAGTCTACAGCCTGCAGGAATTGCCCATCGGGCGCGTAGCAGGCGACGCGCGCGACGCCCCATTGCGCGAGCCAGAACCTGCCGCTTGCGTCAAAGACCGCGCCATCGGGATTCAGCCCATCGGCGCTGAGGTCGAGCCAGCAGACAGGCGCGCCCTGAGGCCAGCCGTCAGCATCGAGTGCGACGCGCATCACCTTGCGCGTCACTGTGTCGGTGAAACAGGCGCTTTTGCCGTCGGGCGGGAAGCTGATCGCGTTGGGAATGGTGATCTGCGGGAACAGACAGCGCAATTCGCCCCCATACCAGCGCCAGATCGCGCCTGCGCCTTTCTCGGCGCGTCTGCCCATTGTGCTGATCCAGAACCCGCCTTGCGGGTCGGCGCGGCCGTCATTCGAGCGGGTGGTGGCATTGTCGGCCTCCAGCGCGCAAATCGTGCGCACCGCGCCTGAGGCATAGTCAAAAAGTGCCAGCCGGGTTTCCGTGGCGATCACGGCGCGGTGCATGTCTACCCAGCCCATCGCTGAAGTCATCTCGTCCAGATCCCAGCTACACGCGAGGGAATGCAACTTGCGGCCTGTAATGTCGAACCAGAAGAATTCCTGTCGCTCCGGGTGCCAGAATGCCCCTTCGCCCAACTCGCAGCGGATATCGTTCAGAGGCGTCATGCGCAGCCATCCCATGCTGTGACGATTTCACCAGCGCGCGCGGCGACCTGCTCTGCCGACAGCCCCGGCGCATAGATCGCAGTGCCAAGGCCGAAACCTGCTGCACCTGCTTGTCGCCATATCGCGAAATCGGCGGGGCCGACCCCCCCCACCGCATAGACCGGCATTTCGCGGGGCAGCACGGCACGCATCGCCTTGAGCCCGTCTGCGCCTACCAACGAGGCGGGAAAGAGTTTCAGCCCGCTCGCGCCTGCGCGAATGGCGGTAAAGGCTTCCGTGGGCGTCAGAATGCCGGGATAGCTGAGCATCCCGGCCGCGCGTGTGGCTGTGATGACCTGCGCATTGCAATCCGGCGAGACAACAAGCTGCGCACCGATCCGCGCGAGATCGTGAACCTGAGCCTCGGTCAGAACGGTGCCTGCACCGATCAGCGCGTCCGAGCCGCAGGCCGTGATCATGGCGGCGATACTGTCATAGGGGTCGGGCGAGTTCAGCGGGACTTCGATCTTTGTGATCCCGGCCTCGACAAGAGCGCGGGCGATGGGCACTGCCTCTCGTGGCGTGATCCCGCGCAGGATGGCAATCAGTTCGCGCATAGCTTTTCCTGTTGCAAAAGGCGCTTTCGGGCCAGTTTCAGCCCGGCAAGCGTGGTGTCATCCGCCGGATGGGACGTGACCGGCACGGACAGGGTTTCGAGCGCCTGAACATAGAGTTGGCTCAGTGCACCTGCCCCAAGCACCGTGACCGTCTGGCCCAGCCAGTAGGGTTTGGCCGATGCGATTTCGGCCCCGATCAACAGACCCGAAAGCCGCGCGCGGGCAAGGGCAGGGGAAAGCCCGTCGAGAAGCCCCTCGGCGCGTAGAGTGAAGAGACGTGCCAGCAGGCGTTCGGGACGCTCCAGCCCCTGTGCCAGCCCCACTGTGAAGCCCGCCGCGTCCCAGCCGGACAGGCCGTGGCGCAGCACCGAGTGTTCCGACAGCAGCGCGAAAGCCTCGCCGGTCAGGAAAGTCTGGAAGCTGACCACTTCGCCTGCGCTGAGATGGACCCATTTGCTATGCGTTCCGGGCAGGCAGATCACCCCGTCCCAGCCGGGATTGAGGGCGAGATAGCCCGCGATCTGGGTTTCCTCACCGCGCATCACATCTGCGGGGCGCGCCTGTTTGAGCCCCGAGACGACATGGACCTGCAAGCGCGCGTCGCGGGTGGGGGCGCGGGCGAGAGTCTCTCCAAGGGGCGTGCAGGGGACTGCGCGATACGGGGCCTCGACCCAGCCCTGACGGCTGCCGACCATGCCTGCGCAGAGAACCGGTGTGACCTTGCCTTCGGGGAGCCACTCGGCGACGAGTGCGAGAAGCGCGCCCTCGAACTCTGATGGACCGAGTTTGCCCATGCCCTGATCGGACTGCCCCGCCCGGATGACGGTATCACCGGCAATCGCCCAGACCCGCAGATGCGAAGTGCCCCAATCGACGGCGATCCAGTCGGGACTATCGGTTCCGGGCGCGCTCATCCTGTCACCACAACCCCGCCATCAATGACCAGCGCCTGACCTGTCATGGCGCGGCTTGCGTCAGAGGCAAGAAACAACACCCCGCCTGCAATATCGTCCGGGTTCAGCGTATCGGGCAGGCATTGGCGCGCAAGATGTGCGGCCAGCCCTTCGGGTGTGACCCATTTTTCCATCTGTTTGGGGGTCATCACCCAGCCCGGTGCCAGCGCATTGACGCGAATGCGGTCAGGGCCAAATTCGCGCGCAAGGCTGCGGGTCAGCCCGTTCAGCGCGGAATTGGCAGCAGTGTAGATCGGATAGCCCGCATTGCCCATCATGTAGCTGATCGAGGTGATGTTGATGATCGAGCCTTTGCCCGCCTTCTGCATCGCTGGCACGACGGCTTGACAGGCGGTGACATAGCATTTGAAATTGATCGCCAGCGCCCAGTCCATGAAATCCTCGGTCACATCGGCGAGTCTGTGGCGCTGGTCATTGGCGGCATTGTTGACCAGCACCTGCACCGGGCCATGCGTTGCGGCCGCCTGCGCGATGGCGGCTTTCAGCGCGTCTGGATCAGTGATGTCACAGGCGATGAACAGGGGGCGGTTGCCGGTTTTCTGTTCCATCTCGTCGCAGAAGGCGGTGGCGTCCGAGCGCTGCACGAAAGCGAGTTTGGACCCTTGCCGCAAGAAAGCTTCGCTCAAGCCCGCACCGATGCCAGAGCCGCCGCCGGTTATAAAGACTGATGCGCCTTTTAGGTCGGGGTAGATCGGGGTCATGTGTTGCTCCGGGTGGTGAGGGTGTGTTTGAGTATTTTTGGCAAGATGAAGCTCATGCGGCTTTCCTTGCATGGCACCAGTCAGGAAGCCAGTCGCCATGTGCGCTCAGCAGATCATCGACCAGCGCGCGGATCTGGCGCAGGTCCAGCTCTGCCGCCGTATGCGGGTCGAGCATGGCGGCGTGGTAGATATGCTCGCGGTTCTCGGTCAAGAGCGCCTGCACGGTTAATTCCTGCACGTTCAGGTTGGTGCGCATGAGGGCGATGAGATGCGGGGGCAGGTCGGGGACGACCGTGGGCTGAAGGCCGTTGGAATCGACCAGTGTGGGCACTTCGACGGCGGCGCCATGGGGCAGTTGCGGGATGTAGCCCTGATTGGCATGGTTGCCGTAGATCACCGAGGGCGTGCCGGTCACGATGCTGTCCATGATCGTGGCGGCATATTCGTTCGAGGCTTTGTGTTCGATGCGCGGGGCGGATTTCAGCGCCTCAGCCTGCGCGCCCCATGCGGCGATCTGTTCTTCGCAGCGCTTGGGGTATTCATCGAGCGGGACGCGGAACTGCTCGATCAGGTCGGGGCGGTGGGATTTGATGAACCAGGGCACATATTCGGCGAAATGTTCCGAGGACTCCGTCACGAAATGGCCGAAATGCTCCATCACCTCGTAGCGCACTAGATTGGGGCAGCGCGGGTTCCAGTGGCTTTCGAGCGGGATACGGCCCGCGCGGTAGCCTTCACGCAGCGCGGGGTAGAGGTCGCGCCAGCCTGCACCGTCGCGGGCTTCCAGCGAGAGGTAAAAGGCCATGTGATTGATGCCTGCGGCCTGGTAGCGCAGGTCAGTCACATCCAGCCCCAGATCGCGCGCCAGCTCAAAGGCGGTTCCCTGCACGGAATGGCACAGGCCGACCTGTTTCACATCCGGGTAGCGCGCGGCCAGCGCCCAGGTGTTGATCGCCATGGGGTTGACATAGTTCAGCATCAGCGCGTCCGGGCAGAGCGTGCGCATGTCCTGCGCGAGTGCCCAGAGATGCGGGACCGTGCGCAGCCCGCGCATGATCCCGCCGATGCCGAGTGTGTCGGCAATGGTCTGGCGCAACCCGTAGGCCTTGGGGATCTCGAAATCCGTGACTGTGCAGGGCTTGTAGCCGCCGATCTGGAAGGCGACGATGACGAAATCCGCCCCATCGAGCGCCGCGCGGCGGTCGGTCGTGGCCGAGATGCGCGCGGCCACGCCAAGCGAGGCCACGAGTTTGCGCGCGACCAGCGCCGATTCCTCCAGCCGGGCGCTGTCGATATCCATCAGCGCGATATGGGCGTCTGACAGGGCAGGGCGCAGCAGCGCATCCCCGATCAGATTTTTCATGAAGACCGTGGACCCGGCCCCGATGAAGGCAATTTTCGTCATTTGACGGCTCCGAGAGTAAGGCCCGCGATGAAGTGTTTCTGCATCAGGAAGAACATCATCACAGGCGGCAAGGCGGCAATGATCGAGCCTGCGCTCATCATGTGATAGGCGGCGCGGAACTGGCTGTTGAAGGCGGTGATCCCGGCGGTCACGGGCTGGGTTTCCACGCCTTGGGTCAGCACCACGGCCCAGAAATAATCGTTCCAGATGAAGGTGAAGATCAGCACAGAGAGCGCGGCAATGGCAGGGCGCATCAGGGGCAGCACCACATACCAGAAGATGCGGATCTCACTGACACCCTCAACACGCGCGGCCTCGATCAGTTCGCGGGGCAGGGCGCGGATGAAATTGCGCATGAAAAGCGTGCAGAACCCGGTCTGAAAGGCGATATGGAACAGCACCAGCCCGAGCCGTGTATCATAAAGCCCCATGTTCAGCGTCAGGTCGCGCACCGGCACCATCAGGATCTGGAAGGGCACGAAATTGCCCGCCACGAACATGAAGAACAGCCAGATATTGCCCTTGAAGCGGTACACCCCCAGCGCAAAGCCTGTCATGCAGGACAGCGCGACGGCCCCGATTACGGTCGGAACAGTGATGAAGACCGAGTTCAGCAGATAGCGTGGCATGGCGCTGTCGGTGAAGACACGGGTGTAATTCTCGAAGCCCGCGAAGGACGAGGGCAGGCCCCAGAGATTGCCTTGGGTGAAATCGGCATCTGGTTTGACGGAAAACAGCGCGACCATCAGGAGCGGCAAGAGCCACAGGATCAGCGCCAGCGGCACCAGTGCCCTATAGGTGGCCTGCACTGCGGCAGAGCGGCGTTCGACGGGGGTCGGGAACATCTCAGTTTTCCTCCCATGCGGGCAGGCTGGCTTGCAGCTTTCTTGTAAGGCTTTTGCGGATCACGGCGTAGGAGACGCGGATACGATGCGCTGCCTCCTCCAGATCCGTGCCTTCGGGAAGCTTGACCCAGGAGCGGTGGAAATAGGGGGCGCGGGTGGCATCTGTCGTTTCGCGCAGCATCTCGGCAGTCTCGATATCGGGGCATTTGACCGACAGACCCGGCTCCACCCCCTGAACCGCGAACATCTTGCTGCCGACTTTCCAGCAGTCATGTCCGCCGCCCCAAGGGTCCGAGCATTCCGCTCCCGGAAGGGATGCGCAGATCGCATTCACGTCCTCGCGCCACGCCATCAGGAGCCTCTTTCTTCGCGCCACATGCGCCACAGGAAGAACGCGATATAGACCAGCATGATCAGGAACAGCACCACCGCGATGGCCGCGCCGTAACCCATGCGGAAACCGTATTCCGAGAGCGAGACCTCGAACATGTAATAGGCCAGCACACGGCTGGACCCGAATGGCCCGCCATTGGTCATGACCGAGATCATGTCGAAGCTGCGCAAGGCACCAATCACGGTCACCACCACTGCGATGAAGGTTGCGGGCTTGAGTTGCGGCAGGATCACATACCACAGCATTTTCCAGCCTTTTGCGCCATCCAGCCGGGCAGCCTCGACCTGTTCAGGGTCAACGGCGTTCAGGCCGGTCAGATACAGGATCATGCAATAGGCAATCTGTGGCCATAGCCCGGCGGCGATGATGCCGTAAGTCACCGTGTTGGGGTTGCCCAGCACATTCATGGGCGAGAAACCGAAAAGCCCGATCAGCGGATTCCAGAGGCCAATCGCGGGGTTGTAGAACCATGCAAAGACCAGCCCGACCACGACCTGAGAGATCACGAAGGGAAAGAAAAACAGTGACTTATAAAGCCGCATTCCGCGCATCTGCTGGTTCAGGAACAGGGCGATGAACAGTCCACCGGGGATGGCCAGCAGGTAGAGCAGCAGCCATTTGACGTTGTTGCGCAATGACACATAGAAAGCGCGGTCATCCAGCAACTGGCGGTAATTCTCGAAGCCGACAGGCACAGGTTCGCCCAGACCATCCCAGCGGTAGAAGCTGATATTGAAGCTCTGGAAGATCGGATAGATCACATAGAGTGCGAAAAACGCAATGCCGGGGGCGAGAAACAGCCACGGCGCAAGCTGCATCTGGTTGCGATGCCACCAGCCTCTGGTCTCGGTATCGGATGAGATCGACATGCCCGGCCCCTGTCTGTGAGGTTGGAGGCGACCCCGGAAGGCCGCCCCCTGGGAGGAGTTCTTTGTATTATTGTGCGATCACGCGCTGGCGAACCTGTTCCAGACGGTTCAGGATATCGTCCAGATTGTCGGGCAGGACCATGAATTCCTGAAACCCTTCCATCCCCGCCGAGGCCATTTCCGCATCCGTGTCGCGATCAAAGAACTGCGCGATGCCGCCGGTTGCATTCGACAGCATCTCGAAACCCGCCTGAATGAACTTGTCATCGGCCACGGACGCGTTGCGGTTGATCGGCAGTTGCCCCAGCACGTCATTGACGATGGTCTGGTTCTCGGCGCTGGCCACATATTGCAGGAAAGCGCGGGCGGCTTCCTTGTTCTGGGCCTGTGCCGGGATATGCAGCGTGTCAGTGGGGGCGTCCTCGGCCATTGGGATGCCCGGCGTGATCTCGGGGAACTGATAGAACCCAAGCTGGTCATCGGTCAAACCCGCTTCACGCAGCGGCGCGACAAGGAAGTTGCCCATCAGATAGGCCGTGGCCTCGCCATTCACCAGGAAGGGCTGGGCTTCCTGCCAAGTATAGGCCGTATGATCGTCGATGAAGGCGCCCATATCGATCAACTCGCGCCATTTGGCGAAGGTTTCGCGCACGCGGTCGTCAGTCCATTCGATTTCACCGGCTGTCAGGGCCATGTGGAAATCATAGCCATGGGTGCGCAGGTTCAGATAGTCGAACCAGCCGCCCGCCGTCCACAGGAAGCGCGTGCCGATCGTGTAGCATTTGCGGCCCGAATCCAGAATTACCTGACAATTGGCCTTTTCCTCTTCCCAAGTGGTTGGCACGGACAGGCCAAGTTCCTCGAAAATGTCCTGTCGGTAATAGATGCCCCACTGGTAATAGCTGTAGGGCACGCCCCATTGCTTGCCATCCAATGTCAGCGCGGGCCGGGTCGAGGCCAGTTCCTCGCCCATCGGGCCGTCCCACAGGTCCGAGACATCCTCGAACAGTCCTGCATTGACGTAAGGACGCATCCGGTTGCCTGCATACCAGCCGTTCACGTCAGGCGCGTTGGCGGTCAGGTAGTTGCGGATCTGGGTCTTGTTGGCTTCACGGTCGATCAGGGTCAGTTCGATATTCAGGTCCGGGTGCATGGCCTGAAAACGCTCGACCATACCTTCCATCGCTTCTTTGGGTGCGGGGTTCTGATCGTTGAAGAAGATGCGCAGATTTCCGGTCAGCTCGGCGCTTGCAGGCATTGCCAGTGCCGTTGTCAGCGCCAGCGTTGCCGCCGCGCTCTTGAGTGTGAACCGCATGATTTCCTCCCTTGCAGGTTTCACTATTTGAGACTAGTTTTTACATATTGAAAAAGATGGCGCGACTCGTTACGGTTTGTCAAGGGAATGTTTGTGTCCGCCTTGGGAGGGGTGATGAGCGCAGCCGCATCAGACGGAACAGTTGCCAAGGCGCTTGAGGTGCTTGATCTGGTCGCGGGGCATGGTCGGCCGGTGCGCTTTTCGGACCTGCTGGACCAGAGCCCCTATCCCAAGGCCACGCTTTACAGGTTGCTGCAGACGCTGGTCAGTCAGGGCATGCTGGCCTTTGACCCGGACCGCGCGACCTATTCGCTGGGCATCCGGCTGGTGCGGCTTGCGCATGTCGCCTGGCAGCAAAGCTCGCTTGCCCCCATTGCACGGCCCTATCTGGACCAGCTCTCAAGCGAAGTGGGCGAGACGGTGCATCTGGCGCAGCTTGATCATGCGCAAGTGCTGTATGTGGACAAGCGCAATGCCCGCGATCCGATCCCGATGTATAGCCAGGCGGGCAAGGTCGGTCCGGCCTATTGCACGGGCGTCGGCAAGGCGATGCTGGCGCATCTGCCGCAAGACCGGTTGCCCAGCATCCTTGCGCAGCAAAGCTGGCACCGGTTCACGGCCAAGACCCTGACAACGCCAGAGGCGATGCGGGCCGAGCTGGACCTGATCCGCGCCCGCGGTTTTGCCTTCGACGATGAAGAGCACGAACCCGGCATCATCTGCGTGGCGCTGCCGATCCTGTCGTCGCGCGGGGGGGTGCTGGGGGCGCTCTCCGTGACCTCGACCACCGCGCGCATGTCATTGGCCGCATTGGAAGATCTGGTACCAAAGGTCCAGAGCATCGCGCAGACCATCGCACAGGAAACCGAAACATGGCGCTTCCCAGAGGAAGACGCATCGCAACTCCGGAAAAGGGCCTGAACCATGTCTGGCGTCAATCTGTCCAGTGTCATCAAGAAATACGGCGAAACGCAGGTGATCCACGGGGTCGATCTGGCGATTGAACCGGGCGAGTTCTGCGTTTTTGTCGGCCCCTCGGGCTGCGGGAAATCCACGCTTTTGCGCATGATCGCGGGGCTGGAAGAGACCTCGGGCGGGGAAATCCGTATCGGGTCGCGCGATGTGACGCGGCTGGACCCGGCGCAGCGCGGCGTGGCGATGGTGTTTCAGACCTATGCACTTTATCCGCATATGTCGGTCGCCGAGAATATGGGATTCGGGCTGAAGATGAACGGCTATCCCAAGGCCGAGATTCGCGAGAAGGTGGGGCGGGCGGCAGAGATTCTGAAACTCGGCCCCTATCTGGACCGCAAGCCAAAGGCGCTTTCGGGCGGGCAGCGCCAGCGCGTCGCCATCGGACGCGCCATCGTGCGCGGCCCCGAGGTGTTCCTGTTCGATGAACCACTCTCGAATCTCGATGCGGAATTGCGGGTCGAGATGCGGGTGGAACTGGCGCGGTTGCACCGCGAAATCGGCGCGACGATGATCTATGTGACCCATGATCAGGTCGAAGCCATGACGCTGGCGGACAAGATCGTGGTGTTGCGCGCGGGCAAGGTGGAACAGGTGGGCGCGCCCTTGGAACTGTATCGCGACCCCGACAATCTGTTTGTGGCAGGCTTCATCGGGTCGCCTGCGATGAACCTGCTGGACGCGCAGCCTGCCGAGGGGGGGATCATCGTGCCCGCGCTGGGCGACGCTGTAATCCCCTGCAAATGCCCAGGGCATGTGTCCGAACTTGTTGCCGGGTTCCGCCCGCAGGACCTGCAGATCGTGGCAGGTGGTACGCACCGCGTCGAGATGACCGAGGCGCTGGGCGGGGTGTCCTTTATCCACTGCCTGCGCGACGGCCAGCCCAAGCTGGTGATCGAGGCCGATGGCACCCATGTCGAACGCCCCGGCGCATCTATTGCGGTGCAGGCGGATTCGGCAGCGATATTCCTCTTCGACAAGACCACAGGCCATCGGCTTCGCTGACTGGGCTTGCGCCTAACGGACAGGCATTTTTGTCACGACGCGCCCTCAAAAGCCGCAATCTCCTGTCAAGGGGGCAGACAATTCCGCGAACCGGGCTAGGGTCAGGTCGACAGGCGCAGCGAACGGACGGACCCAGATGGCGATTCATGCCAGTATATATCACCTGACCCATTACATCTATGATCGCCCGGTGATGCTCGGGCCACAGATCATCCGCTTGCGCCCTGCGCCGCATTCGCGCACGCGGGTTCTGGCGCATAGTCTCAAGGTCTCTCCGGCTGGGCATTTCGTCAATCACCAGCAAGACCCCTATGGCAACTGGCTGGCGCGCTTCGTCTTTCCCGAACCCGTCACCGAGTTGAAGATTGAGGTCGATCTGACCGCCGATATGTCGGTCTATAACCCGTTTGATTTCTTCACCGAGGAAGGGGCCGAGAAATGGCCCTTCGACTACCCCGCCGATCTTGCCGAAGATCTTGTGATCTACAAGCGCGCCGAAGCTGCCGGGCCGCTGCTTGCTGGCTTTCTCGACACGATCCCGCGCGAGGCGATGATCACGGTCGATTTCCTTGTCATGCTGAACCGCCGCGTCAGCGAGGTGGTGAATTACACCATCCGCATGGAACCCGGTGTGCAGACGCCCGAGGAAACGCTGGCCCAGGCCGAAGGCTCGTGCCGCGATTCGAGCTGGCTTCTGGTGCAGGCGCTGCGCCATCTGGGGGTCGCGGCGCGGTTTGTGTCCGGCTACCTGATCCAGCTTGCCCCGGACGTGAAGGCGCTTGATGGCCCTTCCGGCACCGAGGTCGATTTCACCGATCTGCACGCCTGGGTCGAAGCCTATATCCCCGGCGCAGGCTGGATCGGGCTGGACCCGACATCGGGCCTTTTGACGGGTGAAAGCCATATTCCCCTAGCCGCAACGCCGCATTACCGCAATGCAGCGCCCATCACCGGCGGCTTCAGTGGATCGCCCGAAACACAGGTCAGCTTCGATTTTGACATGAAGGTGAGTCGCGTTGCCGAGCATCCGCGCATCACCAAGCCTTTCAGTGATGAAGCATGGGACCGGCTGAATGCGATGGGCGAAAAGGTCGATGCGGCGCTGAATGCCGCCGATCTGCGCCTGACCATGGGAGGTGAGCCGACCTTCGTCTCGATTGATGATTTTGAGAGCGCCGAATGGAACACGGATGCGGTCGGCCCCACCAAGCGCGATCTGGCTGACAAGCTGATCCGGCGGTTGCGCGAACGCTTCGCGCCGCAGGGGTTCCTGCATTACGGGCAGGGCAAATGGTATCCCGGCGAAACCTTGCCGCGCTGGACATTCTCGCTCTACTGGCGGCGCGACGGGAAATCCGTCTGGCGCGACCCGGCCTTGGTCGCTCAGGAAGCGGTCGATTACGGGGCCAGCGCCGAACAGGCGGGCGCTTTCATGCAAGGCTTTGCCGAGAAGCTGGGGATCACGCCGGACCACGCGCAGCCCGCCTATGAAGACCCGGCAGAATGGATCCTGAAAGAAGCCAACCTGCCCCCCAATGTCTCGCCCGAGAATTCCGAGTTGAAGGATGCCGAGGCCCGCGCCCGCATCGCGCGCGTCTTTGCGCGAGGTCTGACCGAGCCGGCGGGTTTCGTGCTGCCGATCCAGCGCTGGCAAAGTGCGGCATCAGCCCCGCGCTGGCGCTCGGAGATGTGGAAACCCCGTCGTGGCAAGCTGTTTCTGGTGCCCGGCGACAGCCCGGTAGGCTTCCGCCTGCCATTGGGCAGTCTGCCCTATATTCCGCCTGCGCAATACCCCTACAGCTACCCCGCAGACACGTCGCGCCCGCTGGACCCGCTGCCCGATTATCACGACAGCAATGACACCCGCGCGGCGCGCGAGCAGGCCGAACAGGACGCCATGACCCCGGCGGTGTCGCAGGGGCACCGTCAGGACGGCGCGCTGAAAGCAGATGACACGCATCGTCAGGCCATGGTCGCGCAGGGCAGCGGCGATCCCTCTGAAAGCGAGGTGCGCACCGCCATCGCCATCGAGCCGCGTGACGGGCGTCTGTGCCTGTTCATGCCGCCCTGCGAAGAGTTGGAGGATTATCTCGACCTGATCTACGCCGCAGAGGCAACCGCGCAGGAGCTGGGCCTGCCCATCCATATCGAAGGCTATGCGCCCCCCGATGATCCACGCCTGAACGTGATCCGCGTGGCCCCGGATCCCGGTGTGATCGAGGTCAATGTTCACCCTGCCCATAGCTGGGACGATTGTGTGGCCACGACCGAGGCGATCTATGAGGAAGCGCGCAATTGCCGTCTGGGTGCCGACAAGTTCATGATCGACGGACGCCATACGGGCACGGGCGGGGGCAATCATGTCGTCGTCGGTGGGGCGACGATGGAGGACAGCCCCTTCCTGCGCCGCCCGGATCTGCTGAAATCGCTGATCCTGATCTGGCAGCGTCATCCCTCGCTCAGCTATCTGTTTTCGGGGCTGTTCATCGGCCCCACGTCACAGGCCCCGCGCATTGATGAAGCGCGCCATGACAGCCTGTATGAACTGGAAATCGCTCTATCCCAGATCGGCGATCCGGTCGCAGGCGGCCCGCTGCCGCCGCCTTGGCTGGTGGACCGGCTGCTCCGGAACATCCTGATCGACGTCACCGGCAACACCCATCGCGCCGAAATCTGCATCGACAAGCTTTACTCGCCTGATGGCCCCACCGGGCGGCTGGGGCTGGTCGAGTTCCGTGGCTTTGAGATGCCGCCCCATCCGCGCATGAACCTTGCCCAGCAACTGCTGATCCGCGCCATCATCGCGCGGGTGGCGCAAGATCCGGTGCGGTCAAACCCGGTGCGCTGGGGCACGGTGCTGCATGACCGCATGATGCTGCCGCATTTCGTCTGGCAGGATTTCCTGTCGCTTCTTGACGATCTTCGCGCGCACGGCTTTGACATGGACCCTGAATGGTTCCGCGCGCAGGCCGAGTTCCGTTTCCCCTTCTGCGGGCAGATTGAGGTTGATGATGTGCATCTGGAACTGCGTCAGGCGCTGGAGCCGTGGCATGTGCTGGGCGAAACCGGCGCGATTGGCGGGACGGTGCGCTATACCGACAGCTCCGTCGAGCGCCTGCAGGTGCGGCTGACCACATTGCATCAGGACCGCTACCGCGTGATGTGCAACCAGCGCCCGGTGCCGCTGGCGAAAACCGGCATCTCGGGAGAAAGCGTTGGCGGTGTGCGTTTCAAGGCATGGCAGCCCGCAGCGGCGCTGCACCCGGTGTTGCCGGTTAATGCGCCCCTGACCTTTGACATCTATGACACATGGACCGGGCGCGCGCTGGGGGGCTGCGTCTATCACGTCGCCCATCCGGGGGGACGGAACTATGACACTTTCCCTGTGAATGGCTACGAGGCCGAAGCCCGCCGCCTTGCGCGGTTCGAGGCGTTGGGCCATTCCACCGGGGCCTACCAGCCCGCGCCCGAAGTGCCGCATCCCGAGTTTCCGATGACACTGGACTTGCGGCGCGGCGCTTCTGTATGACCGCGTGATGAGCGAGCCGCTGCATCATCCTCTGCCGCCTGTCCTGCAGGACTATACGCCACGCGCGGGCGTTGCGGATGAGTTGTTTGATGCGCAGGGCAATATGCGCCCGGTCTGGCGGGCTTTCATCGACCAGATGACGGCGCTCTCGCCGCAAGAGATTGAGTCCCGCTTCGCGCGCGGCGACCAGTATCTGCGCGATGCGGGCGTCTATTTCCGGCTCTACTCGGGCGGTCCCGCGCAAGAGCGGTCATGGCCGCTCAGCCATGTACCGGTGCTGATCTCCGATGCCGAATGGCAGACCATCTGCGACGGCCTTGCGCAGCGTGCAGACCTGCTGGAACGGATCGTGGCCGACCTCTATGGGTCCGCGCAACTGGTGGCCGAGGGTCATCTGCCTGCCGAACTCGTGGCCGGAAATCCGCATTGGCTGCATCCGCTGGTCGGCACGACACCGGCTTCGGGGCATTGGCTGCATCATCTGGCGTTTGAGATCGGGCGCTCGCCCGACGGGTCATTCTTCGTGCTGGGCGACCGGACCGAGGCCCCGTCAGGCGCGGGTTTCGCACTTGAAAACCGCATGGCGGCCACACGGATCTTCACGGACCCTTTCCCGCGCAGCAATCTGCGCCGACTGGCCGGGTTCTTCCGCAGCTTCCGCGCCACGATGGAAGCGCTGGCGGGCGAGGGCCGCCATATGGCGATCCTGACGCCGGGGCCGAATAATGACACCTATTACGAGCACACCTATATCGCCCGCTATCTGGGGCTGATGCTGCTCGAAGGCGAGGATCTGATCGTCGAGAACGGGCAAGCCATGGTGCGCACCGTGCGCGGTCTGGAGCCGCTGGGGCTGCTTTGGCGGCGCATCGACGACGAATTCGTGGACCCGCTGGAACTGATGGAGGCGTCACAGCTTGGCACGCCCGGATTGCTGGGCGCATTCCGGCAGGGCGGGTTGAACCTGATCAACGCCCCCGGCAGCGGGGTTCTGGAAACCCGCGCTTTCATGGCCTTCTTTCCCCGCATTGCGCGCCACCTGCTGGGCGAGACGCTGATATTGCCTAATATCGCGACATGGTGGTGCGGCCAACCCGCCGAGCGCGCTCATGTGCAGGCTCATGCCAAGAGCATGATCATCGGCAGCGCGCTGGAAAAGACATTGCCTTTCGCGGCGGGCGCGGACGCGGCCCTGGGCGCGGCCAATCTGACGATGGCTGACTGGCCGCTGGAGGACTGGATCGGCCGCAACGGACATAATCTGGTTGCGCAACAGGCAGTGAGGTTATCGACCACACCGGTCTGGTCCAATGGTCGATTGGTGCCGCGTCCGATGACAATCCGGGTTTTTGCGACCCGCACGGCACAGGGCTGGACCTTCATGCCCGGTGGATATGCGCGGATCGGCAAGAGCGATGATACAAATGCGCTTGCGATGCAGGCAGGCGGATCGGTTGCTGATGTCTGGGTCATGGCCCCGCGCGCGGTGCCGCCGGATAGTTTGGCGCCAACGGCAGTTTTCGAGCGCGAAACCGCCGGGATTCTGCCTGCGCGCGCGGCGGATAATCTCTATTGGCTGGGCCGCTATGTTGAACGCACCGAAGGCGCGATCCGGCTTTTGCGCGCCTATCACCTGCGTCTGGCCGAAACCGGTGACAGCAACGAGCCGCGCCTTGATATGCTGGCTGCCTATCTGGCAAGTCTCGGCATCGCGCCGGACCGCCCGGTACCAGAGGCGCTGTCCGAACTGATCGCGGCCGCGCGCATGGCGGCCTCGAAGGTGCGCGACCGGTTTTCGCCGGATGGCTGGCAGGCCCTCAATGATCTGGCGAAGACGACCGCCAGATTTGCCCAGGTGGTCGCAGCGGGCGATGACGCGGCGCGCGCCATGTCCGTGTTGTTGCGCAAGCTCTCGGGTTTTTCGGGTCTGGTGCATGAGAATATGTATCGCTATCTCGGCTGGCGTTTTCTGTCACTGGGCCGCGCACAGGAACGTGCCGATGCCATGCTCTTGCAACTCATGAGCTTCGCCACAACGGAGTCCGCGCCCGGCATTTTCGAGATCGCCATTGAGACCGGTGACTGCATCATGACGCATCAGCGCCGGTATCGCTTCGGGCCGTCGCGCGAGACCGTGCTCGACCTGCTGGTGCTGGACCCGGACAATCCTCGCGGGGTACTCTACCAGATCAGTGAAATGCGCGCTCATATCGCGCAGCTGCCCCATGAGTCCGACCGCGACCGGCTCAGCACTGTCGAGAAGCTCCTGCTTGAAATGGACACGGATCTGCGCGTGGCCGATCCGGCGGATTTGTCGCAAGAAGAACTTGCGCGGTTCCGGGCGCGTCTTGCGACCGTCTCGGACCGGCTTTCCGCGCGCTATTTCAGGTGACGCCATGCGCTACGACATCCGCCTTCGTCTGGACCATAGCTACCCCGCCGCCTCGGACCATGTGCGCAACCTGCTGCGGCTCTTGCCCTCGGACAGGCCCAACCAGCGCGTGCAGCGCCGCTTGCTGACCATCACGCCCCCGCCACAGGAACGCCGCGAAATGGTGGATTATTTCGGCAATGCCACCACGCTGGTCGCATGGCACCGACCGGTCGAGGCGATCAGTTTCCATCTGTCGGTCCGGGCCGAACGCATTGCGGTCAGCGCAATGGATATTTCACCCCGGCTGAACGCGCTCGCGCCCGAGGTCATGGCGGCAGGGATGGCCCCGGATTCGCCGCTGCATTTTCGCAGTCCTTCCCCGCGTATTCCGCCAGAGCCGGAAATCGCGACCTTCGCGCAGTCTGTCTGCCAACCCGGCCAAACTGTGCGCGAGGTGGTCGCTGCACTGGGGCAGGCGATTCATTCTCAGATGACCTTTGATGCAGAGGCAACCGATGTGATGACCGCGCCCGCCACGGCCTTTGCCGCCCGGCGCGGGGTCTGTCAGGATTTCGCACAGATCATGATCTGCGGGCTGCGCGCATTGGGCATCCCCGCGGGCTATGTCTCGGGATTCATCCGCACCACGCCGCCACCGGGCATGAGGCGACTGGCCGGGGTCGATGCGATGCATGGCTGGGTCATGGCCTGGTGCGGGATCACGCAGGGCTGGGTCGAATATGACCCGACCAATGCCCAATGGGCGGGCGAGGACTACATCACCGTCGCCATCGGGCGAGATTATGCCGATGCCGCCCCGGTGCGCGGCGCCTTGCGCACCGCAGGCGCGCAGTCCGCCGCGCATGCGGTCGATATGGTTGCGCTCTGAGATCAGGTGTCATCGGCGCAGAGATAGACAGCGCCCCCGATCACGACGACACTGGCCGCCGCCCCTGCCAGCACTGCCGGACTGGCCAATGCAGAGCCGACAACCGCCCCGGTCTGGCTGATCGCGTTAACGAGTGCGGCACCATTCCCCGACAGGATCATCGCGCCCGAACTATGCGTCAGCGTGCTGAGCGTGCTGCGCAACCGGCTTTCGCCGGGTGCCTGCTGCCCAAGCCCTGCAAGTGCCATGGCTTCATCTTTGGTCGTGTTGACGAGTTGGCAGGTCCGCGACGGTTCCGCGCAACGCCCGAAACTGTCGCGCTTGCCAAGGGCAGGCTGCGAATAGCTTTTCTGCGTCTCGTCGTAATTGGCGCAGAACACCTCGCGTTCGTCGGCGCTCAGATCCGGGGTCAGATAGGTGATGACAACCGCGCCGGGACAGGCCGTCCGGTTGCGCCGCAGATAGCGCTCGCGAAACGAGGAAAAGCTCGGATCATCGGTATTGAAAAAGATCGTGACGGGTTCCCCGTCGATCCGGGTGCTGCATTCTGCGGGGGCTGCCTGCGCAGCGGTAAGGGGCACGATCATCAGGATCGCGGCCAGAATGGGGACGAAAAGTCGCATGGTTTGCCTCTGGATACTGCTCTGACCGGAGTTTTCTCTCCGATTCTTCTGCGCAAAATATCACAGCTTCGGGCCTGCTGCGCGCGCAATTTTCCGTGCGCTGCGACAGCATCAGATCGAGACGCGTGCGAGGATCTGCTCTTTCGTCACTGCGCTTGCTGGCTGGGCAAGCACCACCTCACCGCGATTGAGGACGCAAAATTCATCTGCCAGCCCATAGGCAAAATCGAAATATTGCTCGACCAGCACAATCGCGATTTCGCCCTCTTCGCGCAACAGTTCGATCACCTTGCCGATCTGCTTGATGATATTGGGCTGGATGCCCTCGGTCGGCTCGTCCAGCAGCAGCACCTTCGGCTTGGCAATCAGCGCCCGCGCAATCGCAAGCTGTTGCTGTTGCCCGCCCGACAAATCCCCCCCGCGCCGGTTCTTCATCTGCTCGAGTACCGGGAACAACTCGTAGATGCGGGGCGGGATCTTGTGCTCGGAACGTGGCAGGCAGGCAAAGCCCGTCTGCAGGTTCTCGGTCACGGTCAGCAGTGGAAACACCTCGCGCCCCTGTGGCACATATGCGATACCAGCCCGCGCCGCCTGCGCCGCTGTCGGATGATCCAGCACCTGCCCGTCAAGCGTGATCTTGCCGCCGGAATACGGGTGGCGGCCCGCGATGGCGCGCAAAAGCGATGTCTTTCCAACGCCATTCGTGCCCATCACGGCCGTGACCGCGCCCACGCGCGCCTCCAGCGACACCCCCCAGAGGATTTGCGAGGCGCTGTAATGCAATGTCAGATCTTCAACTTTCAGCATCTCTCAGCGCCCCAGATAGACATCAATGACCTGCTGGTTCTTGGTCACGTAATCGAGCGAGCCTTCGGCCAGCACGGAGCCTTCATGCAGGCAGGTGACGCGGCAATCCAGACGGCGGATGAACTCCATATCATGCTCGATCACCACCACGGCGCGGGTCTTGGCGGCCCGTTTCAACAAGTCTGTCGTATGCTCACGTTCGGCAGGCGTCATCCCGGCGGCGGGCTCATCGACCAGCAACAGCCGCGGGTCCTGGGCAAGCAACATGCCGATTTCCAGCCATTGTTTCTGCCCGTGGCTGAGGATGCCTGCGCTGTCGTCCAGCCGTTCGGACAGGCCCACTTCCTCGGCCAACTCCTCGATCCGCGCGCGGTCGCGGTCGCTCGCGCGCCAGACCAGCACCGAAAACGGACCACGCTTGTTCGCGAGCGCCATGGCCAGATTGTCGCGCACGCTCTGATCCTCGAAGACAGTCGGTTTCTGGAACTTGCGGCCAATGCCCATCTTGGCGATCTGGCTCTCGGAATATTTCAGCAGATTGACCGACCGTTCCCCCCAGATCACCTTCCCCTCATCGGGCCGCGTCTTGCCGGTCACGATATCCATGAAGGTCGTCTTGCCCGCGCCATTCGGCCCGATCACCGCGCGCAATTCCGGCTCGCCGATGGCGATCGACAGGTTGTTGATGGCGCGAAACCCGTCAAAGGTGACCGAAACGCCCGAGACTTCGAGAAGCGTGCTCATGGCTTTTTCCTTACGAGATAGTCAAACACGCCGCCGATGCCCTTGGGAAAAAACAGCGTCACCGCAACGAAGCCCAGACCCAGCAGCACCAGCCACCAGTCGGTCCAGACGATGCGGTAGAAGCCCAGATTGATGTTCGGCGCACCGCCCCCGGTCAGCCAGCTTGACAGAAGCGAGACAAAGGCCGCCCCGATCACCGCGCCGTAAAGCCGCCCGCGCCCGCCGATGGCGACCCAGACCGCCAGATAGATCGAGGCGATGGGCGCGATTTCCGCCGGGTTGATGATGCCTGCCTGCGGGTAGTAGAGCGCGCCCGCGATGCCGGAAATGACCGCCGTGATGGTGAACACGAACAGCTTGTAGCCTTCGACATTATAGCCAAGGAAGCGCACGCGGGCCTCGTTGTCGCGGATGGCACGGATCACCGAGCCGAACTTGCCCGACACCACCCAGGCGAACAGCAGATAGCCCGCGCCCAGTGCACAGGCCGAGGCCCAGAAGAACCAGACCGACAGCACCGATTGCGGCACATGCAGGAAACCGGGGATATTCTGCAGCCCCGACAGCCCGTTATTGCCGCGCAGGCCGGTGTCGTTCTGGAACAGATAGAGCGAAAGCGCGAGTGTCATGGCTTGGGTCAGGATCGACAGATAGACGCCCGTGACGCGCGAGCGGAAAGCAAGCCAGCCAAAGACCAGCGCCAGAAGTCCCGGCACCAGCACCACCATCGCCAACTGAAAGGGCAGCGATCCGGCGAATGTCCAGATCAAGGGCAATTCACTCGACCCGACAACACCGAAAATCTGCGCAGCGACGGCCTCTGACACTTCCAGTTCCGTGGGCGGGATGGTGCCCCGGCCCAGACTGTCACGGATCACGATTTCCGTGCGCGCATACATCAGCCACATGCCGATGGCATAGCCGCCCAAGCCAAAGAAGGCGAAATGCCCCAGTGACAGAATCCCGCAATAGCCCCAGACCACATCCATCGCGATGGCGATCAGGCACAGGCACAGCGTCATGCCCAGCACCTTGACCAGATTGGTCGAGATCATGCCGATCCCGAAGCCTTCGGACAGGACCGTGACCGCGACAGTGAACAGGCCCAGAAGCCCAATGAACCACAGGACCGACGGGTTTTCATGCAGAAAGCTGCGGCGTACCTTGGCAGGGGCAGGGGTGCTGCGGGGGATATCAAGCGACATGCGGTCAGTCTCCTGTCAGTGCCAGTGTGTAGAAGGCGCTGTGTGGATCGATCTTGTACGTTCCGAAGGGTGGGCAGGAGGCGAAGCCAAATCGCTCATAGAGCGTGCGTGCAGCGGTGAATTCCTGCGCAGTGCCGGTTTCCAGCCACAGGCTTGTCAGCTTCCTTGCCCTCGCATCCGTCAAGATTATCTCGAGCAAGGCCCGGCCCACACCTTTGCCGCGTGCTGCAGCGACAGTGTGCATGGACTTCACCTCTCCAGCGCCGTTCGGCAGCAGTTTCAGCGCGCCGATGCCCAGAACATCTTCCGCCTGCCAAGCACTCCACAGCGTTATCTTGGGCACATCAAGTTCCGATGCATTCAGCTTGTGGCAGGACTCCGGTGGGCTGACCGCATTGCAAAACGCGTTATGCGCGCGGATGACGGCGGCTACCTCTGGCACATGCGGGCTTGCGGTCCGAATGCTGAACATCATGGATCAATCCCCGGCAGCGCGACCCTTCAGGGCGACAATACCCTTGGGCCGGAACTGGATGAACAGGATGATGAACAGCACCATGAAGGTCTGCGCGGCCAGCGTATTGGCGGGGTTGAACCATTCGATGCCTTTTTGCAGGAAGCCGATCAGCGTGGCCCCGGCCAGCGTGCCGAATACTGATCCGACACCGCCCACCACAACCGTCATGAAACTCTGGACGATGTAATTCGCGCCCATTTCCGACGTGACCTGCGCCACCAGCCCGATCGAGACACCAGCCACCCCTGCAATGCCCGAGCCAAGCCCGAAGGTCAGCATGTTGATCCGGTCAGGATTGATGCCCATGCTGGCGGCCATGCCGGGGTTTTGCGTCACGGCGCGCACTTCCAGTCCCAGCCGGGTGCGGTTCAGGATATAGAGCAGCATAAGCAGGAAGCCGATGGCCATGACGAAAATCGCAACCCGGATCGAGGCCACGGACACCACATCATTCACCTGAATCGCGCCCGCCAGCCAGTCTGGCGCCGTCAGCGGTCGTGCCTGCGTGCCGAAGATGTTCTTGGCAAGCTGTTGCAGCGCAATCGAAATCCCGAAAGTCGCGAGCAGGGTTTCCAGCGGGCGGGTATAGAGATGGCGGATCACCAGCCGCTCCATCGCAACACCGGCGGCGAACGTGACCGCAAAGGCAAGTGGCAGCGCCACGATCAGCGATGTCGTGTAGTTGGGGATCACGGTCTGGACGACATAGCCGGTATAGGCACCCATCATGATGAACTCGCCATGCGCCATGTTGATCACGCGCATCACGCCGAAGGTGATGGCCAGTCCAATCGCGGCCAGAAAGAAGATCGAGGCCAGCGACAGCGCATCGAGCGAGATCGACACGAATTGCCAGAGCGAAATCCTGGTGCGTGTGCTGTCCAATGCGTCGCGCGCGGCATCCGTTACGGCCCGGTCGGGTTCCAGATAGGCGTCATAGAACACGACCTCGCTGACCGCGGCGCGCATGTCTGCCTCTGTGACCAGCGGAGCGACAACCCCCTCGGCCTGAAGGGCCGCATAGGCCGCACGCCGCATCTCGTCCGTGTTCAACTGGTGAACCGGGATCCCGCCCACGGCGCCGTCCACGACATTCGTGCGCAGGGCATCTCGGATCGTATTTCGACCGGGGCGCGCAGGGGCGAGTCCTGCCTCTGACAAGGTGCCATAGGCGGCGGTCAGGTCTATATCAACGCCCGGTTCGCGGATGCGGGCGACATTGGTGCCCTCGGGGATTTCGGGGGCGAATTCGGCGCGGGTTTGCAGGATCTGGTTCAGGACACGCCGCGCCTCGGTGCTGATATCGCCGCGCAACCCCTCGATGGCATCGACTCTGACAGCGGGATCGGTCGCAAAGCGGGCATTGAGCAGATCAAGCAAACGGTCCATCCGCGCGGCGATGCGGCTGTCTTCTTCCGCCACGCGCGCAGCGGTGAGCGCTTCGATCTGGTCTGCATCCGGGCTGCGCGCGATGTTCTCCAGCGCCGCAAGGCGACGGTCGGCATCAGGATGCAGCAATTCGAAACTGACCAGCGCCGCACCGATCTCGCGGCGCACACCGGCATTGGGGCGGATCTGGTTCACCTCGCGGGTGCTCACCGTGGCGATCTCTGTGCCCGTATCAATGTCGATCAGCGCCAGCATCCGGTTGGCTGCGTCGGTCGCATAGAAAAACAATCCGTCCTCGGGGCGCTCATAGACCTCACGATCCCCCCAGGCGCGCAAGAAATCGACAGTTCCCGGCGCATCAGCGTCGAGCAGAGCGCGCAACACCGCGGGCACTGTGGCGCGGGATGGGCTGGCGACGCTGGACTGAACGGTTTGCAGGGCATCTTGCAGCGGGGTCAGGCTGTCGGTCTGGGCACGCAAGGGCAAGGACGCAGCCATCGCAATGGCAAATGCGGCCAGCGTGAAGAGGCGCAACATGGGCAGGGACTTTCGCAGCGGGGAAAGGGTAAGGTGCGTGCTGAGCACGCACCTTACGGGGGCAGATCAGTAGTTCGAGGTCAGTTGGACACAGGTCTCGGTTGCGGTATCGAACATACCACATTCCAGTGTCTGCCAGTCGCTGACGAGAGTTGCACTTTCCGGCAGGAAGGGCGACCATGCTTCGCCCGGCACTTCTTCGGTCTGGCTGATGATGTCAAACTGGCCATCGGCGCGGATCTCGCCGA
>JAFIEM010000085.1 GCA_020832555.1 Natronohydrobacter sp. | reverse complement strand
CCCGCGTCCAGCCTTCGGACAGATACTCGATCACCTCGGGCTCCGCCCCCGCCGCACGCAGAATCGCCAGAACATTGCGCGAAGTGCCGCAACCGGGATTGTGATAGATGACTGTGCTCATGCTGCAAACCTTTGCCTTGTGCGATTGGCGAACCAGACCAGCGACAGCATCACCGGCACCTCGACCAGCACGCCCACAACCGTCACAAGCGCCGCGCCCGAATTCAGCCCGAAAAGACCAATCGCCACCGCCACCGCCAGTTCAAAGAAATTCGACGTCCCGATCAGCGCACAGGGCGCGGCCACATTATGCGGCACGCGCCATTTCCACGCCCAGAAATAGGCCAGCGCAAACATGCCGTAAGACTGGATCAGGATGGGCGTCGCCAGCAGCAGGATCAGGAACGGGTTGTCCAGAATGACATTGCCCTGAAACCCGAACAACAGAACCACGGTCAAAAGCAGCCCCAGCATCGAGGCGGGCTTGATCCGCGCGGTGAATGCTCCCACCGCCGCCTCACCACCCCGCGCCACCAGCCGCGCCCGCGTCCAGGCCCCCGCCGCCAGCGGCAGCACAACATAGAGCACCACCGACAGCACCAGCGTTTCCCAGGGCACGCTCAGATCCGTCACCCCCAGAAGCAGCGCAACGATGGGGGCAAAGGCAAAGACCATGATCACATCATTCAGCGAGACCTGAACCAGCGTGTAATTCGGATCGCCCTTGGTCAGTTGCGACCAGACGAACACCATCGCCGTGCAGGGTGCCGCGCCCAGCAGGATCAGCCCGGCGATATACTGGCCCGCATTGGCCGGGTCGATCAGATCCGCGAACACATAGTGGAAGAACAACACCCCCAGCGCCGCCATGGTAAAGGGCTTGATCAGCCAATTCACCGTCACCGTGATGATCAGCCCCTTGGGCCGCTCGCCCACCCGACGGAGCGACGAGAAATCCACCGCCACCATCATCGGATAGACCATCGCCCAGATCAGCACCGCGACCACCAGATTGACCGAGGCATATTCCAGCCCCGCCAGGACACCGAACAGCCCCGGCAACAGATTGGAAAGCGCGATGCCCGCGATGATGCACAGGAACACCCAGAGCGAAAGATAACGTTCAAAGACTGACATTTATGGGGCTTTCATTCCTGATCTGGGATCACACAACAGGCCGCGTCAGTGGCCGCCGCGTCCAGCGCATCAATCAGTGCCGCCAAGGGCGCCAGCGCACCGGGGGCCAAGGCATAGCAAACCCGTGGCGGATCAATCTGACCCTCGATCACACCCGCCGCTTTCAGGATCCGCAGATGCTCGGAAACCGTCGATTGCGCCAGCCCCACCGCCGCGACAATATCGCCGCCAATGCAGCCCGGAGTGCGCGCCAGCAGCATCAGGATCTTCAGCCGCGCCGGATGGCCCAGCGCCTTGGCCAGCACGGCCAGCCGTTCATCATCGCGCGCCATCATCGCAGCAGAGTCCGCAGTCACTTCCATCAAATCGCCTATCGTCGTTTATCGATATGTAACCCCGGAAAACCGCGAAGGCAAGCCCCCGCGACAGATCCTCACCCCAGCCGCTGCATCGCCGGGAATGTCTCCAGCAGCCACCAGCTAAAGGCCGAAAACGCCCCCGTCACCAGCGCGATCCCGACCGCGATCAACAAGAGCCCCATCACCTTCTCGATCACCCCCATATAGGGTTTCAGCCGGTTCATCAGCCCCATCGAGCGCTGCACGAAAATCGCCGCCAACAGAAACGGCAGCCCCAGCCCCAGCGCATAGACCCCCAGCATGGCTGTCCCGCGCGAGACCGTCGCATCGGTCGCCGCCATCGTCAGGATCGCCCCCAGCACCGGCCCGATGCACGGCGTCCAGCCAAAGGCAAAGGCCAGCCCCAGAATATAGGCCCCAAAGGCAGACCCGCCCCGGTCGCCCGCATCCAGCCGCGCCTCGCGCATCAGAAACGGGATCCGCAGGATGCCCAGAAAATGCACCCCGAAGATGATCACCACAACCCCCGCGATCTGCCCGAACAGCTCCGCATTGCGCAGGAACAGATGCCCCATCGTGGACGCAGTGAATCCCAGCAGCAAAAAGACCGTGGACAGCCCCATGAAGAAAAACAGCGCAGGCAGGATCGCCCGACGCGAGGCCCGCCCCTCCGCGCTCAGCTCCTGCATCGAAATCCCGCCCATATAGGCCAGATAGGGCGGCACGATCGGCAAGACGCAGGGCGACAGAAAGGACAGCACCCCTGCCCCGAAGGCAATCAGCAGCGCCACCATCAGCCCCGCGTCAAAAACATCAATCCCGAACATCGCGCCTGCCTTCTTCCTGCGCCCTCACGCATACCAGATACGACAGTGACGCCGGATCGTCACCCGATCCGGCGTCACTATCGCGTGGCCTGCGGGATCATGTCGCAGCGCGCATGGTCCCGGCCTGTCCGATCAGCCGCGCCCCGACCACCAGCCGCTGCGCTTGGGCTGATTGTCAGGCTTGGGCGTATCTTCGCTTTCCGCAACCTCGGCCTTGGCCTCTGGCGCAGCGTCAGACTGTGCCGCCTCAGACAAAGCGGGACTCTCCGCCTCGGGAACCGGGGCCGCTTCCACAACTTCCGCCACGGGCGCATCCTCAGTAACTGGCTCAGCTTCCGCCACTGGCTCAACCTCTGCCACTTGCTCAGCCTCTGCCACTGGCGCAGCCTCAGCAACTGGCGCAGCCTCTGCCTCAGGAACGCTCATCGCTTCAGCCTGCGGCGCGGCCTCGGCCACAACAGCTTCGGACGCATCGCCCTCCACCACTGCCAAAGCATCCGCAGGGGTTGCGACCTGCGCCACCTCTGCTGCGTTCTGCTCCACTTCAGAGGGCGCAGCCTCAACCGTCTCGGCCACAGGCTCCGCCGCTTTCGCCGCAGGCTTGCGCCGCGTGCGTGTGGGCTTCTTCGGTGCAGGCGCTTCCTCGGCAGGCGCGTCCCCGGCAGGCGTTGCCGCCTCCACCGCAGCCTCGGCCACGGCCTCGGCAGGCTCTTCTGCCTTCGCCCCGCGCTTGCGCCGGGGACGGGCCGGTTTCTTCACCGGGGCGTCCGCCACCTCTTCCGCAACCGGGGATTCTGCCACAACCTCCGGGCTGGTCGCGTCCTCATCGCCTTCCGGCTCGGCCTCGGACCCGTCCGCATCCGCCGCGCCCTGCGCGCCGCCCTCTTCGGCCCCGTTCTGCCCGCCACCGCGCCGCCGCCGCCGACGCCGACGTTTCTTGCGCGGCCCGCCGTCACTCTCGCTCTGGCCATTCCCCTGCGCGATGGGCGCATCCGCCTCATCCTCGGCCTCGGCCTCCAGATCGAGAACCTCGTCCTCTTCCTCCAGTTCCGGCATCGGCGTCGTGCTGATCGAGACCACTTCGCTGGCCGTCACCGGCACCCGCGTCGCGGTCTTGAACTTCTCGATCTCGAAATCGGGGCTGACCATGCGCGGATCGGCCTCGACCCGCACCGCCATCCCGTAGCGCGCCTCGATCTGCGCCAGATGCTCGCGCTTCTGGTTGATGATGAAATTCACCACGCTGGTCGGCGCGCGCACCAGAACCTCGCGCGACTTTCCGCGCGTGCCCTCTTCCTCGATCTGGCGCAACACCGTCAGGCCCAGACTGTCATCCGACCGGATCAGCCCGGTGCCGTGGCAATGCGGGCAAGGCTGGGTCGTGGCTTCCAGCATGCCGGGACGCAGCCGCTGGCGGCTCATCTCCAACAGGCCGAAACCCGAAATCCGCCCAACCTGAATCCGCGCGCGGTCGTTTTTCAGCTTGTCTTTCAGCATCTTCTCGACAGCGGCGTTATTCTTGCGCTCTTCCATGTCGATGAAGTCGATGACGATCAGCCCGGCCAGATCGCGCAAGCGCAGCTGCCGTGCAATCTCGGCGGCCGCTTCCAGATTGGTCTTGACCGCCGTATCCTCGATCGACCCCTCGCGCGTCGCACGGCCAGAGTTGATGTCGATCGCGACCAGCGCTTCCGTGATCCCGATCACGATATAGCCGCCCGAAGGCAGTTGCACCGTCGGGTTGAACATCGCCGCCAGATAGCTTTCGACCTGATAGCGCGCAAACAGCGGCATCGGGTCCGTATAGGGTTTCACATTCTTGGCATGGGACGGCATGATCATCTTCATGAAGTCCTTGGCCGTGCGATACCCCGCCTCGCCTTCGACCAGCACCTCGTCGATATTCTTGCTGTAGAGATCGCGGATCGTGCGCTTGATCAGATCGCCTTCCTCATAGATCGGGGTCGGCGCGATGGATTTCAGCGTCAGATCGCGGATCTGTTCCCACAACCGCAGCAGATATTCATAATCGCGCTTGATCTCGGCCTTGGTGCGCTGCGCACCCGCCGTGCGGATGATCAGCCCCGCACCTTCCGGCACCTCGATCTCGCCCGCAATCGCCTTCAGTTTTGACCGGTCAGCGGCATTGGTGATCTTGCGGCTGATCCCGCCCCCGCGCGCGGTGTTGGGCATCAGCACACAATAGCGCCCAGCCAGCGACAGATAGGTGGTCAGCGCCGCGCCCTTGTTGCCGCGCTCTTCCTTGACCACCTGCACCAGCATGATCTGGCGCACCTTGATCACTTCCTGAATCTTGTAGCGCCGCATCCGGGGCTTGCGGCGCGGACGCATATCCTCGGCCTGCTCACCATCCGAGACCGCCTCGATCCGGTCATCAATCTCGGTCGCATGATCCGCCGCACGATACGGCTCATCCGGCTCGACCGGGGCAACAGCCTCAGACGCGCTCTCAGCACCCGCAGCAGCCTCGGCCACCGCCTCCGGGGCCGCCTCCGCCGCCTCGGTCTCCGGCGCGGCGAAGCCCTCGATCACGCCCTGATCCTCGTCGCCTTCCGGCTCGACGATATCCATCCCCGAGATCTCGCGCGTCTCGACCTGATCGGGCACGCTCGCGCGTTCCGCCTGCACGGCAGGCTTGCGCCGCGAGGACGAGCGCTGCACGCGCTTGCCTGCCTCCGCCTTCGGCGCAGGCTTGCCCTCCTCCTCCTCACCGTCAAATCCCAGCGCGCGCTCTTCGGCCAGCAGCGCCGCCCGATCCGCCGCCGGGATCTGATAATAATCGGGATGTATCTCGTTAAAGGCCAGGAAACCGTGCCGGTTCCCCCCATAATCCACGAAAGCCGCCTGTAGCGACGGCTCGACCCGCGTTACCTTTGCCAGATAGATATTGCCCGCAAGCTGGCGCCGCGCGGCGGTCTCGTAATCAAATTCCTCGACCTTGTTTCCATCCACCACCACGACGCGGGTTTCTTCCGCGTGCGTGGCATCGATCAGCATTTTCTGTGCCATGTAAATCCATTGCACGCCGCCGCACCATCCGCGCCGCCCCTTCACCACCGGGATGAAGGAAGAGCGCCAGAGACGGGCCGGAAGCGTGACTTGTCTGAGAAGATGACACCCTGCCGTGACAGGCGCGCGCAATCCCGTCTGCAAGGCCGGGCCTTGTCAGGAAAAGGGGCAGTCTGCGCGTCACAGCGGTCATCAAGTTTCCTGTTACGCGGCGCAGTTGCGCAGCGCGGTTCATGCATATGCCCGGCTGGCTGAAACAGTCCTCACGGGCGGCTCGGCCTTGCGGCCACTCCATCTGTCAAAGGGCGACGCAAGGACGATCAGCGTCCGTCAGCCCCCGCAGCGAAATCCGTTCGGGCCGCCCCGCCTGCGCGAGACACACCCTTACAGCGCGACATTGCGGGCAAACGCGGAAAAATACAATGCCGTTTTTGGACCGCGCCGGGGATTGTGCGGAAATCGGACATGAAACCGTCACATGCGCGCAGCCTGCTGCGCCTCGGCCCCGGATCTGCTACAAACCCACAGCCACCCCCCCGGAGCCTCCAGCATGACGGACAATCCCGACAAGATCACGACCTCCCGGCTGCGCAAGGGCGATGATCCGCAATTCGAGGCCATGCTCGACCTCTTCGCCACAGCCTTTGACGACGCGGAAAGCTACAGCACCGCTCGCCCCTCCCCCGCCTGGCGCGAAAGATTTCTGGCGCAGGACACGAATATCGCGCTGGTGGCGCTGTCAGGCACCGAACTCGCAGGCGCGCTCGTCGCCTATGAACTGCCCAAATTCGAGCAGGAGCGCAGGGAATTCTACATCTACGATCTGGCCGTGGCCGCACCCCACCGGCGGCGCGGCATCGCCACGGCCCTGATCAGCGCCCTCAAGAGCATCGCCAAAGCGCGCGGCGGCTGGGTCATCTATGTTCAGGCCGATCACGGCGACGATGCGGCCATCGCCCTCTACACAAGCCTCGGCACCCGCGAGGATGTGGCTCATTTCGACATCGCTCCTGACTGACCCCGGCAACAGCCCCTTTCAGACCCTCCCGGCTTCATCTTGCCAGAAATACTCCGGGGGGGGGCGCCGCAGGCGACGGGGGGCAGCGCCCCCCATCTCAGCCCCGAACACGCGCAACGCTCAGACGTAATCCCCGCGCACCAGCCCGTATTTCGCCATCTTCTCGTTCAGCGTCCGGCGCGGCAGGCGCAGCTCTTCCATCACCGCGGTAATCGACCCCTTGTGGCGGCGCATCGTATTGTCGATCAGCATCCGCTCAAAGGATTCGACATGCTCCTTCAAGGGCTTGCCCTCGGTGGTCAGCGCTTCATTCGTGGCCTCGTTATCGGCCATGATCAGCGACATCAGCGCGCCCTCTTCGCGCCGGCTCTGCAACACGGCGCGTTCGGCAATATTCACCAACTGGCGCACATTGCCCGGCCAGGGCGCCTGCAACAGTTGCGCGGCTTCGGGCATCGAGACCTCGGGGGCCGCACAGCCATATTCCTCGGCAAACTGGCCCAGATAGGTCGAGAACAGCGCCAGAATATCCTCGCCGCGCATCCGCAAGGGCGGCAGGGTGATCTTATGCGCGCAGATCCGGTAATAGAGATCCGGGCGCAGCGCATCCTCGATGGTCTGGCCTGCGCGGTGCGTGTTGCAGACCGCCACGATCCGCGTCTCGGGCGGCGTGCCCAATTCATTGATCAGCCCCAGAATGCGCGCCTGCATCGGCTCGGACAGGCTCTCGATATCCTCCAGAACCAGCGTGCCGCCGCGCCCTTCCTCGACCAGGGGCTTGCCGATCGAATCCTCGACCGGGCCAAACAGTCGCGCCGCCAGCGCATCATCCGCCAGCCCCGCGCAGCTGATCGTCACCAGCTTGCGCCCCGCCCGCGTGCCCACCGCATGCAGCGCATGGGCAACCAGCGTCTTGCCGGTGCCGGTCTCGCCGTCGATCAGCACATGCCCGTCGGCCTGCCCGATATCAAGGATCTCCTCGCGCAGCCGGTGCATCACCTCGGACGCGCCCACGAGCCGCTTCATGATCGTGCTGCCATCGGACAATTCGGACCTCAGCGCGCGCGCCTCCAGCGCAAGGCTGCGCTTCTTCACTGCCTTTTCGGCCAGCGCCATCATCTTTTCGGGGTTGAAGGGCTTTTCCAGAAAATCGAACGCGCCCAGCCGCATCGCCTCGACCGCAATCGGCACATCCCCATGCCCGGTAATCATGATCACCGGGATCGTACTGTCCAGCGCCACCAGCTTCTTCAGCAGCGTCATCCCGTCCACATTCGGCATGCGGATATCGGTGATCACCACCCCCGGAAAATCCGCCCCGATGCCCGCCAGCGCTTCCTGCCCATCTGCATAAGTCTCGGTCGTGAATCCTGAAAGCGCCAGCCACTGGCTGATCGACTGGCGCATATCCTGTTCATCATCGACAATCGCAACGCGCATCTGACGGCTCATGACGGGGCTTCCTCCGAATGATTTTGGCGCCATAGGGCCGATAATGGACCGGGGAACAAGAGCACCCCGCGCAAAACCGCGTTACTCGGCAGCATCTTGCTGCATCCCGTAACGCGGAAATTCGGCCTCGAAGAGCGCACCGCCCTCGGGCGCATTCACTGCCGTCAACCGCCCGCCATGATCCTTGACGATCCCCGACGAGATCGCAAGCCCCAGCCCCACCCCCTTGCCCGCGGGCTTGGTGGTGTAGAAGGGCTCGAACATGCTGTCGATATCGCGGATGCCGTGGCCATTATCGCGTACGGTCAGCTTCGCCGTCTCGCCCTGGCTGATGATGATATCGATCTGCGGGCTGTTCGTGCCCTGCGTCGCATCTACCGCATTGCGCACCAGGTTCAGGATAACCTGCTCCACCCGCACCGTATCACCCAGAATGATCACCGGCTCGGGCGGCACCGTGCGCACCACCAGCACCCGGCTGTCACGCAACAAAGGCTCCATCATCGTCAGCGCATCCGCAAGGCAGGTGCGCAGATCAATCGGCGCGAAAGCCTCGCCGCCCTTGCGCGCAAAGGATTTCAGCGTCCGCGCGATGCTGCCCATCCGGTCAATCAGATCATCAATCCGCTGGAACGAGGCCAGCGCCTCCTCAGAGCGCTTCGCTCTGAGCAACAGCCGCGCCCCCGCCAGATAGGTTTTCATCGCCGCCAAGGGCTGGTTCAACTCATGGCTCACCGAGGCCGACATCTCGCCCAAACTCGCCAGCTTCGCCGATTGCGCCAGCGTCTGTTCCGCCACCGCCAGATCCTTCTGCATCCGCACCCGCGCCGCAATCTCGCGCTGCAACCGCGCATTCAGCGCCCGCAGATCATCCGATTCCTGCTGGAACAGCGCCGATTGCGACCAGGCCCGGCGGCTCAGAATGTAGAAGACCAGCGCCAAAAGCAGCGCAAACCCCGTCAAGAGCAGCGCCAGCGCCCCGTTCACGCTTTCGCGCACCGAATCGTAGCGCGTGAAACTCACCAGCCGCCAGCCCCGGAACGGCACCCGCACTTCAGAGCGCAACACCGCCTCGCCGCGCACGAAGGCATCGGGCGGCGTCTGCGCCCAATCCGCCGTGGCGCGCAGCGCCCGCGCAATGGCGGAGGGCGCATCGCGCAGCGCAAGCGCCTCCTCCAGCGTCCGCCCCCGCCAGCGCGGCTCGGTCGCCAGAATGATCCGCCCGCTCGAATCCATCAGCGCTACCGCATCGGCAAACCCCGCCCAGCTGCGCTCGAATTTCGACAGATCCGCGCCCACGACCACGACCCCGATCACCTCATTGCCCTGCCGCACCGAGCGCGAGAACGAAAACCCGAACCCCCCGCTCTCCAGTTCCTGCACCAGAAACGCCGTGTCAGACGCCCGCCGCGCCTCGACAAAGGTGGGCTCTGCACTGCGATTCTTGCCCAACTGGTTGCGATCCGTCGCCGCGACCACCCGCCCGCCATTGTCCAGAAGCTCGATCGAGGCCGCGCCGATCTCCGTCTGCAAATCAATCAACCGCTGCGAGGTAGTCGCAAAACTGCCCTCGCGCAGCGCCGCGATCAGTTCGGGATCCCGCGCCAGCAACAGCGGCACCACCGAATTGCGCTGCAATTCCGACTGGATATTCCCCGAATACAGGACCAGCCGCAATTCCGCCCGGTTGCGCGTCGACTCCACCAGCCGGTCAGCCAGAAAGGCATTGAGAAACCAGGCGCTGACCAGCGCCACGATCACCAGCGCCGCAACCACCATCCGCCCCCAAAGGGGAATGCCCAGAATACTGGCGCGGTGATTGTCAAGTTCGGGCGGTCTGACCATGGACAACAGGATAGGCCCATTGCCCGACCCGCTCAAGCCTCCCGAGCCCGCGCGCGCATCACGCGGGCGCAAAGGCGCTCATCAGCCCGTCAAACATCGCCCGCCCGTCCGCGCTGCCATGCAAGGGCGCGAATGCCCGCTCAGGATGCGGCATCATCCCCAGCACGCGGCGGTTCTCCGACAGGACACCCGCAATATCATTCATCGAGCCATTGGGATTTGCGAGATAGCGAAACGCCACCCGCCCCTCACCTTCCAGCCGCGCGAGCGTCTCGGCATCGGCCATGTAATTGCCGTCATGATGCGCAATCGGCACCTGCAATTCGACCCCTTGCGCATAGCCCGCCGTAAAGGCGCTCTCGCTGGTCTCGACCCGCAAGCCCACGGTGCGGCAGATATATTTCAGATTGGCATTGCGCAGCAGCGCACCGGGCAGAAGCCCCATTTCCACCAGCACCTGAAACCCGTTGCAGATCCCCAGTACATGCCCGCCGCGCCCGGCATGTGCCACCACCGCCTTGCCGATCGGCGAACGCGCCGCAATCGCCCCGCAGCGCAGATAATCGCCGAAACTGAACCCGCCGGGGATCCCCACGATATCCGTGCCCTCGGGCAACGCCGTATCCTTGTGCCAGACCCGCACCACCTCTGCGCCCACCTGCTCGAAAGCCGTGGCCAGATCGCGGTCGCAATTCGACCCGGGAAAGGTAATGACAGCAGCTTTCATCGCGCGGCACTCCGGTCAAGGGAATTTGCCGCAGCCCTTAGCGCGAAAGCACCCCCGCTGCAAAGCGAAAACCCCGGCAAGCCAGCATCAAACCTCTCATGGTTTCATCTTGCCGAAAATACTCAAGGGGGGGCGGCGCCGCAGGCGACGGGGGGCAGCGCCCCCCTCTTCATCCGGCGAAATCCGAAATCACCGCCACCCCCGGCGCCATCGGCCCGTCAAACAGCGCCAGCTCCGCGCCCGCCTGCGACAACCCCACTTCGCGCGCGATCATCGGCATGAAATCCACCAGCCCCGCCTCGATCATCCCCAGAAGCGAGGGGTATTTATGCGCAGGCATCCCCCGCGTGCCAAAAAGCGCGAGGTTCTTCTGATAGATCACGCTCATGTCAATCTCCATCTGCGCATGCGGGCCAGAGGGCAGCCCCACCTGCACATGCCGCCCCAGCGCCCGCAGACAGCGCAGCGACGCATTGGTCGTCTGCGCAATCCCCAGCGCCTCGACCGAGACATGCACGCCGCCCCCCGTCAGATCGCGAATCGCCTCCGACACATCGCCGTCGCGCGCATCCAGCGCTGCATCCGCCCCCAGCGCCAAAGCATGGTCCAGCTTCTCAGTCACCACATCGACCGCAATCACCCGCGCGCCCAGTGCGCGCCCCAGAATCAGCGTGGCAAGGCCAATCCCGCCCGTGCCATGCACTGCCAGCCACTCGCCGGGGCGCAGATTGGCCCGGTCGGTCAGCGCGTGATAAGCGGTCGTCACCCGGCAGCCCAAGCCCGCCGCCAGCACCGGCGACATGCCATCGGGCAGCCGCGCAAGATTGTGCGCATGGGGCACAGAAATGAATTCGGCAAAGGCCCCCGGTTCCACAAACCCCGGCAACCGCTGATCCGGGCAGGTATTCGAGACACCCGACCGACACGCCGGACAAGAGCCGCAGGCCAGAATGAACGGCGCGATCACCAGATCGCCCACTGCCCAGCCCGAGCGCGGCCCGGCTTCGACCACTTCGCCGCAATATTCATGCCCCGGAATCTGTCCCGGCTTCACGCGCGGATGATGGCCGATCCAGCCATGCCAGTCCGACCGGCAGATCCCGCAAGCCAGCGTGCGCAGCACCACGCCATCTTCCTCGCAAGCGGGGTCAGCCACTTGCTCGATACTCAGATCCTTGCGGTATTCTCTCAGAACTGCGGCGCGCATTGCATCCCCCCTGCACAGTCTATTGCAGGATGCTGCCCCGCGCCGCGGCCCGCGTCAATCGGCCAGATACGACTCTCAGGCAGGCTCGACGCGGTAGCTTTCAATGACTGTATTCGCCAGCAGCTTCTCGCACATCTGCTTGGCCGCAGCTTCGGCCTTGGCCGCATCGGTTTCGGCCAGATCCAACTCGATCATCTTGCCCTGACGGACCGAATTGACCCCCTCGAACCCCAGCGCCCCCAGCGCATGGCGGATCGCCTCGCCCTGCGGGTCCAGAACCCCGGCTTTCAACGTGACAAATACACGATACTTCATGGCCAAACGCGCCTCTCAGTTCATCAGTTTCGGACGGGTGATCGGCGTGGGGGATTTGGGCATCACGCCCAGACGCCGCGCCACTTCGGAATAGGCATCGGTCAGATTGCCCAGATCGCGGCGGAACACATCCTTGTCCAGCTTCTGCCCGGTCTTGATATCCCACAAGCGACACGAATCCGGGCTGATCTCATCGGCCACGACCAGCCGCTGCATATCGCCGTCAAACTGGCGGCCAATCTCGATCTTGAAATCCACCAGCCGGATACCGACCGCCAGCATGATCCCCGACAGGAAATCATTCACCCGCACCGCAAGCGCGACCATATCATCCAGATCCTGATGGCTGGCCCAGTTAAAGGCCAGAATCTGATCTTCCGTCACCAGCGGATCGCCAAGTGCGTCATCCTTGTAGTAGAATTCGATGATCGGGCGCGGCAGCTGCGTGCCCTCTTCAATCCCCAGCCGCTTCGACATGGACCCGGCCGCGATATTGCGCACCACCACTTCCAGCGGAATGATCTCGACCGCGCGGATCAACTGCTCGCGCATGTTGATGCGGCGGATGAAATGCGTGGGCACCCCGATCTGGTTCAGCCCGTTCATCACGAATTCGGACAGGAAGTTGTTCAGCACCCCCTTGCCCTCGATCACATCACGCTTCTCGGCATTGAAGGCGGTGGCATCATCCTTGAAATACTGCACCAGCGTTCCGGGCTCGGGGCCTTCATAGAGAATCTTGGCCTTGCCCTCATAGACCTTGGTGCGGCGTGCCATTCATCTTCTCCAGTGCTGATCGGGGTTCGCGGCGTATCTCGCTGCCCTATAGCCCCTCTGTGCTTTCAGGGCAAGGCAGCCTGTTTGCGCGCGCAGCGCGGGTTTTGACCTTGCGGGCCAGTCCTGCAAGGGCCATATGTCAAAAGAGATTTCGACCACGAAAAGAGGCCAGACATGACCACATTCCAGGACCGCGAACGCGCCTTCGAGAATAAATACGCCCATGATCAGGAAATGGTGTTCAAGGCCGTGGCCCGGCGCAACAAGAAACTCGGCCTCTGGGCAGCGGGCCTGCTGGGCAAGACCGGCGCAGATATCGAAGCCTATGCGATGGAAGTGATCCGCGCCGATTTCGAGGAAGCGGGCCACGAAGATGTCGTGCGCAAACTGCTCGCGGATCTGGCGGGTGTGGCCGATGAAGCCACCATCCGCGCCAAGATGGCCGAATTGCTGACCGAGGCCAAAGCCGAACTCTCCGAAGGCTGACCCCCCCAAGACACCGGAAAACAGGGCGGCCCCTGCCGCCCGCACGCCCCGGAAAACAGCGCCGGTCCCTGCCCCGCAGTTGAACCGGCCTCATCATCCTCATGCACAATATGAATTTGCCTCATCGCCCGGACTGTGCGAGGGGGTGAGACAAAGCCGCCCACGCGAGTCGGGCGCGCAAGAGCACTGGAAAGGCGCAGGAATGAGCGACGCATTGACGAAAATGCTGGCCAGCCGGGACTGGATTCTGGCCGACGGGGCGACGGGCACCAACCTCTTCAACATGGGCCTGGCCTCGGGCGATGCGCCGGAACTGTGGAATGCCGACGAGCCCGAGAAAATCCGCACCCTCTATCGCGGTGCCGTCAATGCCGGATCGGATCTGTTCCTGACCAACACTTTCGGCGGCAATGCCAGCCGCCTGAAACTGCACAACGCCCAGTCCCGCGTGCATGAACTGAACCGCCTCGGCGCAGAACTCGGGCGCGAAGTGGCCGACGCCTCGGGTCGCACCGTCATCGTCGCAGGCTCTGTCGGCCCCACGGGCGACATCATGGCCCCGATGGGCCCCCTCACCCATGAACTCGCGGTCGAAATGTTCCACGAACAGGCCGAAGGGCTGAAAGCGGGCGGGGCCGATGTGCTCTGGGTCGAAACCATCTCGGCCCCCGAAGAATACAAGGCCGCCGCCGAGGCCGCCGCTCTTGCAGACATGCCCTGGTGCGGCACCATGAGCTTCGACACCGCAGGCCGCACCATGATGGGCGTCACCTCTGCCGCCATGGCGCAGATGGTGGGCAAGCTGAAACATAAACCTCTGGCCTTTGGCGCGAATTGCGGCGTTGGCGCCTCCGACCTGCTGCGCACCGTTCTGGGCTTTGTCGAGGCAGGCACAGACCTGCCCATCATCGCCAAGGGCAATGCCGGCATCCCGAAATACCATGACGGCCATATCCATTACGACGGCACGCCCGACCTGATGGCCGATTACGCGGTCCTCGCCCGCGATTGCGGCGCGCGCATCATCGGCGGCTGCTGTGGCACCATGCCCGAGCATCTGCGCGCCATGCGCGAAGCGCTGGAAACCCGCGCCCCCGGCCCCCGCCCC
>JAFIEM010000235.1 GCA_020832555.1 Natronohydrobacter sp. | reverse complement strand
TCCATGCCACGATCATCGCGCGACTGGGGGATGATGCGGCCCCTGATCAGGGCGGGCCGTGGGTGATCGGGAATGCAGCGGGCGATGTGACCATTCCTGCCGCGCGCAGCACACAGGAGGATGCCGAATGACCCTGCTGATCAAGACACCGGCTGATCTGGAAGCGGCGCGCGCGGCGCAGGAGCGCGCAGCCGCACAAGCCGAAGCGCGCGCGTATCTGGCCCGGACCGACTGGCTGGTGGTGCGGCAGGCCGAGACCGGGACCGCTATTCCCGAGGCCGTGACCCGGACCCGTGCCGAGGCCCGCAAACTGCTGGGAAGTTGATCGGCATGACCATACAAGCGCCTTGATCATCCGGCAGGATCCGCCCATGGTGCAACCGAAAAGGACAACCTGCAAGTGACGCTGGATCGCGAATTGAAACCGGAAGCAGAATTTACGCGCGCATCCACAGTCTTTTTGCCGGAAGATATGCCCCATTCCGGTGCCTCGGACGATTCTCCTGCCGGGCTGACGATCTGCAACCGTCTGGTTCTGGCGGAGATGGAACAGTTGGGGGTCCGCAAGAAGGACAGGCCGAACGGCTCTTTCGTCCTGAAGAAGGGCAAGCAGAAATACCGGATCAATGACGGGGCCATCCTGCGTTACTTCAACCCGCGCTTCATCCGCAGGATCTGCAAGAACAAGGACATCACCTCACGGGTTCTGCGCGATTTCGGCGCGCATACGCCCGAGAACTGCGCCTTTGCCCCGGATGACGTCGCCCGCGCCTGGGCCTGGGCGCAGCCGATCCTGCCTGTGGTGCTCAAACCGGTGGATGGCCGGCGCGGCGAACAGGTCTTTATCGGCATCCGCGAGGAAGCCGAGTTCATGGCGCTCTTTGCCGATATCGCGGGCACACGCGGGCGCGTTCTGGTCGAGCAGTTCCTCGAAGGCACCGAATACCGGTTCTTCTATCTGACGGGCGAGATTCTGGCGGTCACACAACGCGTGCCCGCCAATGTGCTGGGCGACGGGATCACGGATATTGCCGGTCTGGTTGCAGCCAAGACCGCAGAGCGCCACGCGCGCGCCGATCCGATCCACAAGGATCTGGTGCTGGACCCCGAGGCGCTGCGCGTGCTGGCGCAGCAGGGCGTCACGCCCGAGACGATCCTGCCCGAAGGCCAGCGCGCCTTTCTGCGCCTTCAGTCCAATATCTCGACCGGTGGCGATGCGGTCGATGCCACGGATGCGATCGATCCGGCGATCAAGGCCCATATTACAGATGTGTGCCGCTGCATCGACGGGCTGAATGTGGCCGGTGTCGATGTGATCGTGAAGGATGGTCATGTCTCGATCCTGGAAGTCAACTGCAAGCCGATGGTGACGATGCATCACGCCCCCTGGGAAGGGCAGCCCCGCGTGATCGCCCCCCTGATCGCCAGGGCCATGTTTCCCTGACACCCGGTCCCTGACATTCTGACCGCGCGACGCGGCCTTGCGCTGCGGCGCGAAATCGCCTGTTCTGTCGGCAGACCAGTCAGGCAGGCAGGGGCGCGCGCGGGATATGGATCTGAAATTTCTGGGCACAGGCGGGGCCTATGATGTGGCCTATGGCAATTCCGCCGCCACGATCGATCTGGATCAGCGGATCCTGATCGATTGCGGCCCGTCGGTCTTTCCCGCCCTGCTGGAAAACGGGCTGATCGACACGATTGACGCGCTTCTTCTGACACATCTGCATGGCGATCATAGTGGCGGGCTGTTCCAGCTCGCCTTTTTCCTCAATCGCAAGCTGGGGCGCAGGCTGCGCATCGCCTGCCCGAGTGACGCCTTCGCGCAGCAGATCCGCGGCCTGCTGCGCGCCTTCGGCGTGCCGGATGATTTCTGCGATGTCTTGCCTCTGGACGCGCTTGGCGGGGTCAGCGCCATCGAGACCACGGGCCGCCATGCGCCGGGGCTGACCAGCTTCGCCTATGTGTTCGAACAGGGCGCGCAGGTGATCTTCTATTCCGGCGATCTGGGGGATGTCAGCGTGGCCGAGCGCTTTCTGGCCACAGAAGACAGGATTGTGACAGTCTTTCATGACATGACAGAGGCCCGCACCCCCGCGCATGCCCATTACAGCGCGGTCGAAACCCTGCTGGGCCGCGCGCAGGTCTTTGCCTATCACCTCGATCCCAGGGCCATTCCTGCGGAAAACAGGGTGCCGCTTGTCCAGAACCACCCGGAATTCCTGTGGTCGGACAGGCTACAGCGCCGCTGAAAGGCGCGGCAGGGCCAAACTGCCCTGCGCCCAATTTTCGGGCATATCTGTCACGGATTATACATAAATCCGCCGATTGGCCGTAGTCAGACCGTTACAATCGGTTGCACCAATGACAGAAAACTGTCATGGGCTACACGCTAAAGGTGCTGAATGTTTCATGTGTGATCTTTTTAGAGAGTCCCAAGGCACCGGACGGAAATCATCAAGAGGGACTTAGGACGACTTTGAGCAGCTTCATTTTTGATTCTCAGGAAGGCACAACCATTTCGGTTGCCCGCGACGACCTCGAACAGGTTCTCTACCGCCTTGCTTCTGCCGCAACCGATGAGCGCATGGCGCGCTGCATCGTGGAAAAAGTCATCATGGGCGAGATGATGAAAGTGCCCACGCATGGGCTGCATTATTTCATCCATGCCCTGCTGCCCCTGCTGCGCAAGGGCGAGATCAATACGGGCGAAATCTCGACCAATGGCTCCATTGTCTATTGCGAAGGCACGCGGGGCATCGGCTTTCTCAAACTCGAGGATGCGCTCGATGTCGCCAGCGACGTGGCCCGCGATCTGGGCAGCGCCACATTGGTCATGCGCAACCCCGGCAAGGTGGGCGCCTTCCGCGTCTATTGCGAGAAGCTGACCAAGCGCGGCCAGCTTGTCATCATGGTCAAGAACACGGCCCGCACAGTCGGCGTGCCCCAGACCGGTGAAGCGGTCTTCGGCACCAACCCGCTGGCGATCGGCCTGCCGGGTACCGGGTTCATCTATGACTCGAGCATGTCCACCGTGGCCACGAACAAGGTGCGCCTGGCCCAGAAATACGGACGCGAGTTCCCCAACCCCGTCGGGTTGAGCGATACGATGCAGGAAACCGGCGACCCCCATCAGATCACCACGCCCGGCGGCGCGCTGCTGCCGTTCAGCGCGGGCCCCTACTGGTTCAAGTCTTTCTTCCTCGGCATTGCCATCGAGGCGATGGCGGGTCTGGCCGGGGGCAAGACCGGGCGCCGGGTCGGCGAGCACAAGGGCAAGCGGCTCTATTCCGAGGAAGGTCTGATGGCCTTCGTCATCGATAGCAGCGCCTCGCCCGATTACGACGCCTATCTCGCGGAAGTAGAGCTTTTATTGTCCGAGTTGCGTGAAAAGGGGCTCAAGATCCCTGGAGAGTATGACGCGGAGCAGACCCATTTTTCTGTCCTGCTGGACGATTGGAAGGAGATTAACGAATCATGAAAGCCTTGATCCTCGCTGCCGGAGTCGGCTCAAGACTGCGCCCGTTCACCGAATTGCGGCCCAAATGCCTTGTCGATGTCCATGACCAGCCCATTCTGGGCCATCAGCTTGACGCGCTCGAAGGTGTCGGAATCGACGACATCACGATCGTGACCGGATATCGCGCCGGGATGATCGAAGACTATGTCGGCGGGCGCGACACGGGGCGCTATACCTTGCTGCACAACCCCGATTATGCCCAGACCGGCAGCATGCACACGATGATGCTGGCCCGCGACGCCATGGCCGGCAATCCTTTCGTGCTCCTGAATGCCGATCTGGTCTTCTGCGCCAAGATGCTTGGCCATCTGACCAATGCCGCCCCTGCCACGGCCGCCCTGATCGATGACCGCCTGCCGCTCTATGACGGCGAAATGAATGTGGTGATCGAAGAGGGCCGGATCACGCGGTTCAGCAAGGCTGTTCCGGCCGCTGAAGCCCATGCGCAAAGCCTGCAGCTGATGAAATTCGGGGCCGAGGATTCGGCGCTGCTGTTCGAGAGGGCCGCCGTGCTGGCCGCCACGAAGGATCTGCAGATGTTCCCGGCCCATGCCTATGCCACGATCATCGAGCGCTCGGCCATCTATCCGGTCCAGGCCGGGGACGGGTTCTGGCATGAGGTCGATACGCCCGAAGATCTGGGCAGCTGTGCGCGATCCTATGTCGAAAGGCTTGAACAAGCCGCCTGATGAAGACCCGGAGGTCCGCCGCTTGCAGAGCGGATCTCCACCATCATCACTTGCCATGAACCGGGCAGAAATCTGCCCGCAAAACTCAGGATATTCCGAATGGAAACGGTGTTCATGTTCACGATGGGGGCGCTGCTTCCACTTGTTCTTATTACTGTCTTGTTGGGCATTGCCGCGCTTGTGCTGACCTATATGTCACATCGCAAGCTGAGCAGTCATCTGCTGTCTTCGCTGAACAAGGCCCGGCGCGAAATCGCCGAGATCGCGGCGACCCCCGCGCAGACACGCGGTGCAAGCGCATCGCCCGCCATGAGCAAGGCTGCAAAAGCCAAGGCCGCCAGGGCCAGAAAGGCACAAGCAGCCAAGGCCAGAAAGGCCAAGGCCGCCAAAGCCAAGAAGGACAAGGCGCTGAAGCGGCGCAATGTCGTGCTGAAGACGCCCGAGGAACTGGCGCAACGCGCCGAGGCGCTGAGCGAGCTGGCCGATATCATGGAAACCCTTGACTGCGACTGGCAGATCAGCGGCGGCACCGCTCTGGGCATTGTCCGCGAAGGTGATTTCATCCCCTGGGACTGGGATGTGGGCATCGCGGTCAAGAAGGAACAATTCGTCAATTTCTGGCCGCAACTGGTCAGCAAGGCGCAGCAGAAGGGCTTCGTGATCACTCTGGTGCGCACCGAGACCACCGAGAATAACGAAAAGGTTCTCATGACCAAATACGGGCAGGAATTCGAAGTCCTGTCCTGGACGCTGGTCGATGATTACCGGGTCCGCAAGATCTTCCGCCGTCCGGCGCGCTTCTTCGACAAGACCGAATATCGCGAATTGCGCGGGCGTCAGTATCCGCTGCCCTCGCCGGTCGAGGAATATCTCGAAGAGGTTTACGGCGACTGGCGCACCCCGGTGCGCACCTACAAGAAAGATGTCTACTTCAACCAGAAGAACATCATGAACCGACCCGGCGGGCTGGCCACGCTGCCCGGGGTTGCCAGTGCCGAGACCCCTGTCGGTGAACCTGTGCAGCCCATGACCCTGACCGCGCCGGACGGTGAAGCGGATGATCTTCAGCAGATCACGGGGATCGGCCCGGTGATGGAAACCAAGCTCAACGAGGCGGGCATCTATCATCTGCACCAGATCGCAAGCTGGACCCCGGAAGAAGCCGCCTGGATGGATACGGCAATCGACGCGGCTGGCCGGGTCACGCGCGATGACTGGGTTGGCCAGGCGCGCGCGTTGACGCAGCCGGAGGCAGCTGACATGCAAGAGGATGCACAGGACGCCACCGAAACGGACATGCAAGCGGATATGGCGGCGGAAACAGAATCCGTGGCCGAGACCGCCGCTGAAGGTGCCGAAGCGGAACCGGATACCCCGGAGACAGAGGAAAACCCTGATCGCGTGGTCACACCGATCAGTTCCCATACGGCGTATCCGGGTGCCACTGGCACGACGGGTCAGGGGTCGAATTCCTGACCCCGCGACTCTGGCCAGCGCATGACGATGACACGGTTTCAGACAGGTCCGAGAGGGCCTGTCTGAACGTTTTTCTGACAGACAGGGGCTTTCGCGAAACGCGGGCGCATGCAACTCTTGCGGCAGGAGAGGGGCGCGCGCTGGCGCTGGTCGGCGGGTTTGACAGGGTGCTGCGAGATAATTCATGACCCTGGAGCAGTTCTCCCGCATTCTCACCGCCCAGTTCTGGCGCTGTCTGGGGCTGATCATGCCCCGCCAGCGCAATGCGGTCGTGCTGATCCCGCGCAAGCGCACCGGGTTCAGCGGCAATGTGAAATATCTCTTTCTGGCGATGCAGCGCGCGCATCAGACCGGCCAGACACCGCTGCGCCCGACCTATCTGACCCCGGATCCCGCCCTCGCGCAGACCCTCTCCGAGGCCGGGCTGCCTGTGGTTCTCTTTCCGTCCTGGCGGGCCATGTGGGCGCTCTTGCGCTGCCGGTTCCTCGTGGTAGAGGACACGCTCTGGTCACAGCGCATGGAGGGGCGCAATCTGGCCGCCATCCGCGCCTTTCGCTTCCAGCTCTGGCATGGCAACGGAATCAAGACGATCGGCTGGGAAAACCCGAAAGTCGTGAACGCACAGCAGGAAAATCCCTATGTGAGCCGGCTTCTGGACTGGCATCCGCGCTATGATGCGGTCTGTTTCGCCTCTGAGACGCAATTGCGCGAACGCCGCTCGGCCTTTCGCTTTCGCGCGCCCTTTCTCAATGGCCAGCCGCGCAATGACAGCCTGTTCGCGCCCCCTGACCCGCTTGTGCTGCTGGGCAGCGACACGGACGCCATGGCCCGGATCGAGGCCGCCGTTGCGCAGGGCAAGCGGCTGTTCCTCTATGCCCCGACCTGGCGGCCCAGGGACATGACCCAGCCTTTCGAGGCGCTCGATACGGACAGGATCGCGGCATTTCTGAAACAGGCCAATGCGGTTCTGGTCTACAAGCCGCATCCAAAGGAATCGGGCACGCCAAAAATGAAAGGGATCATCCGGTTCCGGAAATCCGCCGATATCTACCCGGCGCTGCGCCATTTCGATGCGCTGATCACGGATTATTCCTCGATCTTTTCGGATTTCCTGCTGCTCGACCGGCCGATCATCTTCTACACCTATGACCGGCAGCAATATGAAGCGAACCGCAAGTTCATGCATGAATTCGACAGGCTCGTGCCCGGTCCGATCGTGGACAGCACAGAGGCGCTGCTTGCCGGGATGCGCAGGGTGGTCGAGGGCGGCGAGGATATCTGGTCGGAGAAACGGGCGCTGAGTCTCGACCTTCTGGATGCGTTTCGCGACGACAAATCCTGCAAACGCGCAATCACCTATCTCGAAGAGCACCGATAGCGACTTTACCGGACAGAATGGGGCAATACACCGCCAAACCCGCAGGCAAGGGGCAGGGTTTCATTGACAAATCCAGCCCTTGCATATGAGGTTATGCCCGGCCTGCAGGATCAGGCGTGACACGGATTGTCGGCAGGGTGTCACATGCACCCGCGACGTGAAGATGAAGGAAGGCCATTGCAGATCATAGCACATAGAGGGGGCTCTGCGCATGCCCCTGAAAATACCTTTGCCGCTTTCGAAAATGCCATTGCCATGGGGGTGCGGGGGATTGAATTCGATCTGCGCATGTCTGCGGACAAGGAAATTTTCGTCATCCATGACACGACACTGGACCGCACCACCACTGGCAGCGGGCTGATTGCCGAGACGCCTGCCGCCGAGATCCGCAAGCTTGATGCGGGCAGCTGGTTCGCACCGGAATTCCGTGGCGAGCCTGTGCCGCTCTTTGATGATGTGCTCGCGCGCTATGACGGCAGGATCGCGCTGCATATCGAGATCAAGGATGACAGCGCCGAGCTGGCACAGATCGTGGCCGGCAAGATCATCGCCGCCGAGGCTTTCGAGCGCTGCTGGGTGACATCCTTTCATCCTGGCGTCCATGCGGCCCTGCGGGCCTGTTCGAAGGATCTGCGCCTGGCCTATGTGATGCGCAAGCGCACGGTCGAATCCGTCGAGACGCTCAGGGCGGCCGATGTGCAGATGGTCTGCCCCCATGCGTTGGAAATCACGCCCGATCTGGTCGAGATCTATCACGCGGCGGGGTTTCTGGTGCGCACCTGGGGGGTGAAAGGGGATGCGGATCTGTTGCGCCAGATCAGCACGCTGGGGATTTATGGCAGCACTTTTTCCGACCTGAAAGCCGCGCTCGAGATCGTCAGCCCCGCGTGATGCAGGGGGCCGTCGCAGGGGCGTGAACCTGTTACGGGGCGGATGTCCCGCCCGCCGCATCGCGGCCAGAGTCCGCATCAAGGCATTGGGTCAGGATCTGGCGTGCCGTGCTCTGCGGGCCCGGCTGGATCATCTGCGCCATGAGCGCGGGCAAGGCGGAACCGGGGATCGCAGGCGCGCGCAGGACGCGCTGGAAAAGCCCTTCGAGTTGCTGCGGATCGCTGGCTTCGCAAAAGGCCGCGGACAGGGCCATGCCGAAACTGTTCAGGGGCGCGGAATCGGGCCGCGTCAGACGGATCAGGGACTGGCCTGTGGGCAGATATTCAGCCAGAAAAGAGCCGCTATCCGTGATCAACGCATCCGAACTGCGGAACAGGTCGAAATAGGCCTCGTCCAGCGACAGGCTGGTATTCCCGCCGCTGCGCCACGCCTCCAGATAGGCCTGCCATTGTGCGGCCGACATGATCCCGCTGCGCGCGAGCGCATGGCCCAGATTGGGATGCGGGCGCAGCAGGAAATCCACGTCAGGGCTGCGCTCGGCCAGCGCCAGCATGGCCGGGCCTGACCATGCGAAAGTGCCCAGCCGCAGCGAGTTCGGCCCCAGCGCGTGATGCGGGGCATAGATGATGCGCTTGCGCTCGGGCTGGTGCGGGCGGGCCCAGAGTGCGACCGCAGCGCGCGCAGGCGGCGGCGCGCGATAGGCATCGAGCTTGGGATGCCCCACAACCCGCACGGCCTGCGGGCGCACGCGCCCGATGGTCTGGACCGCCTGCGCATGCAGCGGGGTCGGCACGAAATAGCGCCACAGGAAGGGGTGAAAATCCGGCAGGCCATAATGCATCCGGTCATTGGAAATCACCGACAGGCCATAATGCACATAGGCCGCGCGCACCCGCCCCGCCAGACGCCGCGGCAGATCCTGCATCCCCCAGGGCTGCTGGATGAAGACGATATCGCAATCGATATTCGAGAGTGGCTGCATCCGGTCGGTTTCGGGATCATAGAGATCGGCCCAGACCGGCGCGCGCGCAGCAAAGAAGGCGCGTTGCGTGGCATAATCGGCGCGGCGCGCCTGCCGGTCATAGCGCAGGCTCAGATCCGACAGGGTCGGGTAGAATCCACAGGTGACATCCTCGCGCGCCTGAAGTTCCGACAGGACCGATTGCAGCGCCCATTTCGAGGCGACAGAGACCACGAACCCCACCCGCAACGGCCCCGGCTTGCGGGGCACGGGCGGCGCAGGTTGCGGGCGGGGCGGGCGGATCCGGTCGGCAATCCGCCAGCCCAGACGCCTGAGCACTGCGCGGATGCGGAACTGCAGGACGCTTTCGGTCCGGGACGGAAAAAGGCGCATGGCGGATCAGAGGGCCCGGTTGTTTCGCGCATAACCCCTGGTGACAGAATGTCGCCACAGGCATGACCGCCCACCGACATGACTGAAGCGGGTCGCAGACACAAGGGATCAGATTCTGTCCCGCGCAGACAAGGCAGGGCTTGTGGCCAGAGCGTTACGCTGGCGTTACATTCGCGGGCCGGTGGGCCGCAGATCCGGCCGGATGCGCCACTGGATACGACGGCACGCGGCAACCGGGCTTGCCTGATAATTCAGCATAGGCAAGGTTTGGCCGTATCGGAAAGGCGCTCGTTTACAATATGGTTTTGTGAATCTAAAGATCGTGATAAGGGATCGTTATAATGTATCTGTTATGATTGCTTTTGTCGGCTTTGCAACCCCACGCAATTTGAACTGCAATTCAGGAGTCCCGAAATGTCTGTGATCGGCTACACCACTGGTGTGTATGATCTGTTCCATATCGGCCATCTGAACCTGCTGCAAAAAGCACGCTCGATGTGCGATTACCTTATCGTGGGTGTCACCACGGATGAATTGTCGCTGATGCGCAAGAACAAGACCCCGGTTTTTCCTCTGGCCGAGCGCATGGCGATCGTAGGTGCGCTGCGCTGTGTCGACCAGGTCGTGCCCCAGGAAGACATGGACAAATACGGCGCCTGGCAGCGTCATCGCTTCCACAAGATGTTTGTCGGCGATGACTGGAAAGGCAATCCGAAATGGGTCGATCTGGAACAGCGGCTCTCGGTGCACGGGGTCGAGATCGTCTATTTTCCCTATACCGCGCATATCTCCACCTCGCATTTGCGCAAGACATTTGCGGTCGCACAGGGCTGACAGCCGTCACGGCCCCTCGGAGCTGCGCGCGGGATCGCGACCCAGATACAGGCCACCCCATGACACCGACACCCGATACCCTTGCGGCTTTCGCAGAAAAATTCCGGCTTGATGCGCTGCATCTGGCCAATTGCGGAAGCTGGGTCCTCTCGCTGCGCCCCGCCCAGATCACGCTTGGCAGCCTTGTGCTCAGTTTGCGCTCCGGTGCGACCGATCTCGCCGCCCTGAGCATGGAAGAAAGCCGCGACATGGCCGCAGGCTTCGGTCTGGCCGAAACCCTGCTGCGCGAGACCTATGGCGCGGTGCGGCTGAACCTGTTGTGCCTGATGATGCAGGACCCGGTCGTGCATTTTCACATCCTGCCGCGCTATGATCGCAGCATTGACCGCCACGGCCTGACCTGGACCGATGCCGACTGGCCCGGCCCGCCAACCATCGGCCCGGTGCAAACCGCAGCGCCTGTCCTGCAGGCAATCTTGCAGGAGTTGCGCACCGGGCTTGAGCACGCGGCAGGGACATAGGGGCACGGCCTGACTCATAATCAGGTCATGGTCATCATGACCCTGATCGCTTATGCCCTTCACCTGAAGGGCCGCAACTGGCCACCCTCCGAGACCACAAGAAGACCCCATGCGACAATCCCTGATCACGGCCTATCGTCTGTTTGTGCCCGACTGGCTGAAGAAATTGCCCTCCCATCGGACCAAGGCCCGGATCACGGGGCTGCTGTTCCGGCTGACAGGTCATCCCGATTTCGGGTTTCGCCATGCCCGCCATCTCAAATCCATAGGCCGCGAAGCAGATGCCATCCGGCTTTACGCCAATATCAAACAGGAAATCCTGGCGCAGAATTTCAGCCGGCGTAAGGAATTCGAACTGGCCCGGCACCTGACCAGCAAACAGGCCGCGATCATCGATGATCCGCTGTTTGACTGCAGCGTGACGAAAGCTCGCCAGCCGACCGCCCCCGCCCAGATGCTGACCGGCCTGTTGCAGGACTGCACGGGCGCGCAGATGGACGCGCAAAGGCCCACACCACCGGATCTGTCCCGCTTTCAGATACGACGCCGACAGAAGCCGGGCAGGGACTCGGACCAGATTCTGCGATTTGACGTGATCGGAACTGCACATTTCGATGCAGCCTTCGGCGCGCGCGGCCTGGCGCTGCGCGGAAGCTTCATCTGGCCCGGAAATCTGGAAGAGGACATCCTGCCCGATGAGGTGATCCTGCTGCTCGACAATCATGTGCTGCACCGCAAGATCCTGCATGTGGCCAAGCGGGCCGATTTCAGCCTGCTGATCGGCTGGGATCTGCTGGCCCGTTTCCCCCGCCATTCCCGGATGCGGATCGTGCTGAGCAATGGCACCGAGGCGCAGTTCCGCAACCATTATGCGGCCGCGCTGACCATCCCGCATGGCGATGGCAGCCTGATCGAACATCTCGAAGCGGGGGCTTCGGCGTCTGGCCTGCCCAACCTGCTTCAGGACCCGCTGCATGAACCGGCGGATCTGCATGGCCCCGGCATCCCGGAAGGCTGCGAAATCACGCCACTCACCCAGAAGGTCAGTTTTGACTGCAGATTCGGCAAGCGTGGCCTGTCGATCTACGGCCGGATGAAAATGGTGCCCCGGACGATTGATGAAGCCTTCCTGCCCCAGGAAGCCATCTTCGTTCTGGAAGATCGCATCCTCTATCGCGCCCCTCTGGTGCCGCTGGCCGGTCAGGCCGATTTCAGCCTGCTGATCGGCTGGGATCTGCTGGCCCGCTTCCCGCAGGAAGCCCGGCTGGGCGCGCGCCTGAGTGATGGGCACACAGCCACCATTCAGGGCCACGGCGCGGCGATCCTGACCATCCCGCATGGCGATGGCAGCCTGCTTGCGGATCTGCCGCCCGGCCCGGAGGCCGCAGGTCTGTCCGAGCCGCCCGCCGATACCACGCCGCCCCCCGAAGAGGCGATTCGCACGGCCTGCCGGGTCAGCCTGCAAGAGCCGCTCGACAGCCAGGCGGCACGCTGGCTGCAATCCTATATCGACGGGAAAACCACGCCCGAAGCCCCCGCGCCGGTCCGGCCGCTGCATATCCGCCATATCAGCGTGACCCCGGCCAACCCGGCCCGCGTGCAGGTGCGCACCACCCCGCCGGGGCGGTTTCATGCCGAATTCGGCTATCTGGGGCTGAAGATCACCGCAGTTCTGAAAGCCCCGCGCGACCTGCCCTCTGACCGCCTGCCGCAAGCGCTCGAGATCCGGCTCGATGACCATGTGCTGCGCCCCGAGCGGCTGAATTTCGTGCGCGGCAAGGCCACCATCCGCTTCACGGTCAAGCGCCAGACCCTCGAGATGTTCCCGCCCGAGGCGCTCTTGAGCCTGCGCAGCTCGCAGGGCGGCTATCTGACCTGTGGCAAGACCACGCATCTGCGCCTGACCGTGCCGCATGGCGATGGCAGCATCTTCGCCAATCTCGAAAGCGCAGGTCCGCTGAGCAAGAAAGGCTGGCCGCGGCTTTCCCCCGAGGCGATGCATGAGAAACAGAACCGGTATCTCGACCTCTATACCCGCGCGCGCACGGCCTTCATGGAAGAATTCAACAAGCCGCTCTTCGTGCTTTATGGCACGCTTCTGGGCCAGCACCGGGGCGGTGATTTCATCCCCGGTGATGATGATTTCGATGTCGGCTATGTCTCGGAACAGACCACGCCCGAAGCGGTCAAGGCCGAGGCGATCGAGATCATGGAGCGTCTGGTCAAGCGCGGCATGATCGTGCTGTTGAACCGCGAGGGCAAGCCGCACCGGTTGCGCGATGCGCAAAGCGGGGTCGAGATCCATCTCGACAACCGCCCGGTATTCACCATGAATGATGGCCATGTCTGGCTGCACAAACTGGCGCGGCTGGACATGGATCTCGATGAATTCCGCAATGTCGAGACCGCGAGGCTGCGCGAGACCGAGATCTTCAAGCCGCGCGGCACCGAGGCGTTTCTGGCCGCCTATTACGGCCCGAACTGGCGCGTGCCCGATCCGGGGTTTTCGAATGCCAGCAAGGTCGTCACGCCCGAGATCACCCAGACGCTTTCGGCAATCTGCCTGTCGCTCGAGGAGCAGCGCAAGCTGAAGGCGCGGCTCGACGGGCGCTATCTGCGCGGCGAGTTCATTCCCATCGGCTTGCAGAAACTCTACCCATTGGAGGAATACGCAGCAAAAGTGGGGCTGTGATGCGCCTGATCGCCCATCGCGGTCGCAAGGGCAGCGCGCCCGAGAACAGCCTTGCCGGGCTGGAAGGGCTGGCCCCGGATCTGGCCGCAGGGCGGATTGCAGGGATCGAGATCGATGCCCGCCTGAGCGCCGATGGTGTGGCGGTCCTGATCCATGATGCAGCGCTGGACCGGGTCAGCACCGGGCGCGGACAGGTCAACAAGACCCGCTTTGACGCCCTGCAAACCCTGCGCCTGCGCGGCAGTGACGAGCCGCCGCCCCGCATGCGCTCCTATCTGGCGCGCGCCGCGCAACTGCTCTGGCCGCAGGGCACCACGCCGGGGCAGGCGGGCGCGCCGGTGATCTATCTCGACATCAAGACCCGCGACCCCGCCGAGGTGGCGCATATCGCCGCTGAAATCCGCGCCCTGCCCTGCGCGCCGGGGATCATCTGTCTGGGCAAGACCCCGCCCATGATCGCGGCAATCTCTGAGGCCGGGCAAGGCGCGCTGCGGCTGGGACTGTTGCGCTGCAACCGCGACACTCTGACTGAAAATCTGCAACTTGCGCGCGCACACCGGGCCGAAGTGCTCTTCATCCAGCACGGGCTGGACGCATTTCGTGACAATCTGGACATCGTGCCCGAAATCCGTGCCGCCGGGTTTCAGGCCGGGGGCTCCATCCTGAACGGGTCTGACGCGCTGGCCCTGGCCGAAGCGGCTGGCTGCGATCTGGTGCTGACCGACCTGCCCTGAGGCCGCGCCCGGACCAGATCAGCGATAGAGCAATTCGCGGTGATGCCGGCGCAGCAGCAAGAGCCCCGCAATCATCGGGATCAGCGCGCAGGAGGCCACGAAGATCAGCGAGATATAGTCAGGCCGGTACATCGGATAGAAGCCCACGCGCATCAATCCGGTCAGATGGATGACCGGGTTGTACCACAGGATATCCTGCGCGAAGGCGGGCATGTCCTCATAGGTCATCAGCACCCCGGAAATCAGGAACAGGGGCCGCGT
>JAFIEM010000001.1 GCA_020832555.1 Natronohydrobacter sp. | reverse complement strand
CGGACGCCTATGACAAAGGCTTCCTGCATTGCGACCTGCTGATCATCGGCGCTGGCCCCTCCGGCCTGATGGCTGCGCTCACGGCGGGGCGCGCAGGCGCGCGGGTGATCCTCGCGGATGAGGATTTCCGCATGGGCGGGCGGCTCAATGCCGAAACCTTTGCGATCAGCGATATGGCGGGCAGCGACTGGGCCGCACAAGCTGTCGCAGAACTCACCACCCTGCCCAATGTCCGCCTGATGCCGCGCACCACCGTTTTCGGTGCGTTTGACCACGGCATCTACGGCGCAGTCGAGCGTGTCTCGGACCACTTGCCCACGCCCGAAGCGGGTAAGCCCCGTCAGACCCTCTGGCGCATCTACACCAAACGCACGCTGCTCTGCGCCGGTGCGCTGGAACGCCCGATTGCCTTCGCCAATAATGACCGCCCCGGCATCATGACCGCGAGCGCCTTGCGCGCCTATGTCAACCGCTGGGCCGCCTCACCTGCCGAAACTGTTGCCGTTTTCACCAACAATGACGACGGCCACCGCGCGGCTGCCGACCTGATCGCCAAGGGCGTCAAGGTCGCCGCCCTGATCGACACCCGGCCCGACGCGCCCAGCATCACAGGCACGGAGCTTCTGGCAGGCGCACAAGTGATCGACACATCCGGGCGAACGGGTCTGACCGGGATCACCGTCAAACTGGCCAATGGCCAGACGCGCAAGATCTCCGTCGGCGCACTTGGTGTCTCTGGCGGCTGGAACCCCAATGTCGCCATGACCTGCCACCAGCGCGGGCGGCCCGCCTGGAATGACAGCATCGCCGCCTTCGTCCCCGCAGGCGATCTGCCGCAGGGCATGATCATCGCAGGTGCGGCAGAGGGGCAATTCAGCACCCATGCCGCCTTTGCAGGCGGAGCCGAGAAGGCTGCGCAGGCCCTCGATGACCTCGGCATCACCGCTTCCAAGCCCGACCTGCCACAGGCTGAAGATGCGCCCACGAAGATCACCCCCTTCTGGCATGTGAAGGGCGACAAGCGCGCCTGGCTGGATTTCCAGAATGATGTGACCGTCAAGGACGTGAAACTCGCCCATCAGGAAGGGTTCCGCTCAGTCGAGCATCTGAAACGCTACACCACGCTTGGCATGGCGACGGATCAGGGCAAGACCTCGAATATGGGCGGGCTTGCGGTCATGGCAGAACTGACGGGCCAGACCATCGCCCAGACCGGCACCACCATGTTCCGCCCGCCCTATACGCCTGTGGCGATGGGTGTGCTGGCGGGCCGCTCAACCGGCACCGATTTCCGTCCCACCCGTCTGACCCCCAGCCATCACTGGGCCAAGGAACAGGGCGCGGTCTTTGTCGAAGTGGGCATGTGGCTCCGCGCGCAATGGTTCCCGCGTCCGGGCGAAAAAACCTGGCGCGAAAGCGTGGACCGCGAAGTGCGCGCGACCCGCAACTCGGTCGGGGTCTGCGATGTGACCACCCTGGGCAAGATCGACGTGCAGGGCGTTGACGCCGCCGAATTCCTGAACCGCATCTATTGCAACGCCTTCGCCAAACTGCCCGTGGGCCGTGTCCGCTACGGGCTGATGCTGCGCGAAGATGGGATCGCCTATGATGACGGCACTGCCGCGCGGCTGGCAGAGGATCATTTCGTCGTCACCACCACCACCGCCAATGCCGTTGCCGTCTATCGCCACATGGAATTCGCGCGCCAATGCCTCTGGCCCGACATGGATGTGCAACTGATCTCGACGACCGAAGCCTGGGCACAATATGCCATCGCTGGCCCCAATGCGCGCAAGCTGCTGCAGAAGATCGTGGACCCTGCGTTCGACATCTCGAATGACGCTTTCCCCTTCATGGCCTGCGCCGAAATTACCGTCTGCAATGGCTGCCCGGCACGACTGTTCCGCATCTCATTCTCGGGGGAACTGGCCTATGAACTGGCCGTCCCCACCCGCTACGGCGATGCGCTGATCCGGCGCATTATGGCCGAAGGGGCGGAATTTGATGTCACACCCTATGGCACCGAAGCCCTTGGCGTCATGCGCATCGAGAAGGGCCATGCGGCAGGCAATGAGTTGAACGGCCAGACCACGGCACTCAACCTTGGCATGGGCCGCATGGTCAGTGACAAGAAAGACAGCATCGGCGCAGTCCTGTCGCGCCGCGAAGGGCTGACCATGCCCGACGCCTTGAGGCTTGTGGGTTTCCGTCCCAAAAACCCGCAAACCCGCATCCCGGCGGGCGCGCATCTGCTTGAAAAAGGGGCGGCAATGGTCGTGGCGAATGATCTGGGCTATGTCACATCCGCCTGCTATTCGCCCACGCTGGAAAGCTACATCGCCATAGGTTTCCTGAAAAACGGGCAAGCCCGGATGGGCGAAACCCTGCGCGCCGCCAGCCCGCTGACCGGCGAGGATGTCGAAATCGAGATCGTCTCGGCGCATTTTGTTGACCCCGAAGGAGAACGCCTCCGTGCATGATCTGGCCCCCATGACCGCGCTTGGCGCGAGTGAACCCCGCACCGACATGATCGGCCCCGTCACGATCATCGAAGCTCCAGACTGGGCGCTTGCCTCGGTCGCGGCCCGTCTTGGACAGGAAACTGTCTGCCAGTCAGCGCTGGAGAAACTGCTCGGCACCGCTGCACCCGGCATTGCTGGCCATGTCAGCGGCACAGCGCTAGGGGCTTTCTGGATCGGCCCGCATATCTGGATGGTTGAGGCTCCCTATCCCACCCATCCCGACCTCGCAGCCCAGATCAAGCGTGCCTGTACTAACATAGGCAGCGTGACCGACCAGACCGGCGCATGGGTGCGGTTTGACCTGACCGGACAGGATCTGACGCGGCTGATGGAACGACTGTGCAATCTGGACATGGACAGAATGCAGGCCGGACAGGCACGCCGCAGCATCATCGAGCATTTGGGCTGCTATGTGATCCGCCATGCGGATGGCATCACGATCTACGGCCCGCGATCGTCAGCGCAAAGCCTGCATCACGCGTTGGTCACGGCTGCGAAATCGGTGTTCTGACCGGCACGGCACTTGAAGGTAGCGGCGCATTCTCGCGCACCCTGAACATGTTGATCTTGCGCCTGTCCTCTTCCGGTGTCAGCCCGTAGTTCTCGGCATAGCGTGCACGGAAGGGACTGGCGCTGGAATAGCCGATCGCCTCGGCAATCTCGCGCATCGAACGGTTGGAATACATCACCAGCTGCCGCGCTGCCGCCAATCGCATGTTGCGGTAGTAAATCAGAGGGCTTTTCCCGGTCAGCTTCTTGAACAACCGTTCGAGATGGCGAGGTGAAATCCCGATCTGATCGCAAATATCCGCGATACAGATCGGGTCTTCCAGATTTTCCGACATGATCTGCACGGCGCGGGCCAGAGGATCGGGCAGCATGTCAGCGGTCACGGCCACACGCGGCGCGGGGATTTTCTGGCGCACCCCCTCGCCCCGGACCAGCGGATGCTGGAACCAGCAGGCAACCTCGGTCATCACATCCGCCCCGAGCCGCTTGTCAATCAGCAGCAGCGCAAGATCGAAAGCTGCGGCGGCCCCGGCCACTGTCACCCGGCGCCGGTCGGGCATGATCACCTCATCCGTCGTGGCATGGTTCGGAAATTCATCGGCAAAGGCTGCGGCATAGCACCAATGCACCGAAGTTATATACCCTTCCATCACACCAGCCCGTGCCAACAAGAACACCCCGCCGCTGACGCCGCCCAGAATGGCCCCGTGGCGTTCCAGTGCACGCAGCGCCCCGAAACCGGCCCGCGGATTTTCAAACCGCGCATCGGGCGGGCTGAGCACGATCAGGTAATCCAGTTCCCGGACCGTCCCCAGATCAGCAGAGGGATGAAACCGCACCATCGCGCTGCTGTCCACAGGCGCACCGGTTTCCGAAATCAATGTCCAACGAAACGCTGCCTTGCCGGATATTTCATTTGCGGCGCGCAAAGGCTCGATCATCGAAGTCAGACATGCCATCGGAAAACCAGGGAAGATCAGGATTCCCAGATGGATATTTTCATTTCCGGTGCTGCGACTTATACTCTCGTGAAACATTCTGCGCCCCTCCCTGCCATTGCGGGATTTTCGACATACAGATTGATGGAGTAACCATGCCTCAGGCAATCAAGCAAGCCGATGCTCCGGACCGCAAGGCCAGGCTGAGCCAAGACCCGCATCGCCTTCGCGAGGAACGTGAAAACGTACTGGAAGTCGCCATAGGACGCGAAGTGCGGGCCTTTCGCCGACAGAAGGACATCACTGTGGCAGAACTTGCCGCGCGCACCGGCTTGTCGATTGGTATGCTGTCCAAGATCGAAAACGGGAATACCTCGCCCTCGCTGACCACGCTGCAAACGCTCGCCCATGCGCTGAGTGTGCCGCTGACATCTTTCTTTCGCGGCTTTGAGGAACATCGCGAGGCCGTACATACCCGCGCGGGCGAAGGTGTCGAGATAGAGCGCGCGGGCACTCGAGCCGGGCACCAATATAACCTCTTGGGCCATATCGGCGCGAATGCCAGCGGCGTCATGGTCGAACCTTATCTGATCACACTCAGTACGGAAGCCGATATTTTTCCCACCTTCCAGCATGGCGGGATCGAGACGATCTACATGCTGGAAGGCGAACTTGGCTACCGTCACAGCAATACTCTCTATAACCTGCGCCCTGGCGACACCTTGTTTTTCGATGCTGACGCACCGCACGGGCCAGAGGTGCTTGAGAAGCTTCCAGCAAGGTATCTCTCGATCATCTGTTACCCGCAAAACGGCTGACCTATTTCTGCAACGGTGGTTCGGTGTCGATATCGGGCCAGATGCCGGGTGACGTGGGCAGGCCGTCATCATATTGCGCCAGATAGTCAAGGATCATGGGCCGGTTGCGGATGAAGCCCTTGTAGGTCGCAAGCTCCTCGGGCAGGTCACGGATCACCCTGTGCAACCGGCGGCCCCATTTCGGGACAGTCACCAGATCTTCTAGCGCGATCAAGTAGCAGCGGATCGGAAAGACCAGCGCGTTAGAGCGCGGCAGGCGGTAGAAGGTCTGCAACTCGACCCGCAGATGCTGTTTGCGCCCCAGGTTCTCGGGCGTGAGCGTGGTCTTCTGGCGACCCCATTTGTGGTAATTCTCTGGGCTGGTATCCAACAGCGGATTGACCGTCATCGTCCAGTTCAGCCGCCGCGCCGGGCTGCCCTGCTGGATGTTCAGAAGGAATTTCAGCGCCCGCTTGAACACGCCCATTTCATGCGCGAGCGGCACCGGCGCGTGCCATTCGAAGAAATTCATCCCGATGTCGAAATCGAGCGACCAGTCGGCCTGGGTCGTGACCATGCCCGCGTCCATCCACAGGTTGTTCTCGCGCTGGTCGAGCACCGCATAATCGCCCTGCGCCTGCCGGGTGATATATTCCATCGGCCCGTAGGGCAGGCTGGCTTCATCCATGAAGGTGAAGGTGTCATCAATGCCCAGCGGCTTGTTGATCCAGCGCCATTGATTGCCGTTGCGGTGCAGCTCGAACAAGTCGGGATAATCCTCGGACTTGCTGACCATGATCAGTTCCAGCAAGTCCCAGCCCGCCAGTGTCATATGCGGCAGCGACTGGCAGCGCAGCGGGTCATCGGCCAGCACCAGCGCCCGGTCGCGCATTTCGGAAATGTAGTGCTCATCCACATCGAAGCGCTTTTCATAGACCGAGCCCTTCGGCCCACCGCGATGCTGTTCCATATTGACCGAATACATGTAGCTGTCTTCGTGGAACGGGAAGGGAAAGCGCTTGATCGCCCATTCCGAGTTGCGGAAGGTGTAATCGTCGCGGAACGTCTCGTCATTGAACTGAATGGTCATGCCATTTCCCCCTTAACGGTCCAGCACCAGTGTCTTGCCCTCAAAGCGGCTGACACAGGGCATGATTTTCTCGCCACTGGCGTGCTCGCTCTCATCCAGCCAGTGATCATTATGCAGGATCGTCCCGTCATGGCGGATCACGCGGGTCTCGCATTGCCCGCAGGCCCCGCCCCGGCACAGATAGGGCGCATCCACGCCTGCGCGCTCGATGGCCTCCAACAGGCTTTCATGTTCTCCCACCTGCACGGTTTTGCCCGAGGTCGCCAGTTCCACAGTGAAGGGCTTGCCGGATTGCGGTGCGAGGAATTCCTCGTAATGCACAGCGGCTTGAGGCCAGCCCAGATCGGCGGCGCTCTTCAACACCCAGTCGATCATGCCACGCGGGCCGCAGACATAGAGATGCGTGCCGAGTGGCTGGCCTTTGAGCAGATCATGCAGCGGAATACGCTGGTCCTGATCGTCGTGATAGACATGCACATGCGCCGGGTGGCGCGCGGTCAGATCGGTCGCATAACTGGCCAGAGCCGCATTGCGCACCGAATAGTGCAACTCGAACCGGCCCGAGAGGTATTCCAGCTGCCGGATCTGCGACAAAAATGGCGTGATCCCGATCCCGCCTGCGAACATCAGGTGTTTTTTCGCGGTCATGTCCAGCGAGAACAGATTGACCGGGTAGCTGATCACCATCCGGTCGCCCACCTGCACCTTGTCATGCAGGAAGATCGACCCACCACGCCCCTGATCATCGCGGCGCACGGAAATCGCATAATGGCTGGGATCCATCGGATCAGACATCAGCGAATAGGGGTTCAGCCGAAGGCGATCTCCATCCTGCATTTCCACGACGGTATGCGCGCCGCCAGAAAACGGCGGCAGGCTGCCGCCCTCGGCATGTTCAAATTCAAACCGCGTGACCAGATCGTTCAGCTTGACCTTCGCCCGCACGATAACGGGGATTTTCTGTGTGCCAGCGCTCATTTGTACAACTCCACCGGATCGGGAACCTCGCCGGGGTCTTCGGCATCGATGCAGACCCCCTGAAACGCCGCCAGCCTGCGCGAATAATGGTCCCGCACGAACAGGTTCAGCCCGCAATGGCTGCATACGAAGGGGTCTGTCATCACACCCTCGGTGATCCCCTTGCAATGCACGCATTGCACGCGCCGCGCGACGGACCCCCGATGCTCGGTCTGGATCGCAGCCAGCGGGATACCCGCCTGAAGCGCCTCATTCATGGCCTGTCCGATCAGCCCTTCGGTGCCTGCCAGATAGATCTGCGCGCCCATAACAGTATCCTGCAGCACCCGCCGGATACGCTGCACTGTTGCCGGATAGCTCGGGCCGACATGCAGGATCGCCGGACCCGCCGCGCGTAATTTTTCAGAATGCGTGTCGGAACCGCGCGAAATGAAAATCACATGGGCCTGCGCCATGATCTCGGGCGCAGAGGCCACCAGATCCAGCAGCGCCTCTGCTCCTGCACCATCGGCGATCATCAGATGTTGCGTGCCCTTGCGAGGCTTGAGCGTGCCATAGACCGGGCGGCTGGCGATGGAAGGGGGAAAGTCGAACTTGCTCATCCGGGGTTTTGCTCCGTCTGTCATGTCGCAAAAAAGGCGCGGTCCGTTCAGAACCGCGCCCGCCTGCTGTCAGCCTTTCGCCGTGCGGCGCTTCTTGTCCGGGTCGTAGAAGGGCATGGAATGGGCCACGCAAGGGATCTCGCCATCGGAATTCTTCACCACCATTGGCGTGCCATCCACTGCGCAATCCACCGGCATCCGGGCAATGCCGACATTGTGCTTGTTGAGAGAGGAATACATGCCGATCGTCACGACACCGACCTGCTTGCCGTCCTTCATCAGCGCGGCACCTTCTTCGGCAGGCACCGTGCCCTCCAGCTTCACACCGTAAATCTTGAACCGCTCCTTACCCTGCAAGCGGTAATGTTCTTCCGCCCCGCGGAAGCCGGTCTTGCCTTTGGAAACCGTGAAATCCAGCCCCAACTCCCAGAGCGTATCACCGCATTTCTCGTTCTCGAACGGGTATTTCTCGGAATTGTCATAGGGGAAGAACAGTAGATAGCTTTCCGCGCGCAACAGATCGAGCGTCGTAAACCGCGTCGGGATAATCCCCATCGGGGCGCCTTTCTCGACCAGCGCATCCCAGATCTCAACGGCATCCTGTGCGCGGCAGAAAATCTCGTAGCCGCGCTCACCGGTATAGCCCGTGCGCGAAATCATCACCGGCTTGTCCCAGAGCATCGTCTGGGTATGCGCGAAATAGGGCAGATCGCGGATGCCCGGCACGCCCTGCGCTTCCAGAAAATCCACCGCCAAAGGCCCCTGTAGCGAGATGTCATGCAGATTGTCGTCAAAGCGGATATCCACATCGCGCCCCGTCGCGGCCATGGTCAGTTGCTCATGCCCCTGACCCGAGCCATGCACGACCATGTAGCTGTTGGGGCCTGTCCGATAGATCACGCAATCGTCGATGAACTTGCCTTCGTCATTGAGCATCGTGGCATAGGAACTGCGACCCGGCTTGATCTTGTCGGCCGAGCGCGTCGTAGCCCGGTCGATCACATGAAACGCATGCGGCCCGACCACATGCACCTTTTTCAACCCCGAAACATCCATGAACCCGGCCTTGGTGCGGATCGCGAGATATTCCTCCTCCTGATCCTTGTCATAGCTCCAGGCCGTCCCCATGCCCGACCAGTCCTCCAGCGCCGAGCCCATCGCCCGGTGACGGTCCGCCAGAACCGAAAAGCGCCACGATGTCGTCATCTCATTTCTCCCTGTTTGGTCCGATCTGGTTCAATCTGGTTCTTTTCGGTCGCGCCGCGCACAGCAGAACTTCCGAAATCTTGTCATAGTTGGGCAAATCAAACACTGAAAATCAATACTTAAAGAAAATATTTTTACTGAAAGGCAATTTCTGTAGCAAAATCGGTGAACATTCGACCGTTGGAACGGGAAGAATCCCATCTCGACCGAACCAATTTGCAAACCACTTGGGTCGCAATGGCCGAATCAAGCGCCATTTCCCTGACATCTGAAAGGGCCAGCCACTGGAATGGCTGGCCCCTGTCCTGATCCGGCTCAGATCAATGCAGATCGAGCGATTTCTTCAGCGTTTCGCTGTCACCATACTTGGCAATCCGCTCTTTCTGATAGGCTTTCTCCCAGCGGATCGACCAGACATGCCAGCCGATCCAGAAGGCGACCCCCAGGATCCAGAGCAAGGTCTCGCTGCCCTGTAGCGGATAGATCGGGCCAACATCCGCCAGATCGACAGCCCATGTCGTCACTCCAGTTGTAGACATCTGTTTTCTCCTCTCACAGTGTCAGACCAGCGCGCGCTTGGCGTCGCGGACTTCGGTTTCGGCTTCACGTTCCATCTGCATGTCCTGAAAATCCAGACCCAGAATCTCGATCTCGCGCGGGATGCGCAGCATGCCAAAGGCATGCAGGATCTTCGCGACAATCCAGCCAGGCAGGAAGCCAAGCACCCCGAACATGATGATCGCCCCAAGGAACTGGCCCAGCGGGTTGATCGCGGCATAGCCTTCATAGGGGCTGGACGGATGACCCCATAGCAGGAAGCCCGCGATGATCAGACCGGCGAACCCGGCATATCCATGCACGGCCACAGCGCCGACAGCATCATCGATCTTGAAGCGCCGTTCGACGAAATGGTGCATCTTGTAGGCCACGAAGGCCCCGATGCAGCCCACAAACATGGCCTGAATCGGATGATACAGGTCATTGCCGGCTGACGCACAGATGATCCCCGCAAGCCCGCCCGAGTAGGTCCAGAACGCATCACCCTTGGACACGGCAAAAGCCACCAGCATTCCACCTGACAGTGACATCAGGAAGTTGAAGGTGATCGCGCTCAGCGAGGTTGGCGTCAGATAGATTGTGGTTGCAGTCCATGTCGTTCCAACGATCACGCCATCGATTTCCTCGGGCGAGATGATCGGAATATTACAGGCCACATAGAAACCCCAGAAGCCGGTATAGATGACAAAGAGGCCGATTGCGACCATCCAGGGATTATGCGGCAGGATATTGCGCGGCGTGCCATCTGGCGCGAATTTGCCAAGACGTGGCCCCAGAACGCACAGCACGCCCAGCGCGAAACCGCCCGCAATCGCGTGAATTACCCCGGATGCATAGGCATCGTGATAGCCGAGCAGTTGCACCATCCAGCCATTCGGGTGCCAGCCCCAGGCCGCGTCAATGATCCATGCACCCGACCCGATCACGACCGCGAGCACCCAGAAAGCGCCCGAATTGATCCGCTCGATGACGGCACCTGATACAATGGATGCTGCCGTCCAGGAGAACAGCAGGAACGCTGCCCAGAAGACGCCGGTAATGCGATCATCGAGGTTGGTCCCCATCGTTGGCGAATTGGCGGCATTGGCTGCGGCATCCTCCCACAATATACCGCCGGTGATGAAGGGTCCGTTCGGCATGGCCCAGTAGAGCCACCAGCCGAAGAAGAAGAAGGTGATCGTGACCAGGGGAATGATCATCGAGTTCTTCATCAGAGTATGCAGGTGGTTTCGTCGTCGGCTGGCCCCCACTTCATACATGCAGAACCCGACATGGATCAGAAACATCAGCGGGATCGTGACCCAGTAGTAGAACTCGGTAAAGATCGTTGTGATTGCGTCAAGTTGTGTGTCCACCCTTGCTCCTCCCTTTCGCTGCAGGCGTGACGTCGCGCGAATCAACCCTGCGAAAGGCATCGGCCAGCCCGCGCGGACCTCTTGGTGAATTGACTTCTTATTGAAAAAATTTTCATATTAAGAAACTGCCCTGCGACAATCTGTCAAGCAAAACCTGATGAAAGCGCGATCTGCACGCCCTATGCGCACCAAATGAAAAAATGTTTCTTCGTAGTTGAACCGCTGCGCGGATGCTGCTAGCGTCATATCAACTCACAACTCAACATTGATCGGAGCGACCAGAATGTGTGGAATTGTCGGATTGTTCCTCAAAGACAAATCCCTTGAGCCGAAACTCGGGGCAATGCTGACCGATATGCTGGTCACAATGACCGATCGCGGACCTGACAGCGCCGGGATCGCGATCTATGGCGGCAGCGCGCAAGGTCAGGCCAAACTCACGATCCAGTCGGATCAGGCCGATGCGGATTTTGCGGCCCTGGCGGATGACCTGTCATCCGCGCTGGGTGCTGCAGTCACGCTGCATCGCAAAGACACCCACGCCGTTCTGACCCTGCCTGCAGACAAGGCCGCAGACGCCCGCGCCAAACTGGCTGACCTGCGCCCCGGCCTGCGCGTGATGAGCGATGGCGAAAGCATCGAGATCTACAAGGAAGTCGGCCTTCCCAAGGATGTTGCCCGCCGCTTTGAACTGTCCTCCATGTCCGGCACGCATGGCATCGGCCATACCCGCATGGCCACCGAATCCGCCGTCACCACGCAAGGCGCGCACCCGTTCTCGACCGGGGCAGATCAGTGCCTTGTGCATAACGGGTCGCTGTCGAACCACAACAACTGGCGGCGCAAACTGAAGCGCGAAGGCATCCGTATCGAGAGCATGAACGATACCGAAGTCGGTGCGGCCTATCTGACCTGGAAAATGCAGAACGGCGCCAGCTTGGGCGAAGCACTCGAAGGCACGCTCGACGATCTGGACGGTTTCTTCACCTTCGTCGTCGGCACCAAGGACGGGTTTGGCGTTGTCCGCGATCCGATTGCCTGCAAACCTGCCGTCATGGCCGAAACCGATCAATATGTGGCCTTCGGGTCCGAATACCGCGCGCTGGTCAACCTGCCGGGCATTGAAACTGCCCGCGTCTGGGAACCCGAGCCCGCCACTGTCTATTTCTGGAGCCACTGAGCCATGCAAACCATCGATCTTGCAACCCAGTCCCTGCGCGAGTTGAACGCAACCCTGCAGGCCCAAAAAGACCAGACCAACGCGACAAGCTGGGAAATCCTGAACCCACGCGGCGCGCATGCCATTGCCGTGGGTCTGGACGCGCCGATTGAAGTCACCGTGCGCGGCGCGACCGGCTACTATTGCGCAGGCATGAACAAGCAGGCAACCGTCCATGTCACAGGCTCTGCCGGGCCGGGTGTTGCGGAAAACATGATGTCGGGCACTGTCATCATCGACGGGGACGCCAGCCAGTATGCCGGTGCGACCGGGCGCGGGGGATTGCTGGTGATCAAGGGCAATGCCTCTTCCCGATGCGGGATTTCCATGAAGGGCATCGACATCGTCGTGCAGGGCAATATCGGGCATATGTCGGCCTTCATGGGGCAGGCAGGCAATCTGGTAGTCTGTGGCGATGCAGGCGATGCACTGGGCGATTCGCTCTATGAAGCGCGGCTTTTCGTGCGCGGATCAGTGAAAAGCCTGGGCGCAGATTGCATCGAGAAAGAGATGCGCCCCGAGCATCTGGAAATTCTGCGCGATCTTCTGGAACGCGCCGGGATTGACGCCAAGCCCGAAGAGTTCCGCCGTTACGGTTCGGCGCGCAAGCTCTATAATTTCGACATCGACAACGCTGCGGCCTATTGAGGGACCAACTCCATGAACCAACATGACAAACGCATCCCGCAGACGATGCCGATCCAGTCCGCGACCTTCTCAAATCCGATCAATGCCGAAATCCGTCGCGCCGCGGCGACCGGGATCTATGACATTCGCGGTGGTGGCGCGAAGCGCAAGGTGCCGCATTTCGACGATCTTCTGTTCCTCGGGGCCTCGATCAGCCGCTACCCGCTCGAAGGCTATCGCGAGAAATGCGACACCCGCGTGACGCTTGGCACGCGCTTCGCCAAGAAACCCATCGAGTTGGACATTCCCATCACCATCGCGGGCATGAGCTTTGGCGCGCTTTCAGCGCAAGCCAAGGAAGCACTGGGGCGCGGGGCCTCGGCCGCAGGTACTTCGACCACCACAGGCGACGGCGGCATGACGCCCGAAGAACGCGGCCATTCCACCAAGCTGGTCTATCAGTATCTGCCCTCACGTTACGGCATGAACCCCGACGATCTGCGCCGCGCCGATGCGATTGAAGTCGTGGTCGGTCAGGGCGCGAAACCGGGTGGGGGCGGCATGCTCCTGGGTCAGAAAATCAGCGACCGCGTGGCCGAGATGCGCACCCTGCCCAAGGGCATCGACCAGCGCTCCGCCTGCCGTCACCCCGACTGGACCGGGCCGGATGATCTGGAAATCAAGATCCTTGAGTTGCGCGAGATCACCGGCTGGCAGGTTCCGATCTATGTGAAAGTCGGCGGCACCCGTCCCTATTACGATACGGCTTTGGCCGTGAAAGCCGGTGCCGATGTGGTCGTGCTGGACGGCATGCAAGGCGGCACGGCGGCCACGCAGGATGTGTTCATCGAGAATGTGGGACTGCCGATCCTCTCCTGCATCCGCCCTGCCGTGCGCGCGTTGCAGGATCTGGGCATGCACCGCGAAGTGCAGCTGATCGTCTCGGGCGGCATCCGCACCGGCGCGGATGTGGCCAAGGCGCTGGCGCTTGGCGCAGATGCTGTCGCCATCGGCACGGCGGCCCTGATCGCGCTGGGGGACAATGACCCGAAATGGGAATCCGAGTATCAGAAGCTTGGCACCACGACCGGTGCCTATGACGACTGGCACGAAGGCCGCGATCCGGCAGGCATCACCACGCAAGACCCGGAACTGGCAGCGCGTCTGGACCCGGTGGAAGCGGGCCGCCGGTTGCGCAACTACCTGAAGGTGATGACACTGGAAGCGCAGACCATCGCGCGCGCCTGCGGTCATAACCATCTGCACAATCTGGAACCCGAAGACCTCTGCGCTCTGACGATGGAGGCCGCTGCAATGGCACAGGTGCCGCTGGCCGGGACCGACTGGTATCCGGGCAAACCGGGAACAGGATACTGAAATCAACGCGCGGGTCAGACAGGGGTCTGGCCCGCGCTTCAACATCAAGAACACGCGACCAATGGGGACAAAATGACACTCGATCTGAAAGCCTACGCAGAAGAACGCGGCATCAAGTATTTCATGATTTCCTTCACCGATCTGTTCGGTGGACAGCGCGCGAAGCTGGTGCCCACACAGGCCATCGCCGATATGCAGGTAGATGGCGCGGGCTTTGCGGGTTTCGCCACCTGGCTGGACCTGACGCCTGCGCACCCGGACATGCTGGCCGTGCCCGACCCAGCCTCGGTCATCCAGATCCCTTGGAAACCCGAAGTCGCCTGGGTCGCCGCTGATTGCGTGATGGAAGGGCAGGATGTGGCGCAAGCCCCGCGCAATGTGCTGCGCCGCCAGATCGCAGAGGCCGCAAAGGAAGGTCTGCACGTCAAGACCGGGATCGAGGCCGAGTTCTTCCTGCTGACCCCCGACGGGATGCAGATTTCCGACCCCTATGATACCGCCGCCAAGCCCTGCTACGACCAGCAGGCGATCATGCGCCGCTATGATGTTGTGCGCGAGATCTGCGACTATATGCTCGATCTGGGCTGGGGGCCGTATCAGAACGACCATGAGGACGCGAATGGCCAGTTCGAGATGAACTGGGAGTTCGACGACGCGCTCGTGACCGCTGACCGGCACAGCTTCTTCAAGTTCATGGTCAAATCCGTGGCCGAAGCGCATGGCTTCCGCGCCACCTTCATGCCCAAGCCCATTCAGGGCCTGACCGGGAATGGCTGCCATGTGCATATCTCGGTCTGGGATGACGCGGGCAAGAACGCCTTTGCGGCGGAAAAAGGCGAAGGACCAACGCGCGAATTGGGCCTGTCAGATCAGGGTGCGCATTTCCTTGGCGGCATCATGAAGCACGCCAGCGCCTTGGCCGCAATCACCAACCCCACAGTGAACAGTTACAAGCGTATTAACGCGCCCCGCACAATTTCAGGCGCGACATGGGCGCCCAATTCGGTGACTTGGACGGGCAACAACCGCACCCATATGGTGCGGGTGCCGGGGCCGGGCCGTTTTGAACTACGCCTGCCGGACGGTGCGGCCAACCCCTATCTGCTGCAAGCGGTCATCATCGCAGCCGGCATGAGCGGCATCCATTCAAAGGCCGATCCGGGCAAGCGTTGGGATATCGACATGTATGCCGAAGGCCACAAGGTCGAAGGTGCGCCAAAACTGCCGCTGAACCTGCTTGACGCTCTGCGCGCCTATGAGGCTGATCCCGAACTGATGGAAATGATGGGCAACGAATTCTCGCAGGCCTTCCTGAAACTGAAGCGTCAGGAATGGAATTCGTTTGTGTCGCATTTCAGCCGCTGGGAACGCGAGAACACGCTCGACATCTGAGCACGTCTTGAAACAGACAAACCCGCCGGATCACCCCCCGGCGGGTTTTGCCTTTGGCACACCCCATTCCCCCAGATTATTGACCAGCCGCAGCGCCGCACGCCGGAGCGAGGCACGCAGGCGGTCCACCTCTGGCCCCACATGCCCGCAATCAACAAGCGCGCGGTCCATGCACAAAAGCCAGTTTTCGGCATCTTCCACCCGTACCGGCACATGCGCATGGATCTCGCGCAGGTCCATATGCCCATGGCGTTCGGCATAATAGCGCCGCCCGCCAAGGAACCCGCAGAGGAAATCGAACTGTTCCGCTCGCGCATTGACCATGCCCTGCCCGCGCTCATGCAACAGCCGCAGATGCGCGCCCTCTGGCAGCGTTTCCATCAGGTCATAAAACGCCTCGACCAGGTCGCGGACAGCCCCTTCGCCGCCCATATGTTCGATCATGGTCTGCTGCATGAAGCCCCCTTACGAGCGCGGACGCTCCTTCTTCGGATCATAATGCGCAAACGGCACGATCTTCGCGGGCAGGCGTTTCTGATGCCCATCCAGCTTGCCGATTTCGACCTCGGTTCCGATCTCGGCATGGGCCAAATCTATCCGCGCCAAAGCGATATTCTTACCCAAGATAGGAGAGCGCATCGAGGACGTGACCTCGCCCACCTGCGCGCGGCCCACATGCACACAATCCCCGTGACCGACATCCACATTGCTGTCGATATCCAGCCCCACCAGCTTGCGCGACGGATGCTCCTTGCGCCGGATCAGCGCGTCACGCCCGATGAAATCATCCTGCTTGGATTTCAGCGGCACGGTAAAGCCGATCCCCGCTTCAAACGGGTCGGTCTGGTCGCTGAAATCATAGCCCGCAAAGATCAGCCCGGCTTCGATCCGCACCATATCCAGCGCTTCCAGCCCGAAGGGCTTCAGCCCGTGATCCTGGCCCGCTTCCCAGATCGCATCGAATACTGCGGCGCAATCGCGCGGATGGCACATCACCTCGTAGCCCAATTCGCCCGTATAGCCCGTACGCGAGACCACCAGCGGCACGCCCTCCGGCCCATGCAGGCGCGCAGGCGTGAAGCGGAACCACTCCAACTGATCGAAGGTCGGGCGGTGCGGCGCCGTCCAGATGATCTTGCGCAGTAGATCACGGCTTTCCGGCCCCTGCACCGCGACATTGTGCAACTGATCGGTGGAGGAGCGCACCAACACTTTCAGCCCCAGTTTCTCGGCCTGCTCGCGGATCCATTCGCCGCCATAATCATTCCCGCCAATCCAGCGGAAATTGTCGCGCCCCAGCCGGAACAACGTGCCATCGTCGATCATGCCGCCATGCGGATAGCACATCGCCGTATAGACCACGCCGCCTTCGGACATCTTCCGCACGTCGCGGGTGAAGATATACTGGCACAGCGCTTCCGAATCCGGCCCGGTAATCTCGAACTTACGCAGGGGCGACAGGTCCATGATCACGGCCTTTTGCCGACAGGCCCAGTATTCCTCAATCGCGCCGGTCTTGGCGAAGGAATTGGCCAGCCAATAGCCATTATATTCGACAAAATTGCCGGTATGCTTGGCAAAACTCGCGTGAAAGCCGGTTTCCTTGGTCATCTTTGGCTCCGAATCGGGGGTGGCGCGGATTGCGATGGCGCGCTGGAAACGCTCGGCCCCGCTATAGGTGCGCACATGAATATCCGTTGGGTTCCAGCCATTCGCGGCTGTGGTGTCATCCGGGCAGGCGGAACTGACGCAGACCAGATCGGTCAGGGCGCGCAGCAGCACATAATCGCCGGGGCGCGACCAGGGCTCGTCAGCATACATCACACCATGCTCATCAAGACCCGTGTTGAAGAAAAAGTTGATCGCCATCCAGCCCGGTCGCGGCTCTGCCCCGAACGAGGCCAAAGCGCCATTGAAATTGTCAGTGCAATTCACATGGCCCGGATAACCGATATCGTCGTAATATTTCGCTGCACAGGCCATCGCGAAAGCATCATGCCGCCCGCAGGTATCCTGCACCACCTCGACCAGCGGCTCCATGTCCTGATCGTAGTATTTCCCATGCAGCCCCGGCATCGGATAGGCATGGCCCATCAGCGTGCGCGTCGTCGTCACATCCAGCGGGCGCTGCAAACCCTTGTCCAGCTTGCGCGCGGAAAAGCACTGGAAATCCGTGCATTGCCGCCCATCCACATCAAGGATCTGGATATAATCGCCCGCCTTGACAAAATAGGCCTCGGCCGTGGCGGAATGCACCCGGATATCCGCCACGGGGTCGGCCAAGGGATCGGGCAATTCAAACCGCACATGTGGCTTGATCGTCGCGCGGGTGATCGTGACCGTCAGCGGCGTCGTCGTATCCTGTCGCTCGAAATCCATAGCGCCACCGGGTGCCGCAATGATGACCACGCCCTCACGGATCGCGCGGAACTGCTCCTCCATGCCAGCCGGTGTGGTGGCGCTGAACAGATGCACCGCCGGGGCCTGCGCAAGATCAATCTGGCGCGCCGCGATCCCCATGCGCATCCGCCGCAAGGACGCATCTTCCTGTTCAAGCAGGGCCATAAGACCGGTGGCCTTGCCCGAAGCAGGCACGCCCAGAATCCCCGTATCACCCTGCCCAGTGGCATTTGCAGCCACGATTTCGCAGATTTGCCCGCCTTCATCATTGCGTATGGAAAGCGCGTCACCGGCCTGAACCGCAATCAAAATAGCACCACCGCCAGCAACGACATGGCGCTCGGCGCCCTGCGGCAGCGAGAAGATGCGCGGCGCTATGATTGCGCTGGGCCGGGGCGGGCCAGGGCGCATCAGAGGAACAAGGGTTTCTCGCATCTGCCGCTCCAAAATTGCATTACAGGAATATTATATTAATATAGAGAATGCCCCCTGACAAGCTATGATGTTTTTTTCTGGATCCGGAAACTCAGTCCAACGCCACGGTGAGAAGATTTTCGTAACGCTTCTCCGGTAGCTTAGGTCAACCCTGACCTGTCACAAGCCCCACCTTTCCAAGGGGACAACCAGACGTGCATCCGAACAAAGCGCCGCGACCCGGAAAACTGTCCCTGCTCAGCTTGGCGCAGCGCCGTTTGTTATGGGCAATCGCCGGGATCAGCGTTTTCACGAACATGCTGATGCTCACCGGGCCGCTCTTCATGCTGCAGGTCTATGATCGTGTCCTCGCAAGCCAGTCTCAGGAAACCCTGCTGGTGCTTATCGCACTGGTCGCCTTTCTCTATCTTGTCATGGGTTTGCTTGATCATGCACGAGGACGCATCGCGGCGCGTGTTGGTGCGCAACTCCAGCATCGGCTGGACCGCACTGTGTTTCAGGCGGCTCTGAACGCTGCGTCAGCCGGGAAGGGCGAAACGGCTGCTGCGCGCGCACCGCAAGATCTTGCCATGCTCCAGCATCTCAGCAGCACACCCTTGTTCATGGCGCTGTTCGACTCGCCCTGGGTGCCACTGTTTCTTTGCATCATCGCCCTTTTGCACCCGTTTCTCGGTCTTGCGGCGCTGGCTGCGGCCCTGCTGATTGTGCTGATCGGGTTGGCCAGCCATAGCAAAAGCTATCGGCTGGTCGCGGCGAGTCAGCAGTCCAGTCTGCAAAGCGACCTTCTGGCGCGTCAGATCGCGCAGAACGGCTCATCGCTACAGACTATGGGAATGCAGGGCGCATTGCTCGAACGCTGGCGCAGCGCGCGAGAACAGGCACTCGGGCACGGATTGGCCTCGCAGGATCATACGGGCGGGTTCGGCGCGACGTCACGGGCGCTTCGCCTGTTTCTGCAATCTGCACTTCTGGCAACCGGGGCCTTGCTTGTGATCCGCGCTGAACTTTCGCCGGGGGCAATGGTCGCGGCAACAATCCTCCTTGGCCGCGCCTTGGCGCCACTAGATCAGATGATCGCGGGATGGCCGCAGATTCAAGCGGGTCTAGCAGCGCTGGACCGGCTACAGACACTTCTGCCAAAACGCGATCCTGATGATCTGCGGATTCGCTTGCCACCACCAGACGGCGCGCTGATGCTGAAATCCGTTGGTCTGCGCCGGACAGATCCGCAAGGCGTGACGCGCAATCTGCTGCAAGACATCAGTTTCGCGCTCAACCCCGGCCAGGCGCTCGGCGTGATTGGACCAAGCGGGGCCGGTAAGTCTACATTGGCCCAAGTGCTTGCCGGGATTCTGGTGCCGACCACCGGCGAGTTGCGCCTCAGTTCTGCGCGAATGGACCACTATCCGCCCGATCAGTTGGGCAGCGCGATCGGGTATCTGCAACAGGGCGTCTGGCTCTTCGCAGGCAGTATTCGCGACAATATCGCCCGGTTCGAACCCACCGCCGAGGATACCGCTGTATTCGCCGCCGCAAAGGCGGCGGACGCACATGAGATGATCCTGAAACTACCGCAGGGATATGACACAAGGATCGGAGTTGACGGCGGCGGCCTGTCCGGCGGGCAACAGCAGCGCATCGCACTTGCGCGCGCCTTGTTTCGTGACCCTGTGCTAATTGTACTGGACGAACCAAATGCCAGTCTGGACGATGCGGGTTCTCGCGCCCTCAATACCGCAATCAGAAACGCAAAGGCGCGCGGGGCCGCTGTGGTGATCATGGCACACCGACCGTCGGCGATTGAAGAATGCGATCTCTTGTTGAAACTCGATGCTGGGCAAGTTTCAGCCTTTGGACCAACAGCACAGGTTCTGCGCCAGGTCACGCGCAACAGCGCCGATTTTCTCCAGACACCGAACCGCCCCGTCACTCCCCCTTTCCCATGGGAGTTGCGCCATGCGGAGCGGCGTTCGTGAACTCCTCTTTCTCCGCCCGTGCGCCTATGTGCTTTGCTGTGATTGTCATCGGTGTGTTCGCCCTTGGCTTTGGCGGCTGGGCAATTGGCACGCGAATCTCCGGCGCTATTGCCGCGCAAGGTCAACTCGAAATCGCGCAGCGCCATCATGTCATCCAGCATCCAGATGGTGGGGTGGTCGATGCCATTCTGATCGCAGAGGGTGATTCCGTAACCGCAGGTCAACCTCTGATCGTGCTGGACACAGCGCATATCCAATCCGAATTGACCATTTTGGAAACCCGTCACTATGAGCTTCTGGCGCAGCAGGCGCGTTTGCGCGCCGAACGCGATGGCGCTGATCTGATCTTTCCTTCCAGCCTGCAAGCAGCGGCCCGTGTTCTGCAAGACGTGCAGGCACAGATGGACGGCCAGACAAACCTGATGCAGGCAAGACGCGCATCTCTTGACGGGATCAGAGCCCAGCTTGTACAGCGCCGTGTCCAGATTGCGGCGCAGATCGCTGGTCTGACCGCCCAACTGGACGCAGTTGATCGGCAGCGCCAGTTGGTCGCAGCCGAACGCAACACGCAAGCCGAACTTGTGCAGCGAGGAATAGCCCAGACCGCGCGTCTGTCAGCGCTGGAGCGCGATGCCGCGCGCCTTGACGGAGAGTTCGGAGCTTTGATGGCCGAACGCGCTGCGGCTGCCGAGCGTGATACGGAAACCGCCCAGCAAATCCTGTCGCTGATCGCCCAACATCGCGAAGAGGCCGAGCGCGACCTGCGCGAAACCAGTGTGCAGGAACTGGAACTGGCCGAACGCCTGCGCGCCTTGCGCGCCCAGATCGACAGGATGACCTTGTATGCCCCCGCTGATGGCGTCATCCACGGGCTACAGGTCACAACCCCGCGTGCGGTCCTGCGTCCGGCAGAGCCAGCGCTTCACATCGTTCCACGCGACAGCGCCCTGATCATTGTCGCGCGACTTTCGCCTTCCGCGAGACCTCAGGTCTGGCCCGGACAGCAGGCGGTGATCATGCTGTCCGGCAATAGTGGCCGCAAGACCCCTCAGATCCTGGCAGAGGTTGTCCAGATCTCCGCGGATGCCTTCACTGACAAGGACTCAGGGGGCAATCATTACAAGGTGGATCTGGTGCTTGACCCCGAGGTGGCTAAACTTCTGGACGCTGGCCTGCTCGCGCCGGGCATGCCAGTGGATGTCTTCTTTCAGACCGAACCGCGCCGCCCGATCAGCTATCTGACACAACCTCTCACATATTTCTTCGCGCGGGCGCTGCGTGAGGAGTGAGTGCTCAGACCGTCTGAATCTGCCGCTGTATTTGCGCGAACAGCGCCACTGCAGGACCGATCAGCGCATCCGGGAAATCATAGGCAGGATCATGCAATGCGGGCTGCGTCAGACCCGCACCCAGGAAAAACAGGGCCGTCCGGTTTGCACGACTGAAAGCACCGAAATCCTCTGACGGGCGCATCGGCATGGAAAAGCTGCCTGACGCGACCCCGACTGCGCGTTGTGCGCCAAGCACATGATCCACAGCCTGCGGCGAGTTCACCGTGGCGTGGAAATGGTCATGTCGGGTGATCCGCAGGGAAAATCCATGTCCAAACTTCTCGATCAGCGCTAGGATTGATGCCTCGAACGCATCGAGCCCGGCATCATCATAGGCGCGCAGGGTGATCCAGGCTTCCGCCTGCGCCGGGGCGATCCCGAAGGCAGGGGTTCCCATGTTCAGATGGCAAAGTGTCGCCAGCCGGAAATCCGGCCCCATCGGGTTGGGGACAGAATACGGCGAAAGCGCCGCAATCAACGCCCCAAGCGCAGGGGCAGGTGAAAGCCCTGTTTCGGGCTGTGCGGCATGCGCCTCGCGCCCACGAAGCGTAACGCGCAGCCCGACCGACGCACAACTCGCGACCCCTGATGCGACAGCCAGCGTTCCGAAATCCATGCCCGGCATATTATGCAATGCGAAAGCCCAGTCTGGCTGCAACGCGGCAAAACGCTGATCGGCCAGAACCGCGCGCGCGCCTTCGCCCGTTTCCTCGGCCGGCTGAAACAGAAGCACCACCTGTCCGGCTTGCGGCGGGTTGCGCGCCAGCCACAGACCCAGCCCGGCAAGGATGGCCATATGCCCGTCATGACCGCATAGATGGGCCATGCCGGGACAGCGCGAGGCATGCGGCAGACCTGTCTGTTCGGCGATAGGCAACGCATCCAGCTCGGCGCGGAACATCACCCGCGGACCGGGCTGGCCGCTGTCATAGACCAGCGCCAGACCCGCGCCGCCCAACCCTTCAACAATTTGCGTCGGGGCGGTCGGATGCAGAAACTCGCGCAGAAGCGCCGCAGTCTCTGCTTCATGTCCCGAGAGATCCGGGTCGGTGTGCAGCTGACGCCGCAGTCGCATCAGCGCAGACAGTTCTTGCGGGGTCAGACAGCTCACATCCATCCCCGCATTTCACGCGATCTGCCACTTTTGTCCAGCGGCAGCCTTACTCCCATTCCATCTCGGCAAAGACCACGCCTGCATTCCGCGTGGCCAGTTCGTCGAAAGTGTCGAGATGTGCGAAGGGGGATTGGTCCACATAATAGGCGCTGGTCAGATCGCCGCCCTCGTCGATATGCTCGGCAATACGCTCACGCAACCATACCAGATAATCGCGCGTGTAGCGGCGAACCTGCGCCATATTGGTCGGATGCCCATGACCAGGGATGACGTAGGTTGCGCCCAAAGGTTCAAGCGCATTGTCCCAGGTGTCGATCCAGCAAGAGGTGCAAGTGCCCTCGAAGATCGGCGGCATGCGTTCCTGAAAGGCGATATCACCCGCGATCAGCAACGACTGATCCGGCAGCCAGACCTGAGTATCGCCGGGGCTGTGGGCCGGGCCAAGATACAATACCTCGATACGGAAATCCCCCATGGAAATCTCTACCTTGTCAGTGAAGGTCTCGGTCGGCTGCATAGGCTGTGTGCCCTCGGATTTCTCTCGGGCGTAATTCTGCAGGCTGAGGAAGGCCTGCCCTGAGTCCTTTTCAAACTCTTCGGCCGCATCGACATGGGCAAGGATCGGCACGCCCTGCTCGATCCAGTAATTGTTGCCAAGCATTGCGTGGCCCTGCCCGTTCTCGGCGATGACAAGTTTCACCTCCTGATCGGTGCGGGCCTTGATCTCTTCATGCAACGCCTGCGCCAATTGGTAAGACGCCCCGGAATTGACGACAACAACGCCATCACCTGTGATGATGAAACTCAGATTGTTGTTATGACCTGAATTTTCATAGGTCGGCGGCGCTGTTGCCCCGATAGAAGTCCAGACATGCGGGATGACCTCGACAGGTTTGTTATAGAGCACCGATTGCGGATATTTGTCGGCGATATCTTCGGAAGCGGCGGCCAGACCGGCCCAGAACAGGCTGGTCAGCACCAGCATCAGCTTGCGTGTCATGTTATACCTCGGTCGTGAAAATATAGCGGCCCTCACCCTGCCGCTCGGCGCGGCCAATGCCGCCACCGGGCAAGTGGAAGCCAAGGATCAACCGCTCTTCGGCAGTTATGCGGTCCAGCAGATCCAGCCGCGTCGCAGCGGCCATGTCGGGAATCTGATCGGACGAGGATTCCCACTCCGGTCGCTCGAAGGCCAGATGCGGATTGGCCAGCGCATCGCCCACGACCATCAGCCCCTGCCCTCCGGCTTGCAGCGCGAATGCCATATGTCCCGGCGTGTGTCCTGGCGTTGACACGGCCTGTATACCGGGCAGGATTTCGGTGCCATCCTCGAAAAGCTGTACCTGATCTTCAATTTCAACCAGTCGGCGTTGCGCTCCGACAGCAAAGGACTGGCGCGCGGCCCCGATGCTCTCGACCGTATCGGGGTCCATCCAGTAGTCCCATTCGGCACGCCCCATCAGGATCTCGGCATGTGGAAGCAGGGGTTCGTCAAAATCATCCAGCAGGCCCCAAAGGTGATCGGGATGCGCATGGGTTATGACCAGATGGGTGATTTCCTCTGGACTGACACCAAGCGACGCCATCGCATCGGGCAGATGGCCGACCGTCGACATGAAATCCGGACCGGCACCGATATCGAACAGAACCGTCCGGTCTGCGTCGCGCAGCAGGACCAGATTGCAGGGCGGCTCATAAACATCGCCGGTCAGACCGTGCTGCGCGAGAATGGCTTCCAGTTCTGCCGGGTCTTGTTCTGCATTCAGGAAATCCAGCGGCAACACCAGATGCCCGTCGGACAGCATATCAATCCGCGCGGATCCGTAATCCAGCCTCGTTTTGGCCTGCACACGATAGGGCAGTGCCAAACCAAGCGCCAGCGCGCCTGTACGTTGAAGAAAAAGGCGTCGTTGCATATCGACTCTCCCATAGCCTGTGACGCTTGCCGGATTGGCAAGCTTGGGACACGGGACGCGAGGGAGAGCGCATCAGACAGACGCAACCATAGCCGGGATTTTGATCAACACAAGGGCTGTCGGCAATATGGCATAGAAAAAGGGCCGCCCGCTGACGGGTGGCCCGAAGCTCACAAGGTGTGACCTGCGATCAGCCGTTCACGGCGTCTTTAAGAGCTTTCGCGATGGTGATCTTCACAGCCTTGTCGGCGGCTTTGGTCATGGTTTCGCCGGTTGCCGGATTGCGCACCTGACGCTCAGGGCGCGCGCGGCACATGACTTTACCGATGCCGGGGACAGTAATTGCACCGCCTGCCGCGACTTCGCTCATCACAATCTCTGCGAGCGCGTCGAGAGCGGCATTTGCGGTTTTCTTGTCAGTGCCCATTTTTTCGGACAGAGCAGCGACAAGCTGCGTCTTGGTCATCGGCTTGGTGGTCATATGTCACTCTCCTTGGGATAAACGGGCATACACATCTTGGTCCCCGTCGTGTTTTGCGAGGCGCATCTAGCCCGGATTCCAACACAGTGGCAATCACCTTCACCCATAAAAACATGCACGGGACGGCAAAAAACTGCGCAATCCGGCCTTATAAAAAGGCCGTTTCGTCAAAAGAGCGCAGTTTCCGGCTATGAATCTTCTCCAGCGGCATCTCGCGCAACAACTCCATCGCACGGATACCAATCTGCAAATGCCGTGCAACCTGTGTCTTGTAGAAGCTCGATGCCATGCCCGGCAGCTTCAATTCGCCATGCAAGGGTTTATCCGATACGCATAGAAGCGTGCCATAGGGAACGCGGAAACGAAATCCGTTGGCAGCAATCGTGGCACTTTCCATATCAAGCGCAATGGCACGCGACTGGCTGAGCCGCTGAACCGGGCCGGACTGGTCGCGCAACTCCCAATTGCGGTTGTCAATCGTGGCAACTGTCCCGGTGCGCATGATCCGCTTCAGAGCATAGCCCTCTAATTCAGTCACCTGCGCCACGGCGTCCTGCAAAGCGATCTGAATCTCCGCCAGCGCCGGGATCGGCACCCAGATTGGAAGATCGGCATCCAGAACATTGTCTTCCCTCAGATAGGCATGGGCCAGAACGAAATCGCCCAGCGCCTGAGAATTGCGCAGACCGGCGCAATGCCCCACCATCATCCAGGCATGGGGTCGCAGAACCGCGATATGGTCCGTCGCTGTCTTCGCGTTGGACGGACCAACCCCGATATTGACCAGGGTAATCCCGGCACCATGCGGTCGTTTGAGATGATATGTCGGCATCTGAGGCAAGCGAGCGAGCTGGGGAACCGCCGCCTCGGGATCGGTGATCTCGACATTTCCTGGCGCGACAAAGGCCGTATAGCCACTCTCGGGATCCCGCAACTGGGTTCGGGCAAATGCTTCGAACTCGTCGACATAGAACTGATAGTTGGTGAACAGGATGTAATTCTGAAAATGCTCGGGTGAAGTTGCCGTGTAATGCGCCAGACGGGCCAGCGAGTAATCCACGCGCTGCGCCGTGAACAGCGCAAGCGGACGCGAGCCGTCTTCATTCAGGCTACGATCGCCATTGACGATGTCATCATTCGTGGTCGCCAGATCCGGGACGTCGAACAGATCACGCAGTGAAAGCGACAACTCCCCGTTGGCGGGCAGGCTGACATCGCCACGTCCAGACATGGCGAAATGCAATGGGATAGGTGTCGTTGACGGACCGATGCTGACCGGCACACCATGATTCTGGATCAGAAGCCCGATCTGCTGGCGCAGGTAATTGCGAAACAGAACCGGCTGGGTGATCGTCGAGGCGTAAATTCCCGGCTCGGCCACATGCCCGAAGCTCAGCCGCGAGTCGATCTGGTCATAGCGGATCGTTGTGAAGCGAATTTCAGGATAGAACGCCCTGTAGCGGGCCGTCGCCGGACCACCCTGCGCCACGCGATTGAAGCCGTCGATCAGGAAATTCGTCGCCGCAAGATACAGGCTCTCCAAACAGGCAACCGCCGCAGTCGCGTCCGTGAAGGATTGCGGCGCAACGGGATCGGGCGTCAGGATAGGCAGGCTTGTGTCAGAGGTCATGGGTCATCCTGGCTGGAACGGCCTGAGTGACCGTGCGGTCAGACTGCCACTGCTTGGGGGCATCGGCAAGCGCCCCAAGGTGGCAAAATCACACTTCCCCCCTTTTAACGGATCGACTAGCCTTGCACACATGACAACAGCTTACCTGACTCATCCCGACGCGCTGCGTCACCAGACACCACCCGGCCATCCTGAACAGATCGCCCGGATCAAGGCGATTTCCGATGCGCTTGCAGCCCCGGAATTCGCATCGCTATTGCGGATCGACGCGCCACTGGCGCAGCAGACCCAACTTCTGCTCTGCCACCCCGAGGCCTATATAGACCGCATCCGCAGGGCGATTCCCGCCGCCGGAATTTATCAGCTTGATGCCGATACGCATGTGTCGAACGGCTCTTTTGATGCCGCCAGCCGCGCGGTCGGCGGGGCTTGTCATGCGGTTGATCTGGTCATGGGCGGAACGGCACAGAACGCCTTTGTCGCGATGCGTCCACCTGGCCACCACGCCGAAACCCAGACACCAATGGGCTTTTGCCTGTTCGGGACGGTCGCGATTGCCGCCAGACATGCGATGGAGCGACATGGTCTGACACGCGTGGCCGTGGTGGATTTCGACGTGCATCACGGCAACGGCACGCAGGATCTTCTGTGGTCCGAGGCCCGTAGCTTCTTCGTCTCCAGCCATCAGATGCCGCTCTGGCCGGGCTCAGGGCGGCCAGAGGAACGCGGCGCGCATGGCAATGTGCTGAATGTGCCGCTGGCCCCCGGCACGGATGGCGCAAGCTTCCAGCGGATCTATGAAGACATGGTGCTGCCGCAACTCGACCGCTTCGCGCCGGAACTGGTGATCGTCTCGGCGGGATTTGATGCGCATCGCGACGATCCATTGGCGCAGCTATCGCTGGTCGAGGATGATTTCGCATGGATCACAGGGGCATTGTGCGACATTGCCGCGCGCCATGCTGGTGGGCGTCTGGTCTCTTGTCTCGAAGGCGGCTATGACTTGCCTGCGCTGGCAGCAAGTGTCGCAGCGCATATCCGCGTGTTGATGGAGAAAGGCGCATGAGCGACAAACCCGTGTCCGACCTTAGCTTCGAGGAAGCTCTGCGCGCGCTGGAAGATATCGTTACACGGCTGGAACGCGGTGACGTGGCCCTGGACCAGTCAATTACACTCTATGAACGCGGCGCAGAGTTAAAAAAACATTGCGAAGCCCGGCTGAACGCAGCGCAGATGCGGGTCGAAGCGATCCGGCTCGCAGAGGATGGTACCCCAAAAGGGACGGAGCCGTTCTCGGCATGAGCGATTTCGCCCGCGCACTGGACATCGCCGCACAGCAGATCGAAGCGCGATTACAGGCGGAAATCGGCTTGCTACCAGAGTCAAAGGTCCGCGACGCCATTGCTTACGCAGCGCGGGGTGGCAAGAAACTGCGCGGTTTTCTGGTGCTTGAATCGGCCCGCCTGCATCAGATTTCATCCGAGATCGCCCTGCAAGCCGCTGCCGCAATCGAATCGATGCATGCCTGTTCACTGGTGCATGATGACCTGCCCGCAATGGATGATGACGACCTGCGCCGGGGACAGCCGACCGTGCATATCAAATGGGATGAGGCTACGGCCATTCTGGCAGGCGACGCCATGCAGACCCTGTCCTTCGCTCTGCTTGCGCGCCCGGATGCCGCCCCGACGCCAGAGGCCCGGCTGGATCTGATCGCCAGCATGGCACAAGCGGCGGGCGCCGCCGGAATGGTCTATGGTCAGGCGCTCGATATCGGGGCCGAGAGCGCGGCAGTCCCGCTGACGCTCGAAGAAATCACGACATTGCAGGCAGGCAAGACCGGGGCGCTGATCGAATGGTCCGCCTGTGCCGGTGCGCGGATGGCCCGCGCCGATATAACGCCGCTGGCGCGCTATGCTCAGGCCCTTGGTCTTGCCTTTCAGATTGCAGATGACATTCTTGATGTCGAGGGCGACGCCGCACTGGCGGGCAAACGACTGCAAAAGGACGCTGCCGCGGGCAAGGCAACATTCGTATCCCATCTGGGGCTGGAGGGCGCTAAAATGCGCGCCAAGGCACTGGTCGAAGAGGCTCATGCCGCCCTTGCCCCTTATGGCGAAAACGGCCAGATGTTGCGGCAGACGGCGGAATTCGTTATCGCCCGTAAGAACTGAACGCTTCAGCGAACGCAACGGGAAAAGCAGACCATGCCGAATACACCGCTTCTGGACAAGGTGCGCAGCCCTGCGGATCTCAAATCTCTCAGCGACCGAGAGTTGCGTCAGGTGGCGGATGAATTGCGCGCCGAGACGATTGCCGCCGTATCCGAAACCGGGGGCCATCTGGGTGCAGGGCTTGGCGTGGTCGAGTTGACAGTTGCGCTGCATGCCGTCTTTGACACGCCGCGTGACCGGCTGATCTGGGACGTGTCGCATCAATGCTATCCGCACAAAATCCTGACCGGGCGGCGCGACCGCATCCGCACTTTGCGCCAGAAGGACGGTCTATCGGGATTTACCAAGCGCAGTGAGTCGCCCTACGATCCCTTTGGTGCCGCGCATAGCTCGACTTCGATTTCCGCCGCGCTGGGCTTTACCATGGCGCGCGAACTCGGCGGGGCACCCGACCCCGCGCTGGGTGACGCGATTGCCGTTATCGGGGATGGTTCCATCAGCGCGGGCATGGCTTATGAGGCGTTGAACAATGCAGGCCACCTGGGTCGGCGGATGTTCGTGATCCTCAATGACAATGAAATGTCGATTGCACCGCCCACCGGGGCAATGTCGTCATATCTGTCGCGGCTATACGCGGACAAACCGGTTCAGGATCTGAAGAACGCCATGAAGGGCGCGCTGTCGCTGCTGCCCGGTCCGATCCAGCAGGGTGCGCGCCGCGCGAAAGACCTGCTCAAGCATGTGACTGTCGGCGGCACGCTCTTCGAAGAACTGGGGTTCAATTATGTCGGTCCCATTGACGGACATGACATGGACCAGTTGCTCTGGGTTCTGCGCACCCTGCACGAGCGCGCGGATGAGCCGATACTCATTCATATCCTGACGAAGAAAGGCAAGGGCTATGCCCCCGCCGAGGATGCCGCTGACCGGGGCCATGCGCGCGCGAAATTTGATCTGGTGACAGGCAAGCAGAAAAAGGCTCCCTCGAATGCACCAAGCTACACGAAGGTCTTCGCCGAGGCGCTGATCGCCGAGGCCACGCGCGATGACAAGGTGGTGGCGGTGACGGCAGCAATGCCGGACGGGACCGGGCTGGACCTCTTTGCCAAGGTCCACCCGACGCGCATGTTCGATGTGGCGATTGCCGAACAGCATGGAGTGACCTTCTGTGCCGGGCTGGCAGCGGGCGGGATGAAGCCCTTCTGTGCGATGTATTCGACCTTTCTGCAGCGCGGATACGATCAGGTTGTGCATGACGTCGCCATACAGCGTCTGCCAGTACGCTTCGCGATAGATCGCGCCGGACTTGTGGGCGCGGATGGGGCAACCCATGCGGGCAGCTTCGATATTGCCTATCTGGCCAATCTGCCGGGCTTTGTTGTCATGGCCGCAGCAGATGAGGCTGAACTGGTGCATATGGTTGCAACCGCTGTTGCACATGATGATGGCCCGATTGCGTTTCGCTTTCCACGTGGTGAAGGGGAAGGCGTTGATCTTCCAGAGCGTGGTATTCCTCTCGAAATCGGGAAGGGACGGATGATCCGCGAAGGATCACGCGTGGCAATCCTGTCTTTCGGCACACGGTTGGGCGAAGTGCTGCGCGCCTGCGAGTCTCTGGCCGCGAAGGGAATTACACCGACTGTCGCGGATGCGCGATTCGCCAAACCGCTGGACCGTGACATGATCCTGCGACTGGCGCGTGACCACGAGGCACTGATCACCATCGAGGAAGGTGCCGTTGGCGGCTTCGGCAGTCATGTCGCGCAGCTTCTGGCCGATGAAGGGGTTTTCGACCACGGACTCAGATTCCGTTCGATGGTCTTGCCCGACGTCTTCATCGATCAGGCCAACCCACGCGACATGTATGACATTGCCGCAATGAACGCACCGCAGATCGAAACCAAGGTGCTCGACGTTCTTGGCATCGCAGAACTGGGCAAACGAGCTTGATCGACGCGCTTATTCGGCTGCGATAGCGTCAGGCATCGGGACCAGCTGGATATCGTCTACGGTCAGAGTTTGCGCATTGGCAACATGCGCGATCACATGCCCGTCAAGTCGGATCTCGGCCATGCCAGGGACCGTATCGCAAAAAGTCACCGTCACCTCTGGCGCGTCTATCCGATCTGCGTCGAAATAGAGCGCGATCTGATCCATTTCAGGCGAATAATCCATGATCATTGCCGGGTTGGCACCGGCCAGCCAATCGCCAAGCACAAATTGATCCGCGCCTTCACCACCATGCAGGACATCACCCTGCCCTGCGACAAGAATATCATCACCTGCGCCGCCGTTCAGGGTATTCTCGCCGCTGATGTCAGTTCCGTCCTCATCGAACCACACCCCGAACAGCGTGTCATCGCCTGCCCCGCCGAACAGCAGATTATCCCCTGCCCCGGAGATCAGCAAATCATCGCCCCAACCCCCTTCAAGAGTGTCATTACCTGTACCGCCAACCAATGTGTCATGACCCTCTCCACCAATCATGTGGTTATTCCCGCTATCGGCGTGTAACAGGTCGTCGCCGCCAGCGCCGATCAGCGTATCATTTCCGCCACCACCGATCAGCGTATCATTGGCAGCACCGCCGACAAGCCGTTCATCCTCGTCCGTGCCGATCCCGACTATCGGCAGAGGCGGCTCTGCCGGAGGGTCAAGATCACTGCTATGGATACGCTCATCCTGATCATCGAACAGTCCTGCGTGAGAGTTCTCCGTCGACCCGTCAGCCTGCGCAGTATCGGTGTCTGGATCAGTGTCATCGCCCGGCAGAGACAGTTCTTTCAATAAAGTTGCAAAAGCAGCTACAGCACCGCTTTCATCAGTGCTGCCGGTGTCACCCTGCCCCGTATCGTCATCTTCATCTTCGCTGGCTGTGGCGCTCTGGCCAAGATCCATGAATGCCGTTGCCGACAGCGCTGCGAGCAGCCCCAAGACAAGCCACATATGTCATCACCCTTGCTGGCGACCAGACAGGCCGCAATCCCCAAGGGATAGTATGACCCACAACAGACGCGTTAACTAAGCGGATTCACCTTTTACCCCCAAGAAATGTTTAATCTTGGTTAACAGCTTGGGAACAAGTCTCGGGGAGACCACGATCGGGGCTTTTCTTTCTTGCATTTCTCGTCTAACCGACCAGCGCGTGCAATGCTGCGCAACAGGGCCATGCTGGACGACATCCCGGCCTGTGCCGTCCATTTCAAACCGAAGGAGAACCCGATGTCGATTACTGTTGAAGACAAGACCCAACTCATCAAGGATTTCGCTCGCGCAGACGGCGACACCGGATCGCCTGAAGTTCAGGTCGCCGTGCTGACAAAGCGCATCACGAACCTGACCGAGCATTTCAAGACCCACAAGAAGGACAACCATTCCCGCCGTGGGCTTCTGAAACTGGTTGCGACCCGCCGCAAGCTTCTTGACTACCTCAAGAGCAAAGATGAAGGCCGCTACCGTGATCTGATCGGCAAGCTCGGCATCCGCCGCTGATCCGCCAGAACAGAGTGAATTCGACGCCCGCCTGATAGGCGGGCGTTTTTCGTATCGCTCGAAGCGCCTGCTTCCGGGGTCTCGACAGGACTGGACAATTCTTGCATGACCGGGCCAGAACAAAGCATCAGTCTGCAAGAAAGGCACAGTATGGACGATTCAGCTTTGGCAGATGCGATACTTGCCGGCGACCGTCGCGCCCTTGCACGCGCCGTCACTCTGGTCGAAAGCACCAGATCCGAACATCGCGCAACTGCCGAAAAGCTGCTGGAACGCCTTGCAGGCACAGGGCGGCAGGCCATCCGCATCGGGCTGTCGGGCACGCCGGGCGTCGGGAAGTCCACATTCATCGAAAGCTTCGGACTGATGCTGGTCGCTCAAGGGTTGCGCGTGGCCGTCCTTGCTGTCGACCCCTCAAGTGCACGCACAGGCGGCTCTATCCTTGGAGACAAAACACGGATGGAGCGACTGGCACGCGCGCCGGAAGCCTTTATCCGCCCCAGCCCCAGCCAGTCCCATCTGGGCGGTGTAGCCCGCCGCACCCGCGAGGCCGTGGCGTTGTGCGAAGCGGCAGGTTTTGACATTATTCTGATCGAAACCGTGGGCGTCGGCCAGTCCGAAACCGTCGTTGCCGAGATCTCTGATGTATTCCTGCTCTTACTGGCACCCGCCGGGGGTGATGAATTGCAAGGCGTCAAGCGCGGTATCATGGAAGTGGCCGACATGATCGTGGTCAACAAGGCCGATGGCGACCTCAAAGCCACTGCGACACGAACCTGCGCCGACTATGCCGGCGCCTTGCGCCTGATGCGCCGACGCCCGCAAGACCCCGAAGGTTTTCCCAAAGCGATGACTGTCTCTGCCTTGGCGGATACTGGACTGGATACGGTCTGGAAAGAGATCAGGACCCTTGTGGAATGGCGGCGCAGGTCAGGCCATTTTGACGCTATCCGCAAAGCACAGGCACGGTTCTGGTTCGAAGCCGATCTGCGAGAGGCCTTGCTGGCGCGCTTGCGCACGACACAGGCGCGCAAAGCGTTGGAGATGTTGTCGGATCAACTGGCCGATGGAAAGATCACCCATACACGCGCCGTCACGCAAATGCTGCAGGAGCATCTGAGCGCATGACATCCACAACGCCTGAACGCTGTCCCGCCTATGGCTACAAATCTGCCACGGAATCGCTTGACGCCGTACCGGTTACGCCATAGAAGCCCGCAGTGTCACACCGGCACTGCTTTGCAGTGCCTTTTGCTTTGTGTTTGCCATAGAAGATATTGGCAGCCATCAGTCGAGGAAAACGCCCATGTCGCGCCGCTGCGAACTCACCGGAAAAGGCCCGATGACGGGCAACAATGTCAGCCACGCCAACAACAAGACGCGCCGTCGCTTCCTGCCCAACCTGCAGGACGTGTCGCTTCAGTCGGAAGCACTGGGCCGCAGCTTCAAGCTGCGCGTCTCCTCCGCCGCGCTGCGTTCGGTCGACCACCGTGGCGGACTGGATGCCTATCTCGGGCGTGCGAAAGACGACGAGCTTTCGGCAAACGCTCTGAAGATCAAGCGCGAGCTGTCAAAGGCGCAAGGCGCCGCCTGATCATTGCCTGTTGAACACCAAAGCCCCTGCAGCCGCAGGGGCTTTTTTCGTGACCACACTAGATGATGCGCGTTGCAGGCAGCGGGGCAAACGGTTATCCAGCACCTGTGGTCCCGTAGCTCAACTGGATAGAGCAGCCGACTTCTAATCGGCAGGTTGAGGGTTCGATTCCTTCCGGGATCACCAAGGTTGTCTACCGATACACCTGATCCTCGCCGGGGAAATCGCGGTCCTTGACCTCGCTGGCATAGTCCGCCACCGCGCGCTCGATCGCGGGGCCAAGATCGCCGTAAACCTTGACGAATTTTGGCACACGCGGGTTCAGGCCCAGCATGTCTTCCAGCACCAGAATTTGCCCGTCGCAATGTTTCGACGCACCGATCCCGATCGTGGGGATCTCCACGGCCGCAGTGACACGGTTCGCCAGTTCTTCGACCACGCCCTCCACGACAAGCGCGAAGGCTCCGGCCTCGGACACAGCGATGGCATCGTCGATATGAACCTGCCATGCGGCCTCGTCCCGGCCTTGCACTTTGAACCCACCCATAGTGTTGACCGATTGCGGCGTCAGGCCGATATGGGCCATGACCGGGATGCCGCGTTCGGACAGAAAGCGTATCGTTTCGGCCATGCGTGCGCCGCCCTCCAGCTTAACGGCACCACAGGCGGTTTCCTTCATGATCTTCGCGGCATTGCGAAAAGCCATATGGGGCGACTCCTCGTAAGTGCCGAAGGGCATGTCGACAACGACCAAGGCGCGTTTGGTGCCGCGCACCACTGCGCGGCCATGCATGATCATCAGATCCAACGGCACGCCAATGGTGCTGTCCATTCCGTGCATGACCATGCCGAGACTGTCGCCCACCAGAATGAAATCAGCGTATTTGTCGACGATAGCGGCAGTATGCGCATGATAGCTGGTCAGCGAGACAATTGGCTCGCCGCCCTTTCGGGCGCGGATCTGGGGGGCAGTGATGCGGCGGATGGGGAACTGGGCGCTCATGTTTCCTCCTGGCTTGGGTAGACCACGCGGTTGTCGATGAGAAAGACCTTGCCGAAAGAGACGGCAAGCAGGATGACGGCCGGGCGCGTCAACGGGCCGGAAATGGTGTCGAGCGTGGCCGCATCGCGGATATCGACGGATTGCACACGGGCGCGCGGCTCGGCTTCCAGCGTGGCGCGGACATGGGAACGCAGGCGCGAAGCGGTGATGCCGCTCGGCGCCATTGCTTCGGCCTGATCGAGCGCGCGAGAAAGCACCGGAGCGGCGGCGCGGTCGGCGGGCGTGAGCCGCACATTGCGCGAAGACATGGCCAGACCGTCGGATTCGCGCTGGATGGGGGCGCCGATGATCTCGATCCCCATATCCAGATCGCGCGTCATGGTGCGGATCACGGCAAGCTGCTGGTAATCCTTTTCGCCGAAAACCGCCGCATCGGGGCGGATGATGTTGAACAGCTTGGTCACGATGGTCGCGACGCCGCGGAAATGACCGGGGCGCAGTTTGCCGATCAGGGTTTTCGCAAGCTCTGTGGTCTCGACGATGGTCTGGGCCTGCGGGTCATAGATCTCGCCCGCCTCGGGAGCGAAAACGGCATCAACACCTTCGCTGCGCAACAGGTCGAAATCGCGGGCCTCATCGCGGGGGTAGCTGTCGAAATCCTCGCCGGGGCCGAACTGGGTCGGGTTGACGAAAATCGAAGCAATCACGCGGCCCTGCGGCCCGGCGCGTTCGCGGGCAAGACGCATAAGCGACAGATGACCATCGTGTAGAAAGCCCATCGTCGGCACAAGCAAGATGGGAGTCGCGGGGGCACGCCATGACGTGCAAAGCTTGCGGATTTCGGCTTTGGTGCGGGTGATCTGCATGGGCATCGTTCCGGTCAGTCGTAGGGTGCGTGCTCAGCACACACCTTACACCCAGCGCGCGAAGGGAGGCAGGGACATCAGCACAGCATCCGGGTCATGCCCGGTCTGCAGCCCGAATTTCGTGCCACGGTCGTAGACAAGGTTATATTCCGCATAAAGGCCGCGGTGGATAAGCTGCGCTTCCTTGTCACGCTCGCCCCACGCCATCTTCCGCCGCCGCTCGACCTGCGCAAGGAAAGCGGGCAGAAAGGCCCGGCCCACATCCTGTGTAAAGGCGAAATCGGCCTCCCAGTCACCGGTACAGTAGTCGTCATAGAAAATGCCGCCCACACCGCGTGCGCGCTTGCGATGGGGAATGAAGAAATACTCATCCGCCCATTCCTTGAAGCGCGGATAAAGCTCGGCACCATGCTTGTCACAATGCGCCTTCAGGGTCGCATGAAAATCGGCGGTATCTTCGGCATACTCGATGCAGGGGTTCAGGTCTGATCCGCCACCGAACCACCATCCGCCCGGTGTCCAGAACATGCGGGTATTCATGTGCACGGCCGGAACATGGGGATTCTGCATATGGGCGACCAGTGAAATCCCGCTCGCCCAGAAGCGTGGATCCGCGTCCAGCCCCGGAATTTCCTTGCGCGCCGTCAGTGACCGCTGCGCCTGCTCTCCCAGCGCACCGTAGACTTCCGAGACATTCACACCGATTTTCTCGAAGACGCGACCGCCGCGCATGACGCTCATCAGCCCCCCGCCTGCATCCTGACCATCGGGACCGTGGCGCTGGGTGTCGCGGACCTCGAACTGGCCCGGTGCGCGATCGGACAGGGGTCCGTCGGTGTGGCTTTTCTCGACCGCTTCGAACGCGGCCACAATCTGGTCGCGCAACGCACGGAACCAACTGGCGGCGCGGCGTTTGCGGTCGGTGAACTCGTCGCTCATGGTCTGATCCCCTCCGGTCTTTGCCCAGATGTGGCATGGGCCGCGCTAAGTGACAAGCTGCGTTTACATTTGCGCCAGAAGTGCCGCATGCCGGGCCAGATAGGCCGCGCGGGTTTCCGCAGGCGGGCGCAGGTGCAGGGACAGTCCGTCCAGCAGGGCCGGATCGGGCTTGCCGAAGAAGCGATCCGATTCCGCGGCGGTAAACCCGGCGATCTTTGTAGCTTCCAGCCAGGCGGAAAGTCGGTCGGCAGATTTGATCTTTTTCTTGACCGGAACAGGCAGGCGCGCAGGCAAACCAAAGCGGATATGAATTGCCATGCTCAGGCGGTCATCGAGCGCGCCGTAATCCGGCCCGACAGCCGCTTTCACAGGTGAGATCATGTCGCCGATCACATATTCGGGCGCGTCATGCAGCAGTGCCGCAAGCTGCCAGCGCGGCTCGGCGCGCGGGGTCATGCGGGTGTAGATCTCTTCGACCAGTAGCGAATGCTCGGCCACAGAATAAGGCCAGTCACCCATGGTCTGCCCGTTCCAGCGCGCGACGAAAGCAAGCCCATGCGCAATATCCTCGATCTCGATATCTACCGGGGTCGGGTCCAGCAGGTCGAGCCTGCGGCCTGAAAGCATCCGTTGCCAGGCGCGGGGAGAGCGTGGGGGCATGGGGGTCTCGCAAACTGTTTTCTGTTTGGTAGCGACTGCAAGCGATCAGGTCCAGCAGGTGACGTAACGTCGCCTTTGCTGCGCGCGAGGCGCAGAGGATAAATCCGAGAGCAAGCTAGGCGAGGAGGCGAGAATGCAGATTGCAGGACAAGTGGCAGTAGTGACCGGCGGCGGCAGTGGTCTGGGGGCCGCGACAGCGCGGCATCTGGCGGCGCAGGGCGCAAATGTGGCGATTTTCGATTTCGACTTGGCTCGGGCCGAGCTCGTGGCGGCAGAAATCGGCGGGCGCGCGTTCAAGGTCGATGTAGTTGATGCTGGTGCCGTCGGCGCGTCCATCGCCGAGGCAGCAAAAATGGGTGCGCTGCGTGCCGTGGTGAATTGCGCGGGCATCGCCACAGCAGCGCGGGTTGTCGGGCGTGACGGGTTGCCCTCTACCGAGGTATTCGAGCGGGTGATTCGTGTTAATCTGATCGGCTCGTTCAATGTGATGGCCCATGCCGCAGCGGTCATGAAAGCGCATGACGTGCTCGACGGAGGTGAGCGCGGTGTTATTGTCAACACCTCGTCCGCTGCATGGCAGGACGGGCAGGTAGGACAGGCGGCCTATGCCGCGTCGAAAGGCGGGATAGCGGCAATGTGCCTGCCAGTGGCGCGGGATCTGGCGCGCGATGCCATCCGCTGCGTGGCGATTGCGCCGGGGCTGTTCCGCACGCCAATGATGGAGGCGCTGCCCGAAGAGACGACACGCGCGATCACGGCGAATATCCCCTTTCCGGCGCGGCTGGGGGATCCCGGGGAATTCGCGCTGATGGTTGGGCAGATCATCGAGAACCCCTATCTGAATGGCACCACGATCCGGCTGGACGGCGCGACGCGGCTGCCCGCGCGGTAGGGGTTGATCGAATCTGGCGCTGGGGGCAGGCTGGACGGGCGGGACAGGTTTTCCCGCCCCTTGCTTTTTCCAGCGGAGATTTCAGATGCCCCTTTCCCGAAACCCTTTTCTTGTCGCGGCAATTTGCCTTGCATTGCCAGCAGTCGCCTCGGATCGCGATGCGTTTGCGCAGATGTGGCACGGCATGGCGCAAACCGAATATGGCGCGGTGCATGGCGAAGCCTATGCCGCAGCCCTTGCCGAATGCGTGCTCGCGGTATTCGCGCATCTCGATGCGACTGATCGCGACATTCTGGCCGAATTTGCGATGAACCCACCTGAACCGCACGCCTCGCGCCTCGATGCGCTGCTGCCAGGCCATGCGGAAGAGATGCTGGCGTGTGGCGACAGCGTGCGGCCCGAAGATTATCCGAAGTGACAGGTGGGCAAGATGCGTTTCATTCACATAACTATCACAGCAATTGCATTTCTAGCCAATCCCACCCACGCCTTTGATGTCAGGACGATCCTGGAGTCTTCGGGAATTATCAATGCAGGGATGAATGCCCAGTTCGATCAAAACCGATCCAGCCCAGCGCAGCTTTATTTCAACTTCATGCTGCCAGATGACAGCGATGAATTGATGGTCATCGTCCGGCCCGGCAATGAGCCGAGCTATATGTCCATCTTCCTTGGCCAGCCTGAAGGATCTTTGGTGGAAACCGTCAGTTTCCTCGACATCCCGGTTCCTGAAGTCGAGACAGAGCAGCGTCTCGGCGGTCTGGCGCGGGCAATGCAGGATACGTTCTTTCCCATGCTCACCACCCGGCATTCCGAGGAGAGCATCATGCGGATTTCAGAACTGACGCTGCGCAACTATCCGGCAGTGGAATTATTGGGACGATATATTGAAGGGGGCGAGACCGGGCGCGGGCTGATCTATGTGCGCATGCTGGGCATCCTGCCGCCATCAGGCGAAAACACACTTCTGCTCTATTCGCTTATGAACGCGAGCATTCTTCAGCCCGAGACTACGGAAGATCTTGCGAACAGCTTCGGCGGCTATATCGCGCGCAGCCTGCAATTCGTGGCAAGGCGCGGCGATGATGGCGAAATGATCCCGTTCTGAGCGAGGCGCATAAAAAAAGCCCGGCGCAGGTTGCGCCGGGGTAAGCGTTAAGGAATGTCAGATCAGTTCGGGATATCTGCCGTGATCCCTTCGACATAGAAATCCATCGTCAGCAGATCACCATCAGGCGCGGTTTCGCCCTCGGCCAGCCAGGGCGTGCCGTCCTGCTTGTTGATCGGGCCGGTAAAGGGGTGATATTCGCCCGCTGCAATCGCCGCGATCATGCCTTCGGCTTCTGCGCGCACATCTTCGGGGATCAGATCGCTCATCGGCGCAAAGCCTACCATGCCGTCAACGATCCCGTGCCAGACATCACCAGCTTCCCATGTACCTTCTTTCACCGCGCGCACGCGCTCGATGTAATAGGGTGCCCAGACATCCAGGATACCGGTCAGATGCGCTTGCGGAGCGAAGGCCGACATGTCGGACGCCTGACCAAAGGCGTAGATGCCTGCATCCTGGGCAACCGTCAGTGGCGCGGTCGAATCGGTGTGCTGCATGATGATATCGGCGCCCTGCTCGATCAGCGCTTCCGCAGCAGCCGCTTCCTGTGCCGGGTCATACCAGCTATAAACCCAGACCACGTTGAATTCGACATCGGGGTTCACGGCCTTGGCGTGCAGATACGCCGAATTGATGCCCATGATCACTTCGGGGATCGGAAAAGAGGCGATATAGCCCACCTTGTTGGTTTCGGTCATCTTGCCTGCGATATGGCCGATGACTGCGCGGCCCTCGTAGAAGCGGGCATTGTAGAGGCCGACATTCGGCGATTCCTGAATATAGCCGGTCGCATGCTCGAAAGCCACATTCGGGAAGCGCGTGGCGACCGTGTTCACATCCGGGCCATAGCCGAAAGAGGTTGCGAAAATCAGGTCGGTGCCCGACAGCGCCATCTGGGTCATGACGCGCTCGGCATCGGCACCATAGGCCACATTCTCGACATAAGAGGTCTCGACCGCATCGCCGAATTCGGCCTCGACCGCCAGACGGGCCTGATCATGGGTATAGGTCCAACCATGATCGCCGACCGGGCCGATATAGATGAATCCGACCTTGGTTGTGTCTGCCAGAACAGGCGCGGACAGCGCCATGCTCAATGCAGCAGTTGCAAGCAGTTTTTTCATTGGAGTTTCTCCCTGTTGGCAGCAAAAGCCTCAGCTAGAGGCATGGAAAGGACGGTTCAGCGATCCGGGCGCGTTCGAGCTTCCGCGCGCCTTGCCCGACGAGATGAACACAAGCACGGCAATCGTTATCAGGTAGGGCGACATTGACAAGTATTCGACGGGGATCTTGACGCCAGCGGCCTGCAGATTCAATTGCAGCACGACGATGCCGCCGAAAAGGTAAGCACCCGCCATCGCGCGCCACGGACGCCAGCTTGCGAACACCACCAGTGCCAGTGCGATCCAGCCTGCGCCCACAGTCATGCCTTCGGTCCATTGTGGTACGCGAATGAGCGAAAGATATGCCCCGCCCAGACCCGCGCAGGCCCCGCCGAACATGATCGCCAGAACGCGCACACGCTTGACGTGATAGCCAAGTGCATGGGCTGCATCGTGATTTTCGCCCACCGCGCGCAGGATCATGCCCGCGCGGCTGTATTTCAGGAACCACCAGACTGCGGCGACCAGAGCAATGGTCAGATAGACCATGATATCATGCGAGAAAATCGCGCGCCCCAGAAAGGGGATGTCCGACAGTGGCCCCAGATCCAGTTTGGGGGTGCGCGGAGGTGTAATACCGACATAGCGCTGGCCCAGCAGCGCCGAAAGCCCAAGGCCGAAGAGCGTAAGCGCAAGGCCCGAAGCGACCTGATTGGTCATCAGCGCCTGTGTCAGCAGTGCGAAGAGAAGCGACAGGGCCATGCCAGCAAAGGCCGCGCCGACGAAACCCAGAAAAGGGCTACCGGTGTTCACAGCGACGATGAAGCCAAGGCAGGCCCCCATGATCATCATGCCCTCGACGCCCAGATTCAGGACACCGGATTTTTCGACCACCAGTTCGCCAATCGCGGCCAGCAGGATCGGGGTCGCCGCGACCATGAGCGCCGCCATCAGCACAGCAGGATTGATGGAACCGAGGATCATGCGCGCGCCCCTTGTGTCAGCCGAATACGGTAATTGGTCTGGAAATCCAGCGCCAGCAGGAAGAACAGGAGCATCCCCTGAAACACCTGAATCGCAGCACCCGGAAGTTGCAGCATCATCTGCCCCAACTCGCCGCCGATATAGGTCAGACCCAGCAGCAGCCCGGCCAGCACGATGCCGATGGGGTTCAGACGACCCAGGAAAGCCACGATGATCGCGGTGAAACCGTAACCGCTGGCAAATTCGATGCGCACCTGTCCGCCGGGGCCAGAGACCTCGAACATGCCCGCAAGCCCGGCCAGTGCACCAGAGATGCCAAGGCAGATCACCACCAGCCGCGCGGGCGAGACCCCACCAAAGCGGGCGGCGCGCGGGGCTTGTCCGGCAAGTTGGACATGGTAGCCCAGCATGTGCCGGGTCATCATCGCATAGGCGAAGATCACCGCGATCAGGGCGGCCACGACGCCCCAGTGAATACCGGTGCCGGAGATCAGTTCAGCATTGTAAGCGGCCTCATAGCGCCGCAGATCGCGCGAGCCTGGAAAGCCCGCGATATCGGGGTTGCGCATCAGGCCCAATGCCATCGCGGCAAGAATTTTCTCGGCGACATAGACCAGCAGCAGCGAGACGAGGATTTCATTCGTGTTGAAGCGGGTTTTCAGGATCGCCGGGATCATTGCCCAGAGAAAGCCGCCAAACGCGCCTGCAATCACCATCAACGGAAAAATATACCAGCCGGGCTGCGGGAAGAAAGCCAGCGCCACACCCGCGCCGAACAGCGCGCCGATGATATATTGCCCCTCTGCGCCAATATTCCAGATATTTGCCTTGAATCCGATGGCGAGGCCCACGGCGATCAGGATCAGCGGCGCGGATTTGATCAACAGTTGCGGGCGGGAATAGCTGCCGAAGGTTTCTGAAAAGATCGGGTCGAAAAAGATCAGCCGGATGGCGGTGATCGGGTCTTTCCCCAACATCGCGAACATGATGCCGCCTGCGATCATCGTCAGCGCGACTGCCAGAAACGGATTGGCGATGCGCCAGAATTTCGAGGGTTCCTTGCGCTTCTCAAGCCGGATCATTCTGCGACCTCATGTGCCGGGTGCATGTCATGGGCACCGCCCATCATCAAGCCGATTTCTTCCACGGTTAGCCCCTTTGCAGGGCGGACAGGGGTCAGTCGTCCTTCGTTCAGCGCGGCGAAACTGTCCGCGACTTCCAGCAGTTCATCCAGATCCTGACTGATCACCAGCACGCCCGCGCCTGCGCTTGCCAGATCAAGCAGCGCCTGCCGGATGAAGGCCGCGGCAGAGGCATCAACCCCCCATGTCGGCTGGTTCACGACGATCACATCGGGCGCGAGTTCGATTTCGCGACCGATGACGAATTTCTGCAAGTTGCCCCCCGACAGCGCGCGGGCCAGGACATGTGATCCCGGTGTGCGCACATCGAATTTCGCGATAATCTCGCGCGCGAAAGTGTCGGTCTTTTTCCAGTCTATGAAACCGTTTTTCACTAACCCCTTGCGCGCGGCACCCGACAGGAGTGCATTGGCGGTCAGACTCATATCGGGGGCTGCCGCATGGCCAAGGCGTTCTTCAGGTGCTGTGACCAGCCCGCGCACGCGGCGCGCATTGGGGCCAAGCTGGCCGATAGGCTGGCTCTTCAGCTTGACCTGCCCAGAGGGCGACGGAATCTCGCCCGAAAGCATCAGCAGCAATTCATCCTGCCCATTGCCTGCAACACCTGCGATTCCAAGGACTTCACCCGCATGAAGCTGGAAAGAGATATCCTTGAGCGAGGTGCCGAAGGGATTGTTCGATTTCAGCGACAGATTTTCAACCGACAGCAGCACATCGCCCCTGGGCTTCGCCGCGCGCTCTGGTGGGGTCAGGATTTGCCCGACCATCAACTCGGCCAGTTCGCGGGCCGATTTCTCACGCGGGTCGCAGGTCGCCACCTTTTTCCCGCCGCGCAGGATCGTGGCTTCATCACAAAGCGCACGGATCTCTTCCAGCTTGTGCGAGATATACAAGATCGCTGTCCCCTCGCTGGAGAGCTGGCGCAGCGTGCGGAACAGGATTTCAACCTCTTGCGGGGTCAGCACGCTGGTCGGTTCATCCATGATCAGAAGCTTCGGGTCTTGTAGCAGGCAACGCACGATTTCCACGCGCTGCCGTTCCCCGGCGGACAGATCGCCCACCAGACGGTTCGGGTCCAGCGGCAGGCCATATTCTTCCGACACATCGCGGATACGCTTGGCCAGATCGCGCATCGCGGGCGGGTTTTCCATGCCCAGTGCAACGTTTTCCGCCACGTCCAACGCATCGAACAGGCTGAAATGCTGAAACACCATCGCGACGCCATTCTTGCGCGCCTCGGACGGTTGGGCGGGCGCATAGGGCAGATCGCGCAGCACCATCTGGCCCTTGTCCGGTTTCACCAGCCCGTAGATCATCTTGACGAGCGTTGATTTCCCCGCGCCATTCTCGCCCAGCAGCGCATGCATCTGGCCGATGCCGATCTCGAAGGACACATTGTCATTGGCAAGAACACCGGGATAGGCTTTGGTCAGCCCGTCAAGGCGCAGCAATGGCTGGCGCATAAGATCACGTCCCCCTGTCTTGCTTCACAGCTTTTATGATAACAGCAAAGCTTCGCATCAGTTTTTTCTCAAGGAAAAACTATGCTCAGAGCGGCGAGACTGATTCAATGCCTCATTGATAATCACTGTTGCTCTTTCCCACTGGCCCCGCCCGTTCTATGCTACGTTCATGACCCAGATCTCTCGTTTCATCCATCTGCGCACCCATACGGAGTACTCCCTGCTTGAAGGGGCTATTCCACTGAAAAAACTGGTGAAAACCTGTGCCGCCAAAGGCTGGCCCGCGATTGCAGTCACCGATACAGACAACATGTTCGCAGCGCTGGAATTTTCGGTTCTGGCTTCTGGGACGGGGGTGCAACCGATCCTCGGATGTCAGATTTCGGTGGCCTATGACCCGCCCGCACCGGGCGAGAAACTGCGGATGCCTGCCCCTGTGGTGCTGCTGGCGCAGTCCGAGGCAGGTTACATGAACCTGATGGCGCTCAATTCCTGCTTGTATCTGCCCAGGGATCGCCCTGTCCCGCAGGTCACGATTGAAGAGCTGGCCGCGCATTCCGAAGGGCTGATCTGCCTGTCAGGTGGACCCGAGGGGGCGGTCGGCAAGCTCATTCAGACCAACCAGATGCCAAAGGCGCGCGCCCTGATGGAGCGTCTCGCGGAGATCTATCCACTGCGGCTCTATGTCGAATTGCAGCGCCATGCAGATGAAGGCGGGCAGATGATGGAGGCCGAGCGCGCCACGGAACGCGCTTTTGTAGAAATGGCCTATGATCTGGACCTGCCGCTGGTGGCGACCAATGATGCCTATTTCCCTGATTCTGCGATGCATGAAGCGCATGATGCCCTTTTGTGCATTAAGGAAGGGGCCTATGTGGACCAGTCGGCGCCACGTCGCCGCCTGACCCCACAGCACTATCTGAAATCGCCCGAGGAAATGGCCGCCCTCTTTGCTGATCTGCCCGAGGCGCTGGAAAACACCATCGAGATCGCGCGGCGCTGCGCCTTCAAGGCAGCAAAGCGCCCGCCGATCCTGCCGCGCTTTGCCGAGGATGAGGTCGAGGAACTGCGCCGTCAGGCGAGAGAGGGGCTCGCCGCACGGCTGGCGGTCATTCCACATGCCGCACCGGTGGAAGAATATGAAAAGCGGCTTGAGTTTGAACTTGGCATTATCGAAGGCATGGGCTTTCCGGGTTACTTCCTGATCGTTGCCGATTTCATCAAATGGGCCAAGGACAATGACATCCCCGTGGGGCCGGGGCGCGGATCAGGGGCCGGGTCGCTGGTCGCCTATGCGCTCACGATCACTGATCTGGACCCGCTGCGCTACGCGCTGCTGTTCGAGCGATTCCTGAACCCTGAACGCGTCTCGATGCCGGATTTCGATATCGATTTCTGCATGGACCGGCGCGAAGAGGTGATCCGCTATACGCAGGACAAATACGGCCATGACAAGGTGGGTCAGATCATCACTTTTGGTGCTTTGCTGTCCAAGGCCGCTGTGCGCGATGTGGGCCGTGTGCTGCAACTGCCGTTCGGGCAGGTGGACAAGCTGTCGAAAATGATCCCGGTGGAAGGGGTGAAGCCTGTCAGTATCGAAAAGGCGCTGGCCGATGAACCGCGCCTGCGCGAGGCCGCGAAATCCGAGGAAGTGGTAGATCGCCTGCTGACCCATGCGCAGAAGGTCGAGGGGCTGCTCAGGAATGCCTCGACCCATGCTGCCGGGGTGGTGATCGGGGACCGGCCGCTGGATCAGCTGGTGCCGCTGTATCGCGATCCGCGCTCGGACATGCCCGCGACGCAGTTCAACATGAAATGGGTCGAAGCGGCGGGGCTGGTGAAGTTCGACTTTCTGGGACTGAAAACCCTGACCGTCATCCAGAACGCCGTAGAGTTGCTCAAGCGGCGCGGGGTTGATCTGGATATCTCCATGATCCCCTTGGATGACGAAGCGACCTTTAAGCTCTATGCCTCTGCCCGCACTGTGGCCGTGTTTCAGGTGGAGAGTTCGGGCATGATGGACGCGCTGCGGCGCATGAAGCCCACCTGTATCGAGGATATTGTGGCGCTGGTGGCGCTCTACCGTCCCGGCCCGATGGAGAATATCCCGACCTATTGCGAGGTGAAGAACGGCTTGAAGCCGCTCGAATCGATCCACCCGTCGATTGACCATATCCTCGAGGAAACCCAGGGCATCATCGTCTATCAGGAACAGGTGATGCAGATCGCTCAGGTCATGGCGGGCTATTCGCTTGGCGGTGCTGACCTGTTGCGCCGCGCAATGGGCAAGAAGATCGCCGAGGAAATGGCCAAGGAGCGGCCCAAATTCGTTGACGGCGCGGTTGCCAATGGGGTGGACAAGAAGAAGGCGGGCGAGGTTTTCGACCTGCTGGAAAAATTCGCCAACTATGGCTTCAACAAGTCGCACGCTGCCGCCTATGCGGTCGTGAGCTACCAGACGGCGTATCTGAAGGCGAATTACCCGGTCGAGTTCATGGCCGGTGTGATGAATTGCGATCTGCATCTGACCGAGAAACTGGCCGTCTACAAGCGCGAAGTGGACCGGATGGAGATCACGGTCATCCCGCCCTGCATCAACCGTTCACGCGCGCGGTTTGACGTGAAGAACGGTGCGCTGGTCTATGCTCTGGGCGCGCTCAAGAATGTGGGCGTCGATGCCATGCGCCTGATCGTCGAGGGGCGCGGGGAAACGCAGTTTGCCACGCTCTTCGATCTGGCGCGGCGGGTCGATCTGAAACGTGTGGGCAAGCGGCCGCTGGAAATGCTGGCGCGGGCCGGCGCGTTTGACCAGTTGGACCGCAACCGCAGACGGGTTTTCGAGAGCATTGATGCGTTGGTCACCTATTCTGCGGCGATCCATGAGGCGCGGGCGTCCAATCAGGTCTCGCTCTTTGGCGAGGCCGGGTCTGATATTCCGGAGTCGCGTCTGAGCCAGAGCGAGGATTGGCTGCCGACAGAGCGTCTTGCGCAGGAGCATCAGGCCATCGGCTTCTATCTTTCTGGTCATCCGCTGGATGATTATGCCGGACCACTCAGGCGCAAGCAGGTCATGACGCTTTCAGAGATCGAGAGGAAGGCTGCAGGCGGTCCGCTGGTGGCGAAACTCGCCGGGGCCGTCTCTGCCCGGCAGGAACGCAAATCGGCGCGCGGCAATCGCTTTGCTTTCGTGCAATTGTCGGACCCGACGGGGCTGTATGAAGTAACGGTGTTTTCCGACACGCTGGAAGCCGGGCGGCAATATCTGGAACCGGGACAGAATGTCGTGCTGACGGTCGAGGCAACGATGGAGGCCGAAACGCTGAAACTGCTCGCGCGTGGGGTGCAACCGATTGACTCTGTTGTGGCAGATGCCGGAGCGGCAGGACTCAAGGTGCATGTCGAATCTGCCGATGCGATCGGGTCCGTTGCAAGCTTGCTGGAGCGTTTCAAGGAAGGCCCGTCACGAGCGAAGGGGCCGCTGTGGTTTTGCGTGACCGATCCAACACTGGGGCAGGCCTATGAGATCGATACAGGCAGGCAGGTTGCCGTGACACCACAGATCCGGGGCGCGGTGAAATCGCTCGGTGGTGTGGTGATGGTGGAAGAACTGTAAGCGCGCGGCACCGGCGTAGGGTGCGTGCTGAGCACGCACCCTACCTTGAGCCGCGCCGCGTCAGCGTCGTATCAACCCGCAATCATTTCCGCCTGACGCACGATCACTTCTGCCTGCTTGATCGACGCGATATCGACCAGACGGCCCTTGTAGACCGTCGCGCCCTCGCCGCGCGCTTTCGCAGCCTCCATCGCGTCCAGAATCTCGCGCGCCTCGCGCACAGCAGCCTCGGACGGGGTGAACACTTCATTGGCGAGTGCCACCTGCTTGGGATGGATCGCCCATTTGCCCACCATGCCCAGCGTCGCGGACCGCAGCGCCTGTGCGCGGAAGCCCTCGTCATCCGAGAAATCGCCGAAGGGGCCATCTACCGGCAGAATACCATGGGTCCGACAGGCCGCGACAATAGCCGATTGCGCCCAATGCCAGGGATCAGACCAGTATTTCGCGCCCTCGTGGTGCATGTAGTAGTTCTCTTGCGTGCCACCGATCCCGGTCGTGGCCATGCCCATCGAGGCCGCGAAATCGGCCGCCCCAAGACTCATCGCCTGCAGACGAGGGGAAGACGCGGCGATCTCCTCGACATGGGCGATGCCGGCCGCGGATTCGATGATGACCTCGAAGCTGATGCGCTTCTTGCGGCCTTTGGCGGCCTCGATGGCCGACACAAGTGCGTCAACCGCATAGACATCCGCCGCGCAGCCGACTTTCGGGATCATGATCTGGTCCAGCCGGTCGCTTGCCTGTTCCAGCAGATCAACGACATCGCGATACCAGAACCGTGTGTCCAGCCCGTTGATACGCACCGACAGATACTTGTTGCCCCAGTCCACCTGATGCGTGGCGGCGATGATATTGGCACGGGCAGCGTCCTTGTCGGAGGGGGCGACCGAGTCTTCCAGATCAAGGTTGATCACATCTGCCGCGGAAGCCGCCATCTTCTCGAACAGTGCCACGCGCGATCCTGGGCCGAACAACTGGCAGCGATTGGGGCGCGCGGGCGGAGTGGGCTGGATGCGGAAGCTCATGGGGCACCTTTCGGGTCAGGAAGTTGCGAAGTTTTCGTCAGCGGTGTTATATTCTTGCGTGAACTGCCGCAACCCGGTTTCTGCAGGTGCGAAGGCGCGCATCGCGTCAGGCTATATTCGTGGAAAGAGAAGAAAACGCTGAATTATTGAACATTTACCGAAGAAAATTCGATTGATACGCGCAAATTCATCAAGATCGATCAAGACATTGCATCGAAACTGGATGATGCTGCGACAATAACCTTTTCTTTCCGGAGCCCTGCCATGATCGAAACCCCGTATCTTCTGTTTCTGGGCGATGCGCCTGACGCGCTGGCCGCCAAGGTTGCACAGGGCATCAAGGACTGGCGTCCGGAGTTCGCTATTGGTCAGTTCCGCATGGAGGGCTGCAAGGCGGATATGAAGCTGCCGGACATGACATTGACCGAAGCCAAAGCCGCAGGCGCAAAAACGCTGGTGATCGGGGTGGCCAACCGGGGCGGCGTCATCTCTGCCGCGTGGAAAAAAGTGCTGGTGGCGGCTCTGGAAGAAGGGTTCGATCTGGCATCTGGCCTGCACAACCTGCTGCGCGACGAGCCGGACCTCAAGGCTGTGGCTGAAGCCTGCGGGCGCCAGTTGCATGACGTACGCATTCCTTCGGTCAAGTATCCCATCGCCAATGGTGTCAAGCGCAGCGGAAAGCGGTGCCTGGCCGTGGGCACGGATTGCTCGGTTGGCAAGATGTACACGGCGCTTTGCATGGAACGCGAGATGATCGCGCGTGGCATGAAAGCCAGTTTCCGCGCGACGGGCCAGACTGGCATTCTGATCACCGGGGACGGGGTGCCGCTGGACGCGGTGATCGCTGATTTCATGGCGGGGTCGGTGGAATGGCTGACGCCGGACAATGACCCGGATCACTGGGATCTGATCGAGGGACAGGGGTCACTCTTCCATGTCTCCTATTCCGGGGTGACGATGGCGCTGATCCATGGTGGCCAGCCAGACGCCCTGATCCTGAGCCATGAGCCGACGCGCGAGCATATGCGCGGCTTGCCGGGCTATGCGCTGCCCTCGCTGGAGGCGCTGCGCGACATGGCGCTGACGCTGGCGCGGGTGGCCAATCCTGCCTGTCAGGTGGTGGGGATTTCGATCAACACGGCCGGGCTTGAAGAGCAAGAGGCGCTTGATTATTGCGCCGAGGTCGAGGCACGGATGGGGCTGCCGACGGTTGATCCGTTCCGCCATGGTGCAGGGCGGCTCGTGGATGCGCTTGCCGGGATCTAAGGGGGCGTTGCCCCATATCGAAGGTTTGAGGGGCGTTGCCCCTCTTGGGCCTGCGGCCCAATTCACCCCAGGATGTTTTTGCAAGAATGAAAGGGGGCTGTCGTGTTGACCGTCACAGAGGACCGTTTTGCGCTGGCGGAAGTGTTCACCATTGCGCGGGGATCGCGGACGCATGCGGATGTGCTGCGGGTGGTCGTGGCGCGCGACGGGATCACCGGGCAAGGGGAATGTGTGCCCTATGCGCGCTATGGCGAGACGCTGGAGACTGTGCGCGTGCAGATCGAAGGATTGGACGCGCAGGTAACGCAGGCGGCGCTGCAGGATGCTCTGCCTGCGGGGGCTGCACGCAATGCCGTAGATTGCGCGCTCTGGGATTGGGAAGCGAAGCACGCAAGGGTCCGGGTCTGGGATTTGCTTGGCGTGCCCGAACCTGCACCAGTGGTCACGGCGTTTACTTTGTCGTTGGACAGTCCTGAAAAGATGGAAGCTGCGGCGCGCAAGCATGCGCATAGACCGCTTCTGAAGATCAAGCTGGGCACGCCGGACGACATGCCGCGTCTGGAAGCCGTGCGGCGCGGTGCCCCAAAGACGCGGATCATCATTGACGCCAATGAAGGCTGGAGCGCCGAGGTTTATGCCGAGCTTGCACCGCATCTGTTGCGGCTGGGTGTGGCGATGGTGGAGCAACCCTTGCCTGCCGGTGCGGATGACATGCTGGCCGAGATTGCGCGGCCCCTGCCCGTTTGCGCCGATGAAAGCTGCCATGACCGGGCCAGCCTGCCGGGGCTGCGCGGCAAATATGACATGGTGAATATCAAGCTCGACAAGACCGGCGGGCTGACTGAAGCGCTGGCGCTGCGGGATGCGGCGCGGGCCGAGGGTTACGCGGTGATGGTCGGTTGCATGGTGGGATCGTCGCTGGCGATGGCGCCTGCAATGCTGGTGGCCCAAGGGGCCGAGATCGTCGATCTGGACGGGCCGCTGCTGCTGGCCGAGGATCGCGACCCGCCGCTGCACTATGATACACACGGAGTGCATCCGCCCTTGCCCGCGCTTTGGGGCTGACTACTCTTCCCCAAGCCCTGCGCATGCGCTATGCATTGCGCGATTTCGGAGGATAGCCAGATGCCAAGATACCGCTCGCGCACGACCACACATGGACGCAACATGGCCGGGGCCCGTGGGCTCTGGCGGGCCACAGGCATGAAGGATAGCGATTTCGGCAAGCCGATCATCGCGATTGTCAATTCCTTCACACAATTCGTGCCGGGACATGTGCATCTCAAAGACCTCGGCCAGATGGTCGCGCGCGAGGTCGAGAAAGCAGGCGGTGTCGCCAAGGAATTCAACACGATCGCCGTGGATGATGGGATCGCGATGGGCCATGACGGAATGCTCTATTCCCTGCCCTCGCGCGAGGTGATCGCGGATTCGGTGGAATACATGGTCAATGCCCATTGCGCCGATGCGATGGTGTGTATTTCCAACTGCGACAAGATCACGCCCGGCATGCTGATGGCGGCGATGCGGCTGAACATTCCATGCGTGTTCGTCTCTGGCGGACCGATGGAGGCGGGCAAGGTCGAAGTTGATGGTGTGACCAAGGCCGTCGATCTGGTCGATGCGATGGTCTGGGCGGCTGATGACAAATACACTGACGCGCAGGTGCAGGCGATGGAAGAAGAAGCCTGCCCGACCTGCGGTTCTTGCTCGGGCATGTTCACCGCAAACTCGATGAACTGCCTGACCGAGGCGCTGGGCCTGTCATTGCCGGGTAATGGCTCGACGCTGGCCACACATGCGTATCGCAAACAACTGTTCCTGCGCGCAGGCCATGTCGTCGTCGATCTGGCCAAGCGCTATTATGAGCAGGATGACGAGAGCGTGCTGCCGCGTAACATCGCAAGCTTCAAGGCGTTCGAAAATGCCATGTCGCTGGATATCGCCATGGGCGGGTCCACCAACACTGTGCTGCATCTGCTGGCTGCCGCGCATGAAGGCGGGATCGAATTCACGATGGCCGATATTGACCGTTTGTCGCGGCGCGTGCCCTGCCTGTCGAAAGTCGCCCCTGCGAAAGATGATGTGCATATGGAAGATGTGCATCGCGCGGGCGGGATCATGGCGATCCTGGGTGAACTGGACCGCGCGGGGCTGCTGCATCGTGACTTGCCGACCGTCCACAGCCCGACCATGGGCATGGCGCTGGATATGTGGGACATCATGCGCACGGACGACCCAGAGGTGCATGATTTCTACAAGGCCGCGCCGGGCGGCGTGCGCACGACGCAAGCATTCAGCCAGTCGAAAGCCTATGATGCGCTTGATATGGACCGCGAAAAGGGTGTGATCCGGTCGAAGGAGCATGCGTTCAGTCAGGATGGGGGCCTTGCCGTACTGTTCGGCAATCTGGCGGAACAGGGCTGCATCGTGAAAACGGCAGGGGTGGACGAGTCGATCCTGAAATTCTCTGGCCCGGCGCATGTGTTCGAATCTCAGGATGATGCCGTCAGCGGGATTCTGACTGGCAAGGTCAAGGCCGGTGAAGTGGTCATCATCCGCTATGAAGGGCCGCGCGGTGGGCCGGGGATGCAGGAGATGCTTTATCCCACCAGCTACCTGAAATCGAAAGGGCTGGGGAAGGCTTGCGCGCTGGTGACAGACGGGCGTTTCTCGGGCGGCACATCGGGCCTGTCCATTGGCCATGTCAGCCCGGAAGCGGAAGAAGGCGGGCTGATCGGGCTGGTGGAACAGGGCGATCTGATCGAGATCGACATTCCCAACCGGACAATCCATCTGGCGGTGGATGACGCGACCCTTGCTGCACGGCGCAAGGCGCAGGATGAAAAGGGCTGGGTGCCCGCCAAGCCGCGCCCGCGCAAGGTCACGACCGCTTTGCGCGCCTATGCCGCGCTGACAACATCTGCCGCGCAGGGGGCTGTGCGCAAATTGCCCGAAGGATGGTGAGAATGAGCCGTATCGTCTATGTGAATGGCGACTACCTGCCGGAAGCCGAGGCCACCGTGTCGATCTTCGACCGGGGCTTTCTGATGGCCGATGGCGTCTATGAGGTCACAACCGTCATTGACGGTAAGCTGATCGATTTTGACGGGCATTTCACCCGGTTGGAGCGGTCCTTGGGCGAACTCGACATCGCCAACCCGATGGACCGCGAGGCATGGCTGGAGGTGCATCGCCAGTTGGTCGCGCAGAACGGGCTGGATCAGGGGATGATCTATCTGCAAGTGACGCGTGGAGCACCGGGGGACCGGGATTTCATCTTTCCCGACCCAGAGACGACGACACCGACCGTGGTGCTGTTCACGCAATCGAACCCCGCGCTGGTCGAAAGCCCGAAGGCGAAAAAGGGGATCAAGGTCATCACAATTGATGATATCCGCTGGGGGCGGCGCGATATCAAGACGGTGCAACTGCTCTACCCGTCGATGGGCAAGATGATGGCGATCAGGCAGGGCGCGGATGATGCCTGGATGGTGCAGGACGGGGCCGTGACCGAAGGCACCTCGAACAACGCCTATATCATCAAGGACGGGCGGATCATCACGCGCGCGCTGTCCAATGACATCCTGCACGGAATCACCCGCGCGGCCGTGCTGCGCTTTGCGCGCGAGGCGCAGATGCCGGTCGAGGAGCGCAGCTTCACAGTCGAAGAAGCGAAATCAGCAGATGAGGCATTTGTGACCTCTGCCAGCACTTTCGTCATGCCGGTGGTCGAGATTGACGGGGCACCCTTGGGCGAAGGCAAGCCGGGGCCGATGGCCCTGCGGTTGCGCGAGATTTATATTGAGGAAAGCCGCAAGGCCGCAATCTGACAGGCTGGAACATGGGACGGAGTGGCCTGCGCCACTCCGTCGAAGCCAAGGGCAGTCCGAAGACTTGCGTTTCAGGCTGCATCAGCTTCAAGCTCAGGAACTGTGACCGAAGCGACGACTTCAATCTCTATACGCCCGCCGTCCCAAGTGGCGATCACGCCGCCGCTGTCTGTTGCGACGATCTCTAGCCCTGGTTCTGCGCGCTCGAATACAAGGGCTGTGATGGCGTTGCCTGCCACGATGCTGGCCCCGGTCGCGCCTTCAAGGATTGTGATCGTTCCAGTGACCCCATCATCCAGCTCGATCGTGTTCTCGCCACCTGCGACGATCACGCGAAGATCACCGGAATCCGCCATATAGACTGTATTAGTGCCGCCCTGAAGGTTGACATCCAGCCCCCCGCGCCATGCCGAGATCGTATTCGTCCCATCGGTTGCGGTCACAGTGAACCCACCCGGCACGCTGCCAACATTGACGACATTCTCACCTGATCCGAGGATGACCGAGGTGACATTCGTCAACAGCGTCGGTTCGACGTCATCCCCTTCGATGCGCAGATAGATATAGCCTTCATCATCCTCGATGATAGAGGCATTTCCGGTGAATTGTGACAGATCGAGGATATCGGCGCTACCCGCAGCACCAACCAGTTCACCGCCCCCCGAATAGTCGTCAGTGATCACGAATGACAGCAACCCATCGGGGTTCTCAATGATCGCCACACCGTCGGGTGTCCCCAATCCATCCGACGGGAACACAAAATCAGCCCCAACGATCTCGATTGCGTCGTCCAGATTTACGAGGTCTTCAAGCGCGCTCTGCATATCACCGCCGCCATAGCTGGACAGCTGCACAACATTCACGCCATTCACCTGGATCATCAGCCCTTCGCCGTCCGGGGCGACCACGCCGGTCAGCACCACACTTTCGTCGCCGTCAGGCAACAAGCCGCTGTTGCGCAGGTCCAGCACAAGCCGGTCCTCATCGGGGTTGAAGTCATCGATCACCGTCGGTTCGACTGGCTGGCCGTTAACATCAAGCAAGTCACCTTCCTCGGTGACTTCAAGCAAGTTGATGACAAAGGTATCTTCGCCCTCACCACCATTCAGCAACGCTCCGCCACCAAAGGAAATCAGCGTATCATCGCCTTCACCGCCCAGAAGCGTGCTGTCACCGGATGTGATAAGCGTATCATCACCGCCCAGACCACGCAGGATTTCCCCGCCTTCGCTGAACATGATGTCATCTCCTTCGGTGCCGGAGCGCTCGTTCTCGTCATCCTCTGGCGGTTCCGCATCCAACCCGCCGGAGAATGCGCCGGAAATAGCGAGAAGGGCGGCAAATCCAAACAACAGAAAAAAGAACTCCATGGCACAATACCCCAAAACCAGCCACTGGTCGCAATATCTGCATGATGAAGCAGGTTAACCTTTTATTGTCCAATGTTTTTCTGCGTCACATGCAGCAGAGCGGTTTTCCTTCACACCACGGGATCAATCCTGCCTGATATTCATTAACTGTTTCTGAGTTTAACAATTCAACTCGTCACCCGTGCGCGCTCGAATCGAGCGCTGCGGGAAACGCAAAAGCGAGCATACGTTGTGCCCGACTATTCGCGCGGTCCGACATTCTCCTGAAACGACTTCTCAAATGCGGCCTGCTTGTCTGCACCGGCTTCGGTCTGGAACTTGTCGCGCCATTCGGCATAGGGCATGCCATAGATGATTTCGCGCGCGGCATCCTTGTCCATTTCGACCCCGCGTTCATTCGCGGCTTCCTGATACCAGCGCGACAGGCAGTTGCGACAGAACCCGGCCAGGTTCATCATGTCGATATTTTGCACGTCTGTTCGGCGATTCAGATGTTCAAGAAGGGCGCGGAATGCCGCGGCTTCCAGTTCGGTTCGGGTCATGTCATCCATCGTTCACCTTTCTTTTGGCTGGGTGTAACCTGAACATTGACCTATCCGGCGTCAAGGTTCGCCACACTTGCAAACAGTGCCGAACCTGATATTTGTTTGCGCTAACGGTTTCGGGAATCCGGAAACCTGTCATACATCGCCTGTATTCATCTCTCATTGCGGTGCCTCACCGCGCGAAAGGACTCTGAATGACCACTCCGTTGCGTCGTCATCGAATGATCAAGATCGTGGCCACGCTTGGCCCCTCATCTTCCACCTATGAGATGATCCGAACACTCTTTGAAGCAGGCGCGGATGTCTTTCGGCTGAACATGAGCCATGGCAGCCATGACGAGATTGCCGCGCGCCATGCGATCATCCGCAAGGTCGAGGCTGATCTGGGTCGCCCGATCGGCATTCTGGCCGATCTTCAGGGCCCGAAACTGCGCGTCGGCACTTTTGCAGATGACGCTGTTGATCTGGTCGAAGGGCAGGCGTTCCGCATGGATCTGGACAAGACGCCCGGAGATCAGGCCCGCGTGAACCTGCCGCACCCGGAGATTTTCAAGGCACTGGAACCGGGCGCAGAGCTTCTGGTCAACGATGGCAAGATCCGCATGAAGGTCAATGATTGCAGTGCAGAACATGCCAATTGCACTGTGACCGTGGGTGGCACGATTTCGAATCGCAAGGGCGTGAACGTGCCCGATGTGGTTCTGCCCTTGGCTGCGCTGTCGGACAAGGACCGCAAGGATCTGGAATTTGTCTGTCGGCTTGGCGTGGACTGGCTGGCCCTGTCCTTCGTTCAGCGTGCCTCGGATGTGTCGGAAGCGCGCGAACTGGCACAGGGTCGTGCCGCGATCATGTCGAAGATCGAGAAGCCCGCCGCAGTGAAGGCCTTTGAAGAGATCCTGTCGGTCTCTGATGGGATCATGGTAGCGCGTGGCGATCTGGGGGTCGAATTGCCGGTGCAGAATGTGCCGCCCATTCAGAAGCGCCTGGTGCGCCGCGCCCGCGCCGCCGCGAAGCCGGTGATCGTGGCGACGCAGATGCTGGAGTCCATGATCGAAAGCCCTATGCCCACGCGTGCTGAAGTGTCGGACGTGGCGACGGCGATCTATGAAGGGGCGGATGCGGTCATGTTGTCGGCCGAATCGGCAGCGGGCCAGTACCCGGTCGAAGCGGTTACGACGATGAACAATGTCGCCATCGAGGTGGAAAGCGATCCAACCTATATTGAGATCATCGATTCCTCGCGCAAGGTAAAGCATCATACGATTGCCGATGGTATTGTGGCGGCGGCACGGGAACTGGCTGAAAAGACCGATATTGCCGCGATCTGTTGTTTCACGCAATCCGGCACCACCGCCAATCTGGTTGCGCGCGAGCGCCCGCATGTGCCGATCATCGCGATCACGCAGTTCCAACCCGTCGCGCGTCGCCTGTCGCTGATCTGGGGTGTGCATTGCGAGACCGTGACCGGCGAGGTGGAACGGTTCAAGAAGGCCGTCCTGAACGCAGTGCGCGTCGCACGGAGATACGATTTCGCAAAAGAGACCGACCAGATCCTTGTGACTGCTGGTATTCCGTTCAACCAGCCCGGCACGACGAATATCCTGCGTGTCGCGCCCTGCGCAGAACACTTGATCGTGCAAGGCGAACCAGAGTAAGCTCTCGCGAAGTCTGGGCGCGAGGTTATGGATTACGACCTGTTTTTCCTTGGCGGACTCGGCCTGATACTGCTGGCATTTGTCAGCTTTATCGGGGCATGGACCGAAAGCAGACGCCCTGTGATAGCGATCATTTTCGTTTCGACGGGGATTGCGCTGTTGATTTTTGTCGCACGAGATCGACCACAAGGGCTTTTCGAGCTGAAGGAAGTTCCGGAAATCGTGACCCGAGTGATCGCACGATTGTTGGCTCTTTTGTGAAGCGCCCCTTGCGAAGCCTTTGAAACTGCGCTATCGGGCGCGCTCGAAACACATGCGTCCGGCCGATGTGGCATGCCGAGTCGCATGATCCAACCTCCAGTGAAAGGAGTTTGAAATGCCCAAGATGAAGACCAAATCGGGCGCGAAAAAGCGCTTCTCCATGACCGCTTCTGGCAAGGTCAAGGCAGGTCAGGCCGGCAAACGCCACGGCATGATCAAACGGACCAAGAAGTTCATTCGCGACGCGCGCGGCACCACGATCCTGTCGGATCAGGATTCGCGTATCGTCAAGAAATACATGCCCTACGACCGCTAAGGAGCCGCTGTCATGTCTCGAGTCAAATCCGGCACCGTCACCCATGCCCGTCACCGCAAGGTCATCAAGGCCGCGAAGGGCTATTATGGCGCGCGCTCGCGCAATTTCCGCACTGCCACGCAGGCTGTGGACAAAGCCAACCAATACGCGACCCGCGACCGCAAGGTGCGCAAGCGCAATTTCCGCGCGCTCTGGATTCAGCGGATCAACGCCGCTGTCCGCGAGATTGATCCCTCTCTGACCTATTCGCGTTTCATCAACGCTCTGGGCCTGGCCGGGATCGAAGTGGACCGCAAGGTTCTGGCGGATCTTGCCGTGCACGAACCCGATGCATTCGGTCAGATCGTGGCCAAGGCGAAAGCCGCTCTGGCCTGATACTGGCCCACGAAAGTCTTACCCCGCGATGCACGGCATTGCGGGGTATTTGCGTTACTGGCCTTAACTGGCTTGACGCAAACCCTGCCGCGCCGTAACAGGACGCGGTCCACTGCCGCAGATTCGGCATGTGGGACCTCGCGCCTTTCCCTGACCTGAGAGCTTCGGCAGGCTGCGGGACAGCGCAAGGCAAGACCAGAAGCGTGACCAATCTCTGACGGGCGCAATAGCCGGACCCGGTCGAAGATCAGAGCTCTTGGCCAGCATCACCAGCGTGGGCAAACCCGCGTGCATGTACAGAGGACCAGCGATGAACCTGATCGCACAGATTGAAGCCGAGCAAATCGCAGAGCTTGGCAAGACCATCCCGGATTTCAAGGCCGGTGACACCATCCGCGTCGGTTACAAAGTGACCGAAGGCACCCGTTCGCGTGTGCAGAATTTCGAAGGCGTCTGCATCGGCCGCAAGGGTGGCGCTGGCATCGGCGCATCCTTCACCGTGCGCAAGATTTCCTTCGGCGAAGGTGTGGAGCGCGTGTTCCCGCTCTATTCGACCAATATCGACAGCATCGAAGTCGTGCGCCGTGGCCGCGTGCGCCGCGCGAAGCTCTATTATCTGCGTGATCGCCGTGGCAAATCTGCCCGGATCGCCGAGAAAACGAACTACCGTCCGCTGGACGCGAAAGCCTGAGGAGCGCTGCGATGAAAGCCGATACGCATCCCGATTACCACCTGATCAACGTCAAGATGACCGATGGCACGGTTATCCAGATGAAATCCACCTGGGGCTCCGAAGGCGACACGCTGTCGCTCGACGTCGATCCGACCGTGCACCCGGCCTGGACCGGTGGCTCGTCGCGCCTGCTGGATACCGGCGGCAAGGTGTCGAAGTTCAAGAACAAGTATGCTGGTCTGGGTTTCTGAGGAACCGACCGACCGACAGAATGGGCGCAGGGGAAACCCTGCGCCTTTTTCTATTCCATAACAATATCTTGGCGTGGTTTGCGTCTTGGCTTGTAACCACGCCGCGCGCGGCCTAGATGAAACGCGGAAAACCGCTTACGGACAGGAGCATCAAGCGTGGCGCATATCATCGTGGTGGGCAATGAAAAAGGCGGTTCGGGCAAGTCCACGGTCTCGATGCATGTCTCGGTGGCGCTGGCCCGGATGGGCCTGCGCGTCGGCGCGATGGATCTGGATGTGCGCCAGCTCAGCTTCGGGCGCTATATCGAGAACCGTGCCAACTGGACCGGGCGCGCTGGCCTCAGCCTGCCGGGGCCGCGCTACATGCCCCTGCCCGATCCGAAAGTCTTTGATCTGCCCGAAGGCCCGCAATTGCATGATGCGCGCATGGCAGCAGCGCTGGAAGAACTTGCGCCCGAATGCGATTTCGTCGTCATTGACTGCCCCGGATCGCATACACGTTACAGCCAGTTTGCCCATTCTGTCGCCGATACCCTGATCACGCCGATCAACGATAGCTTCATCGACTTTGATCTTCTGGCGCGCACCGATCCGGAGACAGGCAAGGTTCTTGCCCCGTCGATCTATTCCGAAATGGTCTGGAAGGCGCGCCAGGTGCGCGCTCAGGCAGGATTGAAACCGTTGAACTGGGTGGTGTTGCGCAATCGCATGGGGACGACCGCGATGCACAACAAGCGTAAGGTCGGCGATGCGCTGGAAGAGTTGTCGCGCCGTATCGGCTTCCGGCTGGCACCAGGCTTCAGTGAGCGCGTGATCTTCCGCGAGTTGTTCCCCAAGGGTCTGACCCTTCTGGACCTTGCGGATGCTGGCGGCGAAAGCATGACCATGTCACATGTCGCCGCCCGTCAGGAGTTGCGGGAACTGATGAAGATTCTGGAACTGCCGGATCTGACAGTCAATGTCTGATATAGCCGCGCTGCGGCAGTCGGGCGGACAGCCCTTCGGACAGCATGTCAAGACGCATGTCAATCTGATCGGGCGCCTCGCCGGCGCTTTTCTGACGCGAGAACAGCGAGCCTTTCAGGAAACCTGCCATCTTGTTTCCGCCGTTTTCATCACTCGTGAACATAATCTACTCCCTCTAGAGCCGTCCATTTCCTGATCCCAAAGTCGCGGTCAGTTTGGTCAAAAATGCGGCACGATGGTGATTTTTTGACGAAGGGCTTACCAGAACGCTTCGGTCGCATTTGACTGGTGCTCCTCGCACAAAGAGCACCAGACCCAAAGTCGCGTGGAGTGGCCTCTGCGATATGCCATCAGAAATCTGTCAATCTCGGCTGTCCGTGCGCGGCGTCGCGACTGGCAGGAGCCGCGCAGTATCACAATCCGCCTGTCACGCATCCACACGCAAAGGACGTCCGACGCGTTAACGCCGGGCGACAAAGCACTGAACGCGCAAAGAAATCGTTCAACGGCGACCGCAGGACCGTAATTGCTGATCATACATTGCTGCGCGCGACGCGACCCGATCCGCGACTCCAAGCAGCCAGGGTTTGGCATTGTAAGACCCGCGTGCAAATCCCGTGTGACCCTCGTGATAGGCCAGGTAAAGGTTGCGCGCATCTGTCAGTGCGATCCCGTTGCGTTGGCGTGTCTTGTTATTGTACCAGCCAACAAAATCGGTCGCATCCGCGATATTCGTGCGTGAGGCCCGGCGATTTCCGGTTTCCCGCACATATTCATCCCATGTTCCGTCGAGGGCCTGTGAATAGCCCAGCGCCGAGGATTGGCGCCCCATCGGGATCACGCCGAGGGTATAACGCACCGGTGTTCTGGCATCACCGATGAAACGACTTTCAGCGTGGATAATCGCCATTTGAACAGGCAGCGGAATGCCCCAACGTCGCTCAGTTGCACGCATGGCCGCGAAATATTGCGGTCGCTCACGCTCCATCAGACATGCGTTTTCAAGATTGCGCGGGGCCGAGAAGTTACCACCTCCCCTGCTCCCACAAGCCGCAAGCGCCAACACGATTGTCAGCGATAGGATTACTCTGCTCATCACTGCCTCTTTTTCTTTCATTTTAGCGGGCTTCTGTGCATTTGTAATCCCCTCTCGCGATCTGTCATGGTGACAAATTGATGCGCAACCCGGTTTCTGATGCATTTGTGATCGGATCAAGGCCGGATCAGCCCGCCATTAACCTCTGATTCAGGCGCCAGGCTTATACTGGGCTTGGGTGAAATTTCGGGTGGGCAAATGAAAGGTTCTGACAATGTCAGGCCTGTAATCATCAAGCGCAAGCGCGTGGTGGCAGGCGACGGGCATCATGGTGGTGCCTGGAAAGTGGCTTATGCGGATTTTGTGACCGCGATGATGGCCTTCTTCCTGATGCTTTGGCTATTGGGCTCGGTTGAGGATGAAAAACGCAAAGGCTTGGCGGATTATTTCTCGGCCACATTCGCAATACAGTCGGATTCCGCCGGCAGCGACGGCGTGTTCGGGGGGGTTGCTCTGTCCCTAGTGGACTCGATAACCGACGACATCGCCACGCGCGAACGGTATCGCGCGGATCTCGAACTGTTGGAACTGGTCGTCGAGTCGCTCGAGACAAGGATTGCAACAGATGAACTCCTTGGAGAAGCTTTCGAGCATGTCGCCATTCGGATGACGGATGAGGGCCTGCTGATCGAGGTGTTCGACCTTGATGGCCGCCCGCTGTTCGAAGCCGAAACACATCAGCCCCGCCCGGTCCTGCGCCTGTTGACGAATGTAATCACCGAAGCTTTCCTCACGGTCTCGAATCCCGTCGCGATAGCCGCCCACGCCCGCAGCTTTCCCGCAGTATTCCTGGAAAACCCCGTCTGGACGATGACCATCGCACGTGCCGAAGCCATGAAGCATCTCATGGAAGCATCAGGCTTTCCCGAATTGCGCGTTCATCGTGTCACGGGAAATGCGGATCGCGTGCCCTCGGTCAGTCCAGCAACGGCGGCACGAAACAACCGGATCGAACTGGTTCTGCTGCTTCGGCAAGAGAATCCCTGACGCTTTAGCGGGAAATTAAGGGCTTGCGGTCAGATTGATCTGGAGAATCACCTTCGGATTGGAGTGGACATGAGCATTTCTTCCTCGATGAACGCCGGTGTGGCCGGCTTGCGTGCCAACGCGACCAGGCTTGCCACGATCTCGGACAATATCGCGAACTCAGCCACTTACGGGTATCGAAGGGCCAATACGTCATTTCACTCGATGGTCGTGGGATCCGGCGTCGCCGGACAGGGGGCATACACTGCGGGGGGTGTACGCACGACGACGCAGCGCCTTGTCGATCAGGGCGGTTCGTTGATCGGCACGCAGAATTCAACCGATCTCGCCATTTCCGGGCGCGGCTTTCTGCCTGTGACATCCGAACTGGGAACACGACTTCAGGACGGCACGGCACCTTTGCTGCTGATCACAACGGGATCGTTCCGGCAAGATGCACAGGGCTATCTGCGGGATGCTGCGGGTCACACGCTTCTGGGCTGGCCCGCCAACCCCGATGGCACGGTCCCGGTTTTTCCGCGTGACAGTACCGCAGGGCTGCGACCGATCCAGATAGAAACCAACCAGCAATCCTTTGTCGCGACGACGAATATCCGGTTTGGTGTCAATCTTCCGGCCTCGGCCACCTTGCCAACGGCATCCGGTGAACCGCTGCGCATGTCTGTCGAGTATTTTAACGAAATGGGACTTGCGCAGACAATCGACGTTGAAATGACGCCCAATCTGACCCCGCCGGCTACGTCGAACAGCTGGCGTCTGCAACTCTCGCAAGCTCAAACCGGCGAAGCGCTGGGAACATATGACATCGTGTTCGACGATTCAGCCGGACGCGGTGGCACGCTTTTGTCAGTGGACCGTGTAAGCATCGAAGGCGGTGACTACGATCCGGCGGCAGGTCACATGATGCTAGAGGCAGGCGGTCAGCAGATCCAGTTCGCGATCGGACGTATCGGCGAAGGCGGTGGCATCATGCAGCGCGGGGCAAGTTTCTCGCCTGCGGGTATCGAACAGAACGGTTTTGGCGCGGGCAACCTTGTCGGATTGATGGTAGATGCCAATGGCAATCTTGACGCAGTTTACGATCAGGGCTTTCGCCGGACACTGTTTCGTATCCCGATTGTCGATGTGCCCAATCCCAATGGCTTGACTGCCCGGAACGCGCAGGCATTTCAGGTTTCGCGCGACAGCGGACCCTTCTTCTTGTGGGAAGCCGGTGATGGGCCAGTGGGCGAGTTTGTCGGGTTCGCATTGCAGGAATCCGCGACCGATGTTGCTGCGGAACTGACGGGACTCATCCAGACCCAACGCGCCTATTCCTCGAATGCAAAGGTCATCCAGACGGTTGATGAGATGTTCCAGGAGACGACGAACATCAAACGTTGAACCTAAGCAAGGAGGTCCTGCTAATGTCGCTTTCGCTTGCCCTTTCCGCAGCCTTGAGCGGTTTGACCTTGTCCGCGCGCGGTGCCCGGATCGTTGCTGACAACATCGCCAATGCGCAGACCGAATCCTACGGCGTGCGGTTGCTCACTCAGGCACCCCGTGTGCTGGGTGACACAGGCAGCGGCGTGGCCATGACGGGCGTCACTCGGCTCATGGACCGCGGATTGCTTGGCGATTTGAGGCAGGCCACCACTCAGGCGATGGGTGACAATCTGCTTGGCGCGTTCTGGCAGAAGATGGAAATCGGGTTCGGCCTGCCGGGCGAAGACGGAAGCCTCGGTCAAAGCATCTCTCGGTTTGGAACAGCCTTGCAACGCGCCAGCCTTCAATCGGATCAGACGGCTCTCTTGCAACAATCTATCCAGGCGGCGAGCGATATTGCCCAAAAGATCAGAGGCTTGCACGACATGCTGCGCGCCGAGCGCGACCGGGCGGATGCGGGTCTCGCCGAGAAGATTGGGTGGTTGAACACGGCCCTGCAGGATATCGCCGATCTGAACCACAAGATTCAGCGCCAAACCCTCACGGGCGGGGCGCCCGAGGGATTGATGGATCTCCGCCAGTCACTTGCAGACAAAGTTTCGCAGCACATACCCGTGCAGGAATTTGCGCGCGAGGACGGACGGATCATGTTGATGGCCCGAGATGGCTCAATCCTGGTTGATCGCGATGCCGCACGGTTCAGTTTCTCGCGCTCACCGGACCCCGAAGCCAGTGATCGCGTAGAAGACGGGGCGCTGTCGCGCGTTCGGCTCAATGACCGAGAGATCGAGACAGGCGCTGCAATCTTCTCTGATGGCACGATCGGCGCCTTGCTACGGCTGCGCGACGACACGGCACCAGCGCTTCAGCAGGATCTCGATCTTCTCTCCGCAGATCTGATTTCACGCTTTTCAGGGTCCGATATCGACCAAAGCCTTGATACCAACGCTTTCGGATTGTTCAGCCTGGAAGGACATTCGACCCTGCCCGCCGTCTTGACCGGCATTGCCGGTCAAATCGCTGTCAATCCGGCGCTCGATTCGTCGAAAGGGGGCGACGCGTGGCGACTGCGCGCGGGACTCAATGCGACAGATCCAGGAGATGTACTGGACAACACTGTGCTGGATCGGCTGGCGCGTGTGCTTGATTTGCCGACCTCTCTCGGCGGTTCTCTGGCACCAAAACGCTCGTTGCAGGGCCATGCGACGGAACTCTTGTCCAGCATCGCCACGCAGCGGCTTGGTACAGACCAGCGAAGCAGTTTCAACACTGCGCGAGTCGCGCTTCTCAGTGAAACCCTCGCGGCCCAAGGAGTCGATACCGACGCAGAACTCAGCAAGCTTTTGGTGCTGGAACAGGCCTATAGCGCCAATGCACGCGTGTTGTCCACGATCGACGCCATGTTGCGCACCATTCTGGAGATCTGACCGATGATACCCACAACATTTGGCGACATGACCCAGTCACTTTCTTTCGGACGTCACAATGCAAGACTCAAGTCCACGCTCACAACTTTGTCTCAGGAAGTGACGACCGGTCAGGCGCGCAACAAGGTGCGCCATCTGGGTGGAAACGTAACTGCACTCGCCGCGATGGAAAAATCACTCGAACTGGCAACGGATCGAAAGGGTCTTGCACAGACGACCGCCGCCCTTCTCGCTGGAAAACAATCCATCGTCCTCGATATTTCGCACAGGACCGAGCAGGTTGCGCTAGAGGCGATGAGGCTGGAGCTTGACACAGACCCTGCCGCTATCAAAAGGACGATGGACAGCTTTGCGGACGCATTCTCGGGCGTCGTGCGGTCGCTGAATACCCGCTTTGGCGAACGCACCCTTTTTGCCGGAACGCGGGGAGATGGGCCAGCGCTGGCGCAACCGGAGGCGATACTCGATGCTCTGGTTTCGGATCTTCCTGTTCCGCTGGATCCTTCTGCATTGTCAGGTCTTGTCGAGGCCTGGTTTGCGCCCGCTTCGGGTTTTGACAGTCTCGCATATCTTGGTGGCGCACCTGTTCCGGCGCCAATTGACCTCGGCCATGGCGCGGAGATCAACCTGACAACAACGGCACAGGATAGAGCAGTCCGGAAAACGCTTGCCGCACTGGCGACCGGCGCGGTGCTCACCCGCGAACTCCCCGGACTCGGCCCTGCAGAGCATCGCGCGATCATCCATCAAAGCAGCTTGCCGTTGAAATCCGCCTCACAGGGCCTTTTGGACCTCTCAGCACGCCTTGGGGTCGCAGAAGAGCGCGCAGCGACAGCTTCCAGTCGGGCCGAGGCTGAACGAACCAGCCTTTCAATCGCGTTGACCGAACTTCTTGCCGTCGACCCCTACGAATCCGCCAGTAAACTGGAACAGGTCATGAGCCAGCTGGATATGATCTACGCGATCACCGCACGACTTTCGCGGCTCAGGCTTGCGGATTACCTGCGATGATCAGAACCGTGCTGCAACTTCTGATCTTTGCGGTTCTTCCCTTCCTTGCGGCGTCGGTGGCAGGCGCGTCAGTGCGGCTCAAGGATCTAGTGGAATTTGACGGCGTTCGTGGAAACGATCTTCTCGGCTACGGTCTGGTTGTAGGTCTGGACGGCACTGGCGACGGCATGCGTAACTCGCCCTTTACCGAAGATATCCTTTCCAACATTCTCGAAAGACTGGGGGTCAATGTCACAGGCGAACAGTTCCGGCCACGGAATGTCGCCGCAGTGATCGTCACGGCGACTTTGCCACCCTTTGCGCGCGCGGGCGGGCGTTTGGATGTGACGGTTTCGGCGATCGGTGATGCCACAAGTCTGCTGGGCGGTACACTGGTCATGACCCCGTTGAACGGGGCGGACGGCACGATTTATGCGGTCGCACAGGGAACCGTGATCGCCGGTGGTGCTGCGATCGAAGGCCAGGGCGCGCGCGAAGTGCGCGGCGTTCCGACATCCGGCACAATCCCGATGGGCGCGCGCGTCGAACGCGAAGTGGATTTCGATCTCTCGAGCCTGTCACGAATCCGTCTGGCACTGCGTGTTCCGGATTTCACAACGGCAGTCCTGATTGAACAGCAGATCAACCGCAGCTTCAATCGCTCGGTTGCGGCCATGACGGATCCGGGCACAGTCGTTCTTGACCTTGCCGCTACGGGTATGTCCTCGATCGCTCATGCATTGGCACGGATCGAAAACGTCCTTATCACTCCGCAGACCCGCGCGCGCGTTGTCGTCGATCAGCGCTCTGGCACCATTGTCATGGGTGAAGATGTCCGTATCAGCCGCGTAGCAGTGGCACAGGGAGGCTTGACGCTGCGAGTCGAAGAGGCACCGCTGGTCGTGCAACCTAATCCCTTTGCAGAGGGGGAAACGATTGTTGTGCCTCGAACACAGGTCGGGATGGAGGATCAGCCAGCGACCAGCCTGGCCGAGTTCGGTGGCGGCACCTCATTGTCAGAAATCGTCGCGGGACTGAATGCGCTCGGGGTTTCGCCACGCGACATGATCGACATTCTGAGCAGCATCAATGCAGCCGGTGCGCTACATGCGGAAATGATCGTACAATAAAGCAGCTCCTCGACGGGGTTCCTGCGGCCAGACTGCCGTAAACGGTACCAACCCAGCGGACGGAGACCGAAGAGCTTCGTATATATCGCATGCGTATATCGAAACTGGTTGATTTCAGGATCGTGATTGGTCGTTTTTAGCCTGTCGTTAGTCGGCAAAGCCTTTCCCTGCTTTCACAGGATTTGCGAATAGGATTGCAGCCATTATCCTGTCGGAGGTTCCTGAATGAAAACGCATGTCAAAGCACTCATCGTCGGTGGGGGTGCCGTCGGCGCGTCGATTGCCTATCATCTGGCAAAGGCAGGTTGGGACACTCTTCTGCTGGAGCGCGATGAACTGACCTCGGGTTCGACCTGGCACGCTGCGGGTCTTCTGCCCCTCTTCAACATGGGCTATGCGACCAGCCATATCCATGATTACAGCGTCAAATTCTACAAGACACTCGAGGCGGAAACCGGTCTGAACGCAGGCTTTTCGGTCGTGGGCAATCTGCGTATGGCGCAGACCCAGGCGCGCATGGACGAATACATGCTCTATGCCGCGACGGCAGAATCGGTCGGCGTTCCATATGAATGGATGACGCCTTCCCAGATCAGGGAACGCTGGCCACTGGTGCGCACGGAAGATCTGGTTGGCGCGCTCTTTCACCCGACGGATGGCTATATCAACCCGGCAGATGTGACACAGGCGATGGCCAAGGGCGCCCGCCAGTTTGGAGCCGAGATCCTGCGCAAGGTGCAGGTCGACGGCTATCGCTGGACCGGCGCGGAATGGATCGTTTCCTGTAGCCGCATGATTGAGAAAGGCGGCAATCTTGTCCCCTCGGAAGAGCGTTTCGAGATCACTGCCGAACATGTCGTCACAGCGACCGGCAACCACGCCCAGCGCACAGCACGCTTGCTGGGGATCAAGATCCCGGCGATTCCGGTAGAACATCAGTATATCGTCACCGAAGCCGATCCGATGCTGGTCGAATATCGCAAGAATAACCCTGAGCATCCGGTTCTGCGCGATGCCGACGCCAAATGGTATGTCCGCGAAGAGCGGGGCGGCTGGATCCTTGGCCCCTACGAGCGCAACGCGCCCGCGCGCTTCCTCTATGATGTGCCCGAAAGCTTCCGCGCTGACCTCTTCCCCCTCGATCTGGAGCGGATCGAGGAAGAATACATGTCCATGATCCACCGGATTCCCTCTTCCGAGACCGTGGGCCTGAAAGACGATTTCAACGGCCCGATCTGCTATACACCAGATGGCAACCCGTTGGTCGGTCCCGCGCCGGGACTGCGCAACATGTGGCTGGCCGAAGGGTTCAGCTTCGGGATCACGGCGGCAGGCGGCACGGGCCATTACCTCGCGCAGATGATGGTCGAGGGCGAGGCCGAGATCGACATGGCGTCGCTTGATCCCAAACGCTACGGCCCTTGGATGACGACGGAATATGCCGCGCGCAAGAATGAGGAATGCTATGAGCATGTCTTCGTTCTGCATCACCCGGATGAAGAACGCGAAGCCTGCCGCCCGCTGCGCACCGCCCCTTGCTATGACCGCGTGAAAGCCCGCGGCGCGCAATTCGGTCAGGTGAACGGCTGGGAGCGCCCAAACTACTATGCGCCCGAAGGGTTCGACGACCATGCCGCACGCAGCTTCCGACGCGGCGGCTGGTGGCAATACGCGGTTGAAGAGGCAAAAGCCATCCGCGAAGGCGTGGGCATGATCGACGCCACTGCTTTTACCAAACATCTGGTACGCGGACCGGGCGCCACGGCGTTTCTGGACTGGTTTACCTGTAACAAGCTGCCAAGCGTCGGACGGATCAACCTGACCTATGCGCTGACCTCTGCTGGCACAGTGCGTACGGAATACACCATCGTCCGGCTGGCCGAACATGAATACTACCTGATTTCAGCAGGTGCATGGACGGCCTATGACGGCGATTTCCTGCGTAAGGCGGCCGAAGACAAGATGGCCGAATTCGGCTGGATCGACATTCATGATGTGACAACGCAATGGGGTGTCTTTGCTGTTGCGGGTCCGAAATCGCGCGATCTACTGGGCAAGCTGGTGAAGGACGCCGATCCTGCAACGGCGCTGTCCAACAAGCGCTTCCCCTGGTTGTCGATGCGCAATATCGAACTGGGCATGTGTCCGGTCCGCGCGGTGCGCGTCGCCTATACGGGCGAGCTGGGCTGGGAATTGCACCATCCGGTCGAGATGCAGAATTACCTTTTCGACCAGCTGATGACAGCAGGCGAGGATCTGGGTCTGAAGCTGGTGGGCGCACGGGCGCAGAACTGGCTGCGGCAGGAAAAATCCTACCGCGCTTTCGGCAATGAACTGGGCCGTGACGCCACCCCGCAAGAGGCTGACCTGCCGCGCTTCATCGATATGTCCAAGGACTTTCACGGCAAATCCGCGATGGAACAGACGGGCATTCGTGCCAAATGCTGCACAATGCTGATCGACGGCCCTGCCGACGCTGACCCCTGGGGCCGCGAGGCGCTTTATCTTGGCGATACCAAGATCGGGCGCTTGACTTCGGGCGGCTATTCCGTGGCATTCGGCAAATCCATCGGCATGGGATATGTCCGCCCGGATCTGGCGGTCGAGGGGACCAAACTCAAGGTGCGCATGCTCAACCAGCTTTGGGACGCGGTTGTAACCTGCGACAGCCCCTATGATCCGTCGAACGCAACCATCCGCAAGGATGGGTGAACGCGCTCAACGGCTTCAGGCAGTCCTTGTGAACACTCTTATCGGGTGACGGGCAACCGTCACCCTTTTTGCTTTGGAAAGCAGATCAGGGATGCCCACGGCAACGCAGGCAAGAGACACCCCACAAACGAAAACCGCCCCGGTGCCAGGCACGGGGCGGTTCTCTGAAATAACGGTCGAGGAAAGCCTCAGCCCTGACGGGCCTTGAATTTCTTCTGGGTCTTGTTGATGACATAGACCCGGCCCTTGCGGCGCACGATTTGGCAATCGCGGTGACGCTGCTTGAGCGACCGGAGCGAATTTCTGACCTTCATCAGCCTATCTCCTGTTCGCGGCGCACGCGCGCCATTTGGGTTATCCTGCCAAACAGCAGGGGTGAATGGTGGGCACGACAAGGTTCGAACTTGTGACCCCTACGATGTCAACGTAGTGCTCTACCACTGAGCTACGCGCCCTGAGCGGATCATTCCTGCGCCCCAAACAAAAGGGACGCGGCAACAAGCCCGCGTCAATTGAGATGCCCTATAAAAGGAGTCGCGGCCATGATCAAGGGCTTTCGAAACAGGAACAGCTTGGTCTATAGTCAAAAAAACAGTGATCCAGACATGCAAGCCTATCAATACATTCCTGCCCTCTCTCCCAGCAGCGCTGTGGTCTTCGCCTCGCCTCATAGCGGGCGGGATTATCCGGCAGAACTGCTGAACAGCTCGATTCTGGAACCTACCGCCCTGCGATCATCCGAAGACGCCTATGTGGACTGTTTCCTGCGTGCCGCGAGCCCTGCAGGTGCCCCGGTTCTACTGGGCGCTGTGCCGCGTGCCTATGTCGATTACAACCGCGCAGCAACAGAGCTTGACCCGGCGCTGATTGCAGGGGTTGCCGCGCATGGACTTAATCCGCGCATCAGTTCGGGCCTGGGGGTGATCCCGCGCGTAGTGGCCGGGGGGCGGGCTATCTATCGCGGCAAGATCACCCGCGCCGAGGCCGAGGACCGGTTGCGCCGGTTCTGGCACCCGTATCACACAAAGCTTGATGAATTGATGGCCGAACAGCGCAAGCGATTCGGTCGCGCGATCCTGCTCGACATGCATTCCATGCCGCGCGACGCCGTGAGTATGAACCGCCAGCACAACGCCATCCGACCCGATATCGTGCTGGGTGACCGATTCGGCGCTGCCGCCCATTCCGCCATCACTGATTCCGTGGCTGCGGTTTTCGCGGATGCGGGTTTGCGCGTCGCGCGCAACTCACCTTTCGCCGGGGCCTATATCACGCAACGCCACGGCACCCCCTCGATCGGGCAGCATGCCATCCAGATCGAGATTGATCGCGGCCTCTATCTTGACGAAGCCCGCGTCGCACCAAACAACGGCTTCGATAGCTTCCAGAAGCTGATGGATCAAATCGTGCGCAACCTTGTGGATCTGGGCCGCGATCAGTCGAGCAGGATCGCACTCGCGGCAGAATAGCTGCAACCTTCGCAGAAAATAAAGGCATTGCGCGCAAATTGTAGTGAATCCCGTCGCTTGCGCTGCTCGGTGGCTTATAGTGTAGCCTATGGATATCATCGCACTTGTCGGCGCCATTGCGGCTTTGTTCATTATCATCGGTCTGTCCGAACCGCTGTCCGAGCGGTTGCGCCTGCCATTCACCGTGATTCTGGCAATCATGGGCGCGGTGCTCGGGGCGCTGGCGCTGTATACGCTGTCCAGCGATCTGGCGGACACGATGAACCCGACCTTCCTGCGCCTGCTGGAATTACCGATCCGGTCCAACATCTTTCTGTATGTATTGCTGCCGACCTTGCTGTTTCAGGTCGCACTGATGGTCAATGCGCGGCGTATGCTGGATGACTGGGTGCCGATCCTTGTCATGGCGGTGGGCGCCGTGGTCGCCTCGACCGTCATCATCGGCTATGCCCTGACACCGTTTACCACCTTGCCGCTGACCGCCTGCCTGCTGATCGGGGCGATAGTCTCGACCACGGACCCCTCGGCGGTGGTCAGCATTTTCCGCAACATCGCCGCCCCGCAGCGCCTGACGCGGATCGTCGAAGGCGAAAGCCTGCTCAATGATGCCGCCGCGATCGCACTATTCGGCTTCTTTCTGACCTTCGTGATGCTGGGCGTGCCCGATCCCAGTCTGAATGACGCGCTGGTGATCTTTCCCTGGCTGGTGATCGGGGGAGTGATCCTTGGCCTGGTGTTTGCGCGGCTGGCGATAGCGCTGATCTCGCTGATGCCGGGCTTCGAGCGCGCGCAGGTGTCGGTCAGCGTGGCACTGCCCTATCTGACCTATGTCGTGGCCGAGCAGTTCCTGCAGACGTCGGGGGTGATTGCGGTGGTGGTGGCGGGGCTCGCGCTGAACCTGATGGGCCCAGGCCGCATGACCCCGGCAAGCTGGACCTATCTGCGCGAAGTCTGGGATGTGCTGGCCTATTGGGCGGGCGCACTGATCTTCATTGTTGCTGCGCTGCTGATCCCTCGTCTGATGGGGGATCTGCGGCTGTCGGACTTGTATCTGCTTCTGGTCATGATCGCTGCTGCCTTTGCAGCGCGTGCACTCCTGCTCTGGGGCATGCTGCCCGCACTCAGCTTCCTGCGCCTGTCGCCACAAGTCGAACCGGCCTACCGCGCTGCGATTCTCTGGGGGGGATTGCGCGGGGCTGTCACATTGGCGCTGGCGCTGGCAGTCACCGAAAGTGCGCTCGTGCCACCCGATATCAAACGCGAAGTGGGTATTCTCGCGACGGGCTTCACGCTGTTCACCCTGCTGGTGCAGGGGACAAGCCTGCGCTGGATGATCTCGCGGCTTGGGCTGAACCGGTTGCCACGTCTGGATCAGGCACTATCGCATCAGGTCATTGCAGTTGCGCTTCAGAATGTCCGCGAGGAGATCGCTGAAACCGCGCGGGACTACCAGCTTCCGCAAGAAGTCATCCGCTCAGAGGCCAAGCGCTTTGCCGCACGGCTGGATGAAGCTGTCGAGCTTGCCGAGGCTGCCGAAGAAATCCCTGACCGCGACCGGATCACGCTGGGGCTGGTCGCACTCGCCGGGCGCGAACGCGATCTGATCATCGAGTACTTCCGCCAGCAGCTCTTCTCTGCGCGGCTGGTGGACCGGATGCTGTCGGATGTAGACCGGCTGATCGAACAAACCCGTGGCGGGGGGCGGAACGAATACCGGGCTGCCGCGCGCAAGGGGCTGGGCTATGGCGGCTGGTATCGGTTGGCGGTCGGGATGCACAACCGGCTGCGATGGTCGCTGGCACTGGAGCAGATGACAGCGGACCGGTTCGAGATTCTGCTGAACCAGCGGCTGATCCTTGGCGAGCTGCATGGCTATATCGACAGCAAGATCCGGCGCATCCACGGGCGCCGCGTGGCCGATCTGCTGCATGAACTGCTGCGCCGACGCGAGGAAGAAACCAACGCGGCCTTGCAGGGTCTGCGCCTGCAATATCCGGGTTATGCAGAAGAAATGGAGCGCCGCTTCATCCGCCGCACCTCTCTGCGGCTGGAGGAGCGCGAGTATGAGCTGTTGCATGATGACGGGCTGATCAGCCGCGAATTGCACGCGACCCTGCTCGGGCGCATTGCCGAGAGACGCAAGCGGATCGAAGCCCGCCCGCATCTGGATTTCGCGCTGCAAAAGGATGCGTTCCTGCGCACATTTCCGCTGTTTCAGGATATGCCGGATGCGCAACGCCGCAAACTGGCCCGCGCCCTGCGCACCCATCATGTCGAGCCGGGTACGGTCCTGCTGCGCAAGGGCGAGGTGCCGCATTGCGTTTATTTCATTGCCTCTGGTGCTGTCGAGATGGAGCGCAAGGGCCAGAAACTGCGGCTGGGCAGTGGCGAATTCTTCGGCCATATCGGGATGCTGACGCGCGAACCGCGTCGCGCGATGATCAGCGCCATCAGCCATTGCACCCTGCTGTCACTGGACGAGACGCGGTTCAAGCGTCTGTTGTCACGCAATCGCACGCTCTACGACGCTGTGCTGCACAGCGCCGAATTGCGCGGAATCACCCTTGAGAAATCGGAACTGCCCACAACCCCGGTTCAATGGCACAAGCGACGCGCTCAGGGGAAGGATACGCCCGGTTGACCCGCCTGCCAGCGCGGAAATTTCGGCATTACGCCAGCAAAGGCGTCAGAGGCCAGAAACCGCGCCAGCCAGTCGTGAAGGCTGGGCCAAGGCTGGTCATCGAACCACGATTTGTCGATAAACGCGAATTGTCGGATGAAGGGTAGCACGGCCATATCGGCGAGCGTGGGGCGCGTGAACAGCCAGCGATCAAGTTGCGCGTCCAGATCTGTCAGAAACGCGCAAGCTGTGGCCAGATGCGCGGCCCGGTCCTGATCGGGGTATCGGCTGGCATATTTCACCCGGTCAAGTGCATGTTTGAACGGTCCGTCGCAACGGGCGATCCAGTCCTGCCCCTCAGGCGGCATGTCCAGCCAGTTTTCGGGGTCGCTCTGCCCCAACGCCCAACGCATGATATCAAGGCTTTCGTCAATCACCTGCTCTGATGTGACCAGGCAGGGCACAGTCCCGCTGGGCGAGGTTGCAAGGAAAGCGGACGGTTTCTCGCGTAGCAGGATTTCTCGCAATTCGACCGACACACCGCTGCACCGGATCGCCAGCCGCGCGCGGATGGCATAAGGGCAGCGGCGAAAGGACCAAAACACTGGTGCGCTCACGCGCGCACCAGCGCCTCATAAGTCTCGGCCACTTTGCGGGTCATCTGACCGACCTGAAAATGATACTCGCCAATCTGGCCCACCGGCGTCACCTCTGCGGCGGTCCCGGTCAGCCAACACTCCGAGAAGCTTTCCAGTTCTTCGGGCAGGATATGGCGCTCATTCACCACAATCCCCATATCGCGGAGCATCGCAATCACGGTCTGGCGTGTGATCCCGTTCAGGATCGCATCAGGAATGGGCGTATGCACTTCACCGTCCTTGACGAAGAACACATTCGCGCCGGTCGCTTCCGCCACATAGCCGCGATAATCCATGAACAGCGCGTCCGAGCAGCCCTTTTCCTCGGCCGCGTGCTTGGACATGGTGCAGATCATGTAAAGCCCTGCGGCCTTGGCGGCTGTCGGGATCGTGTCAGGAGAAGGGCGCTTCCATTTGGCTATATCCAGCTTCGCACCCTGCCATTTGGCATCGCCGTAATAGGCACCCCATTCCCATGCCGCGATTGCCAGCCGCACCGGATTGCGCCGGGCTGCGACACCCATATCTTCACCCGCTCCGCGCCAGGCAACCGCACGGAGATATGCATCTGTCAGCCCATTGGCGGCCAGAACAGCGGCCTTGGCCTCTTCGATCTGATCGACCGTGTAGGGGATTTTCATGTCCAGCAGACGCCCCGATTCCAGCAAGCGCTCGGAATGTTCGCGGCTTTTGAAAATCTTGCCGCTATAGCAACGCTCACCTTCAAATACCGAAGAGGCATAGTGAAGCGCATGGGTCAGGATATGCACATTCGCATCGCGCCAAGGCACGAGCTTGCCATCCATCCAGATCTGTCCGTCCCTGTCATCATACGCGCCAGCCATGCGTGCCTCCTCTAGACCGCGTTTTCCAGATATTGCGCAAATTAGGTCCGTTTCGGGCATAAAGTTACGCGATTTCGGGGAATCGCTACCAATTCGCACTTGGAATGTCAACAAGGCTGACATAAAATGCCCACCAAAGGCAGAGGGGCGTGCCTATGGCTGACGGACCGACAAATAGCAGCGGCGGCGAGAACCTGCTGTTCCTGACCGACGAGCAACTCCGAAAGGGGATCGAGGCCATGTTTTTCGCGTATCGCGGCTTCACGGCTGACCCCGACCGCATCCTTGACGAACACGGCTATGGCCGCGCTCATCACCGCGCGCTGCATTTCATCAACCGCACCTATGGCACGACCGTCAACAACCTGCTGCTGGTTCTGGGCGTAACCAAGCAATCTCTTAACCGCGTTCTGCGCACCCTGATCGAGGATGGCCTTGTCGAAAGCCGCATCGGCAAGACCGACCGGCGCGAGCGCAATCTCTATCTGACCGAAAGCGGTGCCGCGCTGGAACGCGCGCTGTCGGAAGCCCAGCGCGAACGCATGCGCGCGGCTTATCGCGCCGCGGGTCCACAGGCTGTCGCGGGGTTCCGGCAGGTGCTGGAAGCGATGATGGATGACGAAATCCGCCGTCAGTATAATTCCCTGCGCGAGCGCCGCCCATGACTTCCGACACGCCGGTTCATCTGCTGATCGTCGATGACGACACCCGCATTCGCACGCTGTTGCAGAAATACCTGCTGCGCAACGGCTATCTGGTCACGGCAGCGCGCGATGCCGCCCACGCACGGCGGCTTCTGGAGGGGCTGAGCTTCGATCTGGTCGTGCTGGATGTGATGATGCCGGGCGAGGACGGGTTCAGCCTGACCCGCCATATCCGTGCCCAAGGGTCAATGCCGGTACTGCTGCTGACCGCGCGCGGCGAGGCAGAGGACCGCATTGCGGGATTGGAAGCCGGAGCAGATGATTACCTGCCCAAACCCTTCGAGCCGCGCGAATTGCTGCTGCGCATCAACGCGATCCTGCGGCGAAGCCCGCAGCCGGACCCCGTGGCGGTGCAGGTCAAGATGCTGGTTCTCGGCCCGTTGCGCTACGATCTGGAACGCGGCGAATTGAAGCGCGGCGATACCCCGGTGCGTCTGACCCAGACCGAAGCCGCCATCATGCGGCTGTTCTGCCAGAACCCAGGCGAAGTTATCACCCGCGAAGCTCTGGTCGAGCATCTGAGCCGCGACCGCGCATCGCATGGCGGTATGGTCGGGCAGGAGCGCGCGGTCGATGTGCAGATCACCCGCCTGCGCCGCAAGATCGAGCACGACCCCAAGGCACCGCGCCACCTGCAGACCGTGCGCGGGGCGGGCTATGTACTCGTTACGGATTGAAAAGGCCCCGGAGTCACCTCCGGGGCCGTCTTTTCTGTCTGCGAGAGAGTCTTATTCCGACTTCTCTTCGACAATCTCTTCGCCGGTTTCCTGATTGACCATCTTCATGGCCAGACGGACCTTGCCGCGATCATCGAAGCCCAAGAGCTTGACCTTGACTTCCTGACCTTCCTTCAGCGCATCCGACGGATGGTTCAGGCGACGACTTTCGATCTGGGACACATGCACCAGACCATCGCGCTTGCCGAAGAAGTTCACGAAAGCGCCGAAATCAACCAGCTTGACCACGCGACCGGTGTAGACCTTGCCCACTTCCGGCTCTGCCACGATCGAATAGATCATGTCATAGGCTTTCTGGATCGCGGCCTGATCGTTCGAGGCGATCTTGATTGTGCCATCGTCGTTGATATCGACCTTCGCGCCCGACACTTCGACGATTTCACGGATGACCTTGCCGCCGGTGCCGATCACTTCACGGATCTTGTCGGTCGGCACCTGCATCGTCTCGATCTTGGGCGCATACTGGCTAAAGCCCTGCGGTGCAGTCAATGCCTGCGCCATCTCGCCCATGATATGCATCCGCGCATCCTTGGCCTGCGCAAGCGCCTGCTCCATGATCTCGAAGGTGATGCCCGCAACCTTGATATCCATCTGCAGGCTGGTGATCCCGTCCGACGTGCCCGCAACCTTGAAATCCATGTCGCCGAGGTGATCCTCGTCGCCCAGAATATCGGTCAGAACCGCGAAACGGCCATCATCTTCCAGGATCAGCCCCATCGCCACACCGGCGACCGGTGCTTTCAGCGGAACGCCCGCATCCATCATCGACAGGGACGAGCCGCAGACGGTCGCCATCGAGGAAGAGCCGTTCGATTCCGTGATCTCGGACACAACGCGGATCGTGTAGGGGAAATCGGTTGCCGCAGGCAGCACGGCTTGCAGCGCGCGCCATGCAAGTTTCCCGTGACCCACTTCGCGCCGTCCCGGAGGACCGAAGCGGCCAACCTCGCCCACCGAATAGGGGGGGAAGTTGTAATGCAGCAGGAAGCTGGATTTCGATGTGCCGGTCAGCGCGTCAATGAACTGCTCGTCATCGCCGGTACCCAGCGTGGTGACACAAAGCGCCTGCGTTTCCCCACGGGTAAACAGCGACGAGCCATGCGTGCGCGGCAGAAGCCCGGTTTCGGCCACGATCTGACGCACGGTCTTGGTGTCGCGACCGTCAACACGCGGTTCGCCATTCACCACAGCACCACGCAGGATCGAGGCTTCCAGCTTCTTGATCGCCGAACCCAGGTTCTCATCTGCAAGCTGCTCTTCGCTCAGACCCGCCTTGATCGCCTCGCGTGCGGCCGCAATCGCACTGACGCGCTCTTGCTTGTCACGCAGGGCAAAAGCGGCGCGCATCAGCGGTTCACCTGCCGCTTTCACAGCCGCGTAGAGGTCGGAGTAATCCGGCGGTGTGAAATCGAACGGCTCTTTCGCGGCTTCTTCGGCCAACGAAATGATCAGGTCGATCACTGGTTGATAGCTTTCATGCGCAAATTTCACCGCGCCCAGCATCTCAGCCTCGGTCAGCTCATAAGCTTCCGACTCGACCATCATCACGGCGTCGCGCGTGCCTGCGACGACCAGATCCAGCCGCTGCTCGGGGTTCTCGCGCAGCTTTTCCATGTCCTGGCATTCGGGGTTCAGCACATATTCGCCATCGACAAAGCCCACGCGCGCCGCAGCAACCGGGCCCATGAAGGGCACACCGGAAATCGTCAGCGCTGCCGAAGCTGCGATCAGGGCAACCACATCGGGCTCATTGACCAGATCGTGGCTCAGCACGGTGCAGATCACCAGAACTTCATTCTTGAAGCCCTCGACAAAGAGCGGGCGGATCGGACGGTCGATCAGGCGCGAGGTCAGCGTTTCCTTGTCGGAAGGGCGCGCTTCACGCTTCAGGAAGCCGCCCGGCACTTTACCAGCAGCGTAGTATTTCTCTTGATAATGCACGGTCAGCGGGAAGAAATCCTGCCCCGGCTTCGCGGCTTTGGCGAAGGTCACATTGGCCATGACGCTGGTTTCGCCCAGCGTGGCAATGACCGAGCCATCGGCCTGACGGGCAATCTTGCCCGTTTCCAGTGTCAGCGTCTCCTGCCCCCACTGGATGGATTTGGTAACGATATTGAACATCTCTTGCGGTTCCTCAGGGAAAGCGCCAGCCCTCTGGCCTTTCCGTTTCCTATGGCGGCCCCATTGCCGCCGACCCCAATCCTTATGCATCACGCCGGGGCCCGTGCGTCACGTCTCAGATGGGCCGCGCCTTACAGGAAAAAGGCGCATAAGAAAAGCGGGAAAGCCGAAGGGCCTCCCCGCTGCACACCTGCGCCAAGGCGCAAGATCAATAGCGATAATGCTCTGGCTTGAACGGGCCTTCCGTCGTCACGCCGATATACTCGGCCTGCTCGGGCTTCAGCTCGGTCAGCTTCACGCCGATCCGCTCCAGATGCAGGCGCGCGACCTTTTCATCCAGCGCCTTGGGCAGCAGATAGACGCCGGGTGCATACTCCTCGCCCTTGGTCCACAACTCGATCTGCGCCAACACCTGATTGGTGAAGCTTGCCGACATCACGAAAGACGGATGGCCGGTCGCATTGCCAAGGTTCAGCAGTCGGCCCTGCGACAGAAGGATGATGCGGTTGCCCGAGGGCATCTCGATCATGTCCACCTGATCCTTGATGTTGGTCCATTTGTGGTTCTTCAGCGCCGCGACCTGAATTTCATTGTCGAAATGGCCGATATTGCCGACAATCGCCATATCCTTCATCTCGCGCATATGCTCGATGCGGATCACGTCGCGGTTGCCGGTGGTGGTGACGAAAATATCCGCCGTCTTGACCACATCTTCCAGTGTCGTGACCTGAAACCCGTCCATCGCGGCCTGAAGCGCGCAGATCGGGTCGATCTCGGTCACGATCACGCGCGCGCCAGCGCCTTTCAGGCTGGCGGCAGAGCCCTTGCCCACATCGCCATAGCCACACACAACCGCGACCTTGCCGGCCATCATCGTATCGGTCGCGCGGCGGATGCCGTCGACCAGCGATTCCTTGCAACCGTATTTATTGTCGAATTTCGACTTGGTGACAGAGTCATTCACATTGATCGCGGGGAAGGGCAGTTGGCCGCTCTTGTGCAACTCATAAAGCCGATGCACGCCCGTCGTGGTCTCTTCCGACACGCCCTTGATCGCATCGCGGGTGCGGGTGAACCAGCCGGGGCTTTGCGCCATGCGCTTGAGGAGCTGCGCCTTGATGACCGCTTCTTCCTCGGAGCCCGGCACAGGGATGATATCCTCGCCCGCTTCGGCCCGCGCGCCCAGAAGTACATAGAGCGTTGCATCGCCACCATCATCCAGGATCATATTCGCACCTTCGGAGAACTGGAAGGAGCGGTCCAGATAGTCCCAATGCTCTTCTAGCGTCTGGCCCTTGATCGCGAAAACCGGCGTGCCGCTTGCTGCAATGGCCGCAGCCGCATGGTCCTGCGTCGAATAGATATTGCACGACGCCCAGCGCACATCCGCACCCAGCGCCGTCAGTGTCTCGATCAGGACAGCGGTCTGGATCGTCATATGCAGGCTGCCCACGATACGCGCGCCCTTCAGCGGTTGTGCCGCGCCATACTCCTCGCGCAGCGCCATCAGACCGGGCATCTCGGTTTCCGCGATATCCAGCTCCTTGCGGCCGAACTCTGCCAGAGCAATATCCTTGATGATGTAATCATCTGCCATAAGTTCAACATCCTTGCATGAGTGGCGTTGCGCGGCGACATAGCATCGGGGTGCCACGTCGGCAAGACAGTGCCCGCGGGCAGGGAACCGCTCGTGTTTCGCCTTCGTTTACAGTTGTAGGGTCGGGTCTGATCTGCGATTGTCGAGCCATACGGGATCAAGGACGCGTCTGTGCCAGTTCATCGTTTAAGAAAACTTCCTGCCATCCGGGCCAGCTCGCTTCCGGCCCTGTCGCTGATGCTAGGCCTGATGCTCGCGCCGGTCCGTGCAGAAGCTTTCGATACGCTGGATTTCCAGGTTCAGGGGGGCGACACAGCTCTGGAAACCGCCCTGCGCCGCGCCTCGTTGCTACAGGCTGCGCAGAGTGAAGGGATCACCGATCCGTTCGAGATCTACTCTGTCGCGCGGGCCGAATACGGGCAGTTGATCGGCATTTTCTACGAGCAGGGCTATTATGCACCCGTGATTTCGGTTCGGATCGACGGGCGCGAGGCTGCCGATATCTCGCCGCTGACCCCACCGCGCAACGTGGAACGGATCGACGTGATCCTTACCCCCGGCCCGGCCTTCGTCTTTGGCCGTACGCAGCTTGGCCCCGTCGCCGAAGGCACAACCCTGCCCTCTGGCTTTGCCACGGGCGAGGTTGCGCGCTCGACCGTGATCCGCGACGCGACCGGCGATGCGGTCGATGGCTGGCGTGATCAAGGCCATGCCAAGGCTGAACCGGTCGACCAGCAGATCACCGCGCGCCATCCGGGCAACACGCTGGATGTCGCAGTCCAGATCGCGCCCGGCCCGCGCCTGCGCTTCGGCGAGTTGCGACCAGAGGGCCATGTCCGCACCCGCACCGCACGCATCCACAAGATCGCGGGCCTGCCTTCAGGCGATGTCTATTCCCCCCGCGAAATTCAACGCGCCGCCGAGCGCTTGCGCCGCACCGGCACGTTTTCCTCAGTTGCGCTGCGCGATGCCGAAGACATCAACCCCGATGGCACGCTGGATATCAATGCAGCCCTTGTCGAAGCGCCCATGCGCCGGATCGGAGCATCGATCGAATATGACACGGAAAGCGGCGGGAAAGTCGGTGCCTTCTGGCTGCATCGCAATCTTCTGGGTGGGGCCGAGCGCTTCCGTATCGAAGGCATGGTCGGCGGCATCGGCGGGCGCAGTGGCAAGCTGGATTACAAGCTTGCGCTCGAATATGCCCGCCCCGCGACCCTGACACCCGAAACGACACTGAAATTCGGAACACTGATCGAAACCGAGAACGAATCCGATTTCGAGGCCCGTCGCCTGCGGTTCGACCTGGGGCTGGAACATCGCTATAGCGATACGCTCACCTTCAGCGGCGGAATAGGCTTTTTGGCCGAACGCGCCGATTTTGGTCCCGGCTTTACCATCCGCCGCGACTACCGGCTTCTGCTTCTGCCGCTTTCGCTCACTTGGGACTTGCGCGATAGTGACCGCAATCCGACACGCGGATTCTATGTCCAAAGTGATCTGACACCCTTCCTTGGACTGAAAGGCACCGACAGCGGTGCGCGGCTCTATGCCGATGCGCGCGCCTATCATGGCTTTGGCGATGAGAACCGTTTCGTGCTGGCCGGACGGGCCCAACTCGGCACGATCCTTGGCGCCGCGATAGATGGCACGCCGCGCGATTTCCTGTTCTATTCGGGTGGCGGTGGCAGCGTGCGTGGCCAACCCTTCCGCTCGCTGGGCGTAGATGTGGGTGGCGTGCGCTCGGGCGGCAAGGGATTTGCCGCGCTCTCCGGCGAAGTGCGGATGCGCGCGACAGAAACGATCGGAATCGTGGCATTTGCCGATGCGGGCTATGTCTCTCAGGGCAGTTTTTCCGGTCCTTCGGACTGGCATGCCGGGGCAGGATTGGGGTTGCGTTATGATACCCCCATCGGCCCGCTCCGGCTGGATGTAGGCTATCCGGTGGCGGGCAGCACAGGGCGGGGCTTCCAGCTTTATCTTGGCATCGGGCAGGCGTTCTGATGCGGTTGCTGCGCTTCTTTCCTGCCCTGCTTGTCTGCCTCACGCTCAGCTTGCCCCATGTCACACAGGCGCAGGATATGGAGGGGCTGCTTCCCCGTGCGGGCGAAAGTGATGCAGGCTATCTGACCAGACTGATACAGGACAGCCTCTCGGGTGCGGGTCGCGAAGTCCGTCTTGGCGGCTTTCGCGGCGCGCTCTCCTCGCGTGCGACTTTCGAGCAGCTTTCCATCGAGGACGACGAAGGCGTATGGATGCTGGTTGAAGACGCGGCGCTGCAATGGAACCGCTCTGCCCTGTTCCAACGCCGCATCGAGATTGCCGAGATCTCCGCCCGCCGCGTGACCATCCTGCGCGCCCCGGTCAGCGACGACACAAGCGACGAGTTGTTCACGCTGCCCCGGTTCGAACTGCCGGAACTTCCGGTTTCGGTCAATCTGGACCAGATGCAGATCGACGAGGTGATCCTTGGGCCCGACCTGCTGGGCGAACCGCTGCGCGCCAGCATCCGGGGCAATGCAGCACTTGCAGATGGCGAAGGGACGGCCAGTCTGCGGGTCGAGCGCATCGACGAGATCAATGGGCTGATCCGACTTGATGCTGGCTTCTCCAACGCAACCCGCATCCTGTCGCTGGACCTGTCCGCCGAAGAGGACGCGGGCGGCATCGCTGTCTCGCTGCTCAGTATTCCCGATACGCCCTCTGCCGCGCTGACCATCGCGGGCGAAGGGCCGATTTCTGATTTCACCGCTGATATCACACTGGCAACAGATGGTGAGCCGCGCGTCGAGGGTGAGTTCCAGTTTCAGACCACACAGCCCGGCGTGGCCCAGGCCGTGCGGCTGGACCTCAGCGGCGATCTGCGCCCGCTGCTGGACGCCGAGTTTCATCCGTTTTTCGGTCCGCAAAGCCGATTGCGCACCCAGGCCCGTAGGTTCGAAGATGGCCGCCTGCGGCTTGATGATCTGAATATCGAGACCCAGAAACTTGCGCTCAGCGGTCGGTTCTATCTGGGCGCGGACCGGCTGCCGGAACTGATCGATCTGCGCGGGCAGGTCGAAGACCCGGCAGGTGATCGCGTTCTGTTGCCGATTGCCGGAGCGCGCACAAGCATCGAAAGCGCAAATCTTCGGCTTGGCTTCGATGCTTCCGTCAATGAGGACTGGGATCTGGTTCTGGATCTTCTTGGATTCGACAATGGCGATTTCGCGGTGGAAAGCCTTTTCGTGAACGGGATCGGGCGCATCACTTCGGACGGGTTCGGCGAAGATATCGATGTGATCGACGCCCTGATCGACTTCTCGGCTATCGGTCTTGCTGCGGCCGATCCGGGGCTGAACGAGGCACTGGGCAGTTCCGTCACAGGGTCGGTCTCACTTATCTGGCGCGAAGGGCGGCCCCTGCTTCTGCCCGGCTTCCTGCTCGAAGGGCGCGATTACGCGCTCAATGGCCGCGCGCGCCTCGATGATGGCGTTGTTCTTGCCAATGCCCAGGGCCAGTTCCGCGATGTCTCGCGCCTGTCCACGCTGGCGGGGCGTCCCCTTTCCGGTGCTGTCACGGCGCAGGTTGATGCCACGTTGGGTCCGGAGCGCGACCGTTTCATGATCGCCGCCGAAATCGCGGGGCAGGATCTGACCCTTGATCAGGCGGAACTGGATGCGCTGCTGTCAGGTCGCAGCCAGATCACGATTGACGCCCATGGTGCCGATGGCACGATTTCCCTGCGCCGGTTGCAGGCCGAAGCCCGCAGCCTGCGCACCGATCTGCGCGGCACGATCACCAGCACCGATATCGATCTGCGCGGCGAGGTGGACTTCAACGATATCGCCGTGCTGGGGAATGGTTTTGGTGGTGCGCTCGATGCCCAGATCGCTCTGCGCGGCCCGCGCGAGGCAGAGCGCCTGACGCTCGAAGCCGTGGCGCGCGATCTGACCTTGGGTCAAGAAGATGTGAACCGCCTGCTGCGCGGCGACACACGGCTTGCACTCGAGGGCGAACGCGATGGGGCGGCCTTCGACCTTGCAAACCTCACCCTGTCCAACAGCGCGATCGAGGCCAGCGCTGAGGGGCGCTATGACCCTGGTGCCTCGCACATTGCCCTGCGGACAACCCTGCCCAATCTGACAGCAATCCGCCCCGGTCTTGGCGGCCGCATCACCGCAGACGCGACCCTGCGCGAAGAGGACGACACACGCCGCGTCACGCTTGACGCCGTGGCCAACAACCTGCGCCTCGGCACGGCGGCTGCCGATAACCTGTTGACCGGCACGCATCGGTTGAACGCCAGACTGACGCAGCGCCCTGACGAGATCTTGCTGGAATCACTCACCCTTGCCGGATCGCAACTGAACGGAACGGTCACGGGGCGCATTGCCGATGGCCGCCCGGAACTGCAGATCGACGCCCGTTTGAACAATCTTGCAGTTCTGGTTCCGGGCATCACCGGTGCGGTCTCGCTTTCGGGCAGCGCACGCGACACAGGCGAGGCCTATGCGCTGGATCTTGGTATCAATGGCCCTGCTAGCCTGACAGCGCAGGTTACAGGCAGCATCTCCAGCGACCTGACCGGCAATCTGCGCGCGACAGGCAGCACGGATCTCGCGCTCATCAACCCTAGACTGGAACCGCGCTCGATTCAGGGTCCGGCGCGCTTTGATGTGACGCTGAACGGCCCATTGGCTCTGACTTCGCTGCGCGGCACGGCAGAATCCACAGGTGCAACGCTAGTCCTGCCCCGCAACAACCTGCGCATCACCGATATCGCCGCCTCTGCCCAGCTTGAAGGGACACGCAGCACGGTCACTGTGCGCGGTCGTGCCGCTACAGGCGGCACCGTCGCGCTGGATGGGCTCATCACACTCGGCGAGCCCATTACCGGGGATCTGCGGGCAAGTGTCAACGAATTGCGCATTGTCAATCCGCAGCTTTTCGAAACCAGCGTTTCCGGCGATGTGGCCATCACCGGCAATCTGACCCAAGGGCCAGATATCACCGGGGCGCTGTCGCTCGACCGGACCGAAATCCGTATCCCGCGCGTCGGCCTTGCAAGTCGTGGCTATATCCCGCCCAACATCACGCATCTGAGCGATAGTGCACCCGTTCGAACCACCCGCGACCGGGCTGGCATCTTCGCAGGAGAGACCTTTGGCCGCCAACCCAATCCAGCCAGACTGGATATCAGCATCGACGCGCCCAGCCGGATTTTCATTCGCGGGCGCGGGCTGGATGCGGAACTGGGCGGCACTCTGCGCCTGACCGGCACGACCGCCGATGTCATTCCCATCGGCCAGTTCGGACTGATCCGGGGGCGGCTTGACCTTCTTGGCAACCGCTTCACACTGAACGAGGGCTTTGCCAGTCTTGAGGGCGATTTCGTGCCCTATGTGCGCCTGATCGCCTCGACCGAGCGAACGGGCGTGACGGCCCGGATCGTGCTCGAAGGTCGAGCAGACGCGCCTGAGATCCGCTTCGAATCCACCCCCGAATTGCCACAGGAAGAAGTCGTCTCGCTCCTGCTCTTCGGGCGCGGTTTCGAGACACTCTCGCTCTTGCAGGCCGCACAACTCGCCTCTTCCCTGGCCACGCTGTCCGGCCGAAGCGAGGGGATTTTCGAGCGCCTGCGCCAGAACACGGGCCTGGATGATCTGGACGTGCGCACGGATGAGGATGGTGAAACCTCAATCCGGCTGGGACGCTATCTGACTGAAAACATCTATACTGATGTCGAGGTCAGCCCGCAGGGCAGCAGTGAATTGTCGATCAATATCGACCTGTCGCCATCGCTGACAGCACGCGGACGGGTCAATAATGAGGGTCGCGCCAGTGTCGGCCTGTTCTTTGAACGCGATTACTGAGGACCCCACCGTGATCCATATCGACCAGACAGATGGACTCTGGACCATCACTCTCGCTCGCCCCGACAAGGCCAACTCCCTGACCGCCAGGATGCTGGAACAGCTTTGTCAGGCGGTTGATGCCGCGATGCAGGCGGAGGTCCGCGCGCTGATCCTGACCGGCGAAGGCCGCGTTTTCAGCGCGGGCGCCGATCTGGATGAAGCCCGCGCGGGGCTTGCGACCTCGCCGCTGTGGGAAGACCTTTCAGGCCGGATCGCGCGCGCCGAATGCCTGACCATCGCTGCGCTGAACGGCACGCTGGCCGGGGGCGCTTTCGGCATGGCGCTGGCCTGTGACCTGCGGCTTGCTGTTCCCGAGGCGCGGTTCTTCTATCCTGTGATGAAACTGGGCTTTCTGCCGCAACCCTCGGACCCGGCACGCATGGCCGCCCTGACCGGACCTGCGCGCGCCAAGATGATCCTGATGGGCGGTGCCCGGATCGACGCGCAAGAGGCGCTGAACTGGGGGCTGATCGACCGTATCTCCGCCCCGGACCAGTTGCTTGTCGAGGCCCGCGCCCTGTGCGTGGATGCCCAACACGCGACGGCGGCGCATGTTGCTGCGATCAAACGCCTCATCCCGTGATAACGCGCTTTGCAGCAGGGCGCATGCAGGATAGAAACTGCGTCATGCAGGCCCTGACGCGCATATCCCTGACCCTTGCACTGGCGCTGTCAGTCGCACTGGCCAGCATCGGCCATGCGCAGGCCCGGCACCAGGCGCAGGGCGCAGCGACCATGGTCATCTGCACAGGCTACGGGCTGGTGAAGATTACCTTGAACGCGGATGGCGAGCCGGTCGAACTGACCCTGCCCTGCCCTGACTGCATTCTAACTCAAATGGCGCTGTTGGCCGACCCCAGCCCGGACCTGTTCCCGGCGCTACTGCCGAAGCGGCTGATTCTGACACAATCGGAACCTATGCGTCATCGCGGGGATGCTGGTTTCTGGCCCCAAAGCCGCGCGCCCCCTTTTTCTGGCTGAGCGTCCCGATTCACGACTGACCTCACCTAAGGAAATCCCTATGAAAATCATCCTGCTTCCGGCAGCCATTGCTGCCACCTTCGCCCTGCCCGCCTTCGCCTGTTCCAGCGTGCAAATCCATGATGCTTATGCGCGCGCCTCAACCGCCATGTCGCAAAGCGGCGCGGCCTTCATGGAAATCACCAATCCGGGCAGCACCGATTGCCGTCTGGTCGGTGCGAATTCCGACGTGGCCGAGCGCGTTGAGCTTCACACCCATATCGAGGATGATACCGGCGTAATGCGCATGGTCGAGGTCGAGGAAGGCTTCGCTATCCCCGCCGACAGCAGGTATCATCTGGCACGCGGTGGGGATCATATCATGTTTCTGGGTCTGACCCGCACGCTTGCACATGGGGACGAAATCGACATTGATCTGGTCTTCGAGGATGGCACCACGATCAGCACGACCATTCCCGTCGATCTGGAACGCATGCCAGAGCACGGTCACAGTCATTCGCACAGCCATAACTGAGGCGATCGGTTCACATTGGGGGGCAGCCCTCGCGCCGTCCCTCATCGCCAAAGCAAGGACAGGAACAGATCATGCGCATCCTCTTTGTCTGCCTTGGCAATATCTGCCGTTCCCCCAGCGCGCATGGTGTCTTCCGGCAGCAGGCCGCACAGGCCGGGCTGAGCGTGATGATCGACAGCGCCGGAACAGGCGATTGGCATCGCGGCGACCCGCCGGACCACCGGGCGATCAAGGCTGCCGCCGGGCGCGGTTATGATCTGTCCGACCTGCGCGCGCGCCAGATCATCACCGAGGATTTCATGAAATTCGACCGGATCTACGCGATGGACCGCAGAAATCTACGCGACACCGAAGCCCTACGCCCAGAGGGAAACACCACGCCGATATGCCTGTTTCTCGACCTGATCGGCCAATCAAGCCAAGATGTGCCTGACCCCTATTATGACAACAGTTTCGAACAGATGCTTGACCTGATCGAACGCGGCGCAGAGGCGCTGCTGCGCGATCTCATGCAAAAAGGCGACACCCATTGAAGGAATGTCGCCCCGTATTCAGCCGTAGCCCGGCCCTGCCTTAGCTGCAGCTACGCTCTGCCGCTTCGCCGAAAGCGCGATAGCGCGCCCAGAAGGCATTGTCGCGGTCGCTTTTCGACATGCGCACATCCTGCGCAAGCTGCGGATCGCGGAAAAAGCTTGCCGCGCGGCGCTGCTCTGACCGCGTCAGGGTGCGTTGCGCCACGGAATCGATGCAACGGCACAGCGCACGGGTGGCTTGCTGCCGGTCAGAGCGCAGGCAGGCCGATTCCACGGGACCGGCATTGGCAATCGCGGGAAGAAGCGGAGCTGCCAGAATGGCCAGGCTCGCTGCAAGAAGTGTCTTTCGCATGAATCCCTCTCAGGTTTTAGGTCCTGTCACGCTGTCGTCGGTTCTTGTGACCACCTATTCGGGCGACAACGATCACTGCCTCGGTTTATGCGGGGACAATAGCAGAATTCATGGCAGATTCGCTAACAGTTTCGCTGGTTTGAGGCGAATTGTCTCAGGCTGAAACATACCCTTTCACATATCTTGAGGGCTGTTTTACGCCGACCACCAAGACTGGAATTCTGCGCGGCAGACGGACCCTCGCGATAAGCGAAAATTCGCCCATTTTGGACCGCTCAAGCAGGCAATTCGACTGCCGCGACGAAATTCGTCGAGAGAATCGCGAAGCGTCCCGCAATGATGCCCTCTGCGTCAAAGCCCGGAACCTCGGTATTCAGCTGCGCGCTGAACCGCCCGCCCCGCAGATCCATGATCAGCGTCATGGCCTGAAAATCCAGCAGCGTGCGGCTGATCTGATACTGTGCCTTATAGACCGCTTCCTTGGCGCAGAAGATCAGCTTGGCGAAATGCCCGCGCTGCGACGGACCAAGGCTCGCCAGCCATCGCATTTCGTCCATGGTGCAGATCTCGGGCCAGAGCGCGGGTTCCAGCGGGGTTGAGGGTTCCAGGTCCAGACCGAGCGCGACGATCTCGGGGGCATCCGTGACAACCGCCAGACAATCGCGGCCTGTATGGCTGATCGAGCCTTGCAGCCCTGGGGGCCAGACCGGGGCGCGATCCTCGCCCTGCAAAACCGGGCGCGGCACATGGCCCAGCATCTCCATTGCCGCCCGGGCTGCTGCCCGGCCCGCGCCGAATTCGCGTGCCCGTGCTGCCGTGACATGCTCTATGGCCAGAACTTCGTCCCCCATCAGCCGGGGCATTGGCGCGCGCGGATCACTCCAGGCCATTGCCACCCGGTCCGAAAAGAGCGGCCGCGCGAATTCCGAGAAATCGAACTTCTGCTGGATCATCTGCGCCCCATCCTTTGCTCCCGCATCGCGCGTCTGCGCGCCATCGCGTCCATCCGCCCGACCGTCGCGCCCTCTGCTTGCGCAGGCTCTGGCGCGGCAACGCGGGCCTGCGCCAGTTTCGCCACCGGGGCCGAGGCAATGGGACGTTGCTTGCCTTCCAGATGTCGCGCCAGATCGCCCAGAACCGGGAAGCGGAACACATCGGTAATCGACACACCGGGCAGGTTCAGCCGCGCGCGGATTTCGCGATGCGCCTGCACGGCCAGCAGCGAATGGCCGCCAAGGTTGAAGAAGTTGTCCGACGGCCCGACCTGCGCCAGCCCCAGCACATCGCACCAGATCTGCGACAGTTTGCCCAGCGTATCGCCAGCGCTTTCGCTCACCACCGGGGCCGCTTCCGGCGCGCGGCTGACCTGCGGCGCAGGCAGCGCCTTGCGGTCGATCTTCTTGTTGGGCGTCAGCGGAAATTCCGCAACGGGCACCAGAACCGAAGGCAGCATATGCGCAGGCAAGCTTTGCGCCAGTACCGCGCGCAGATCGCCGGTCGGGCTGCCCCTGTAATACCCTACCAGCCGCTGATCGCCGGGTTGATCCTCGCGCGCGATGACCACGGCTTGCGTGATGCCCGGTTGCGCTTCCAGCACGGCCTCGATCTCGCCCAGCTCGATCCGGTGGCCGCGAATTTTCACCTGATGATCGACCCGGCCCAGGAAATCGATACCGCCCGCCGCGTTACGCCGCACCAGATCACCCGTGCGATAGAGCCGCCCCGCCCCGAACGGGTTGTCAATGAACCGCTCGGCAGTCAGGTCCGGACGATCCCAGTAGCCCCGCGTCACACCGTCGCCGCCAATCAGCAATTCCCCTTCAGCGCCCACGGGCTGTTCGCGCAGATTATCGCCCACGACATGCAGCGTGGTGTTCGCAATCGGCGCACCGATCCCGACCGTTCCGGCACCCCCGCGCGACAGGCAGGTAGAGGACCAGATCGTGGTTTCCGTCGGCCCGTACATATTCTGCACTGGCTGTCCGGTCAGCCCGGCAATATCCTGCGCCAGCGTGCCCGGCAGCGCTTCGCCGCCGACCATCACATGCGGCACGCGGGCCAGCGCTGCGCGCGCATCGTCATTCATGCACAGCATCCGCGCCATCGACGGTGTGCACTGGAAATGCGTGACCTTGTGGCGAATGATCTGGGCGGCAATCGAGAAATCATCCTCGGGCAGATCAACCCCGGCATTCGACCGCCGCACCACTTCGGCCAGCGGATAAAGCCCTTCCAGCACCTGCTCCGTGGCGATGCCATAGTCGATCAGGCAAGCGACTTCATTGACGCCAATGGCCTTCAACTGCTCGACGCGCTCCAGACAATCCTCGACCGTGCCGAACAGACCCGAATCCTCGAAATAGCGGTTGAATGCGTAATCCAGAATCCCGTCCACTTCGTCCTGCGACAGCGTGGAGAGGTCAATATCCATCGGGTTCTTCGCCCCCTCTGGCCGTTTGAAGGCCGGAAACGCCCAGGCATATTGCTTGACCAGCGCCGCCGCCGCCAGAAGGTAGCTTTTCATCGGCCCGCGCGCCACTTCGCGCGCATGATCCCGGTCGCGCGCGACAAAGGTATGCAGCATCAGCGTGACCGTGAAATCCGCTGGATCGCGGCCCGTTTCGCGCAGCGCTTCATGGTAAATCGCGATCTTCTCGGCCACTTCGGCAATCGACTGGCCCAGCAGATGCGTCAGCACATGCGCGCCCAGACGCCCCGCCTCGCGCCATGTCTCGGGGTTGCCTGCTGTGGTCAGCCAGATGTTCAACTCTTTCGACACCGGACGCGGCAAGGTCTGGATCGGCACAGGCCCGTCGCCCTTGTCGAACTCGACCTTCTCCCCGCGCCACAGCTTGCGCACAGTGTCGATCGCGTCCATCATCGCGGGCTTGTTCTTGGGTACCTGATTTTCCGGGCGCAGCACGAAATCGACCGGATGCCAGCCAGAGGCAATCCCGATCCCGGTCCGCCCATTGGTCAGGTTGTCGATCACCGCCCATTCTTCGGCAATGCGGATCGGATGGTGCAAGGGGGCCACACAAGACCCCGCGCGCACGGCAAGATTCTTCGTCACCGCCGCCACAGCCGCGCCGGTGACGGACGGGTTCGGGAATGGCCCGCCAAAGGCATGAAAATGCCGCTCTGGCGTCCAGATCGCGCAGAAGCCATGCGTATCGGCAAATTTCGCGCCTTCCAGCAGCAGGCGGTATTTCTGCGGCCCCTGCCCGTCGTCATTGCCCCAATACATCAGGCTGAAATCCATGCCCTGACCAGACACGCGCACAGGCCCCTTGGCCACCATCGCGCGGTCCTCGTCGCCCATAAGGACGACCTTGAACCCGCGCGCGAGGGTCCAGAACAGTTCCAGCACCGAAATATCGAAACTGAGCGAGGTTACAGCCAACCAGACCCCCGGCGGGTTATGCTGGATACGGTCATCCATGCCTGCGAAGAAATTGGCCACATTGCCATGTTCGACCATCACCCCCTTGGGCAACCCGGTCGAGCCAGAGGTGTAGATCAGATAGGCCAGATCATCCGGCGCGACCCCGCTTTCGGGGTTGGTGTCAGGGACCGTGGCCAGCCGGATATCCGTATCAAGCTGCAACACATCCGCCCCATGCGCAGGCAGCACATCCAGCAGCGCATGTTCGGTCACGATCACCGGCGCACCGGAATCGCTGACGAAATGCGCCAGCCGATCCGCCGGATAGCTTGGGTCCATCGGCACATAAGCGCCCCCTGCCTTCAGAATGCCCAGCGCGCCCACCAGCAGCCCCGGCCCCCGCCGCACACAGAGCGCCACCGGCGTATCCGGTCCCACCCCCATATCCATCAGCACATGCGCCACGCGATTCGCGCGGGCATTCAGTTCGGCATAGGTCAGGCTTTGCGCCTCATGGCTCAAGGCCACCGCATCGGGTGTGCGCCCCGCCTGCGCTTCAAAAGCGTGATGGATACACACCCGGTCATATTCGCGGGCCGTGTCATTCAGATCAGGTGCCGCCTCGCCCTTCAGATGGGCCGCCATCGCCGCCACCAGCGCTGCGGCCTGATCTTCCGAGACAACCGCCGGATCATGGCGCAGACACCCCGCGCCCAAATCCAGCACCAAGGCGCTGGCAAGCTCCACTCCGTCACTGACCGCCACCCCCGGAGCGCTCAACACCCCAAGTTGCGGATCACGCGCCGCGATATCACGCGCGAAACCCGGCGCGCGCGCGGCAAGCTCAAGCTGGCGGGCAATCGCATCTTCCGGCGCGCCCAGATCCACCCGCAAGGGCACCCAACCCGACAGGATCTCGGGCGCTTGCTGCATGGCCTCCGTGACATAGCGCAGATCAAACGCTCTTTGGCCAAGCTGCCCTGAAAGCGCCGCGCCGAATGCCGCGATCAGGGCCGGTTTATCAGAGTCCGGCAAGGCCAAAGTGACCGAGGCCACCCCCGCCCCCAAGTCCGCAGGCTCCATCTGCCGCAGCGCCGCGCGGTAAACCCCCTCACCGCGCACCACCGACGCCAGAGCATCCGCAAAGCGTGCCTCGGGCGCGGGCAGTATATCCCCGACCGAGACCAGAGCATCCGGTGCGACCGGCAAACCCTGCTGGCACAACAGCCCCATGCAGACCAGCGCCCCGGCCCCGCAAGCCACAATCACGCTATCTGCATCGACTGCCAAGACCTGCCCTGCGATGCCCGCCCCCTCTGCCACGACAGCGGTGCTGACACAGACCACCTGCCCGCCGAGACGCAACTTGGGCGTGGTCAGCGGGTTCCAATAGGGGCCATGATCCAACGCTCGCACCAGCCGCGCCAGATCCACGCTCGGGCGCGCGAAATCCAGAAAGCCAGCAAAATCGGGCCGGTCATCGCGCTTGCAGAGCGTCCGCTGCCCCAGGTCCTGCGCATTCCCGCCAGCGCCCTGCTCCAGCGCGTCCATCACCTCGGCGAAACTGTCAGACCCGGCGGCAAAACATTTGGCATTGATCGTCAGCGCAGTTTCATCGGCATCAAGCGCGAAACGGCGTTCTACCAGCACCGCGCCCTCATCCACGCCCGGCGTGATATGGTGCCAGGTGATCCCATGCGCCGCTTCGCCCGCAATCAGCGCCCAGACCGGCGCATTCAGCCCGGCATAGCGCGGCAAGGGGCCATCGTGAAAATTCACCGCCCCTTTGCGCGGCATGGCCAGCAGATCACGGCCCAGGATCTCCAGCCCGGCGATATTCAGCAGCCAGTCGCAGGGTAGCTCCGCCAGACGCTCTGCCAGACCCGGTCCCGGTGCCACAACCGCGATCCCGCGCTCTGCCGCCCAATCCGACAGTCGCGGATTGCGCGTCGCAATCGCTGTGATCCCATGCCCACGCACCAGCCATTGCCCGGCACATTCCGCCAGAAGTGTCTCTTCGCCGATCAGGATTGCGGACAGGTTCTGCATCACTCTTACCTCTCGACGGGTGCCCCTTGCCCCCGTGTTCTGCCCTCAGTGGCCGTCGCGCCCGGCATGAGGTTTCGCCATGTCTCTGACACAAGATCGCGGAGAAAATATGGCGCGATCCGTTCCTCTTTACGTTCCAGCAAGCGACGGAGTTTCCAGATTCCCGCCCCCGCCAGATGCGCAAGCGTCACAGCCGCAAGATAGGCCGCCCCACCGCGCTTGCGGAAATAATGCGACCGCGAGTCAAACCAGTAGCGCGGCTGGCGTTTCCATTGCTTCATACCGGTGCTGACCGAGCCGATATGCACCACCCGCGCCTCTGGCAGATAGACGCCGCGCCAGCCTGCATCCTTGATCCGATGGCACAGGTCGGTTTCCTCGAAATACAGGAAAAACGCCTCGTCAAACAGGCCAACCCGATCCAGCACAGGCATCGGGAACATCACGCTCGCGCCTGCGCACCAGTCGATTTCCCTGGGCTGATCCGGCACCCCCATCGGCACGACATGGCGCTTCAGTAGCCGCGTGACGATGCCGGTATGCGCCGCCCCCTCGAATTCCGACCAGACCGAGGGGAAGCGGAACGCGGTGACATGCGCCACATCATCCTCGCCGCGCACATGGCTGCCGACAAAGCCGCAATCGGGGTTTTCCAGCAGATAGTCACGCAACCGCGCAATGGCGTCCGGTTCGGGGAAGGCATCCGAATTCAACAGATAGACGAAATCGGGCCTTGAGCCATCCGGCAGACCCGCGCGGATGCCAACATTATTTCCCGCACCAAACCCCCCGTTGCGCCCCGACTGGATCACCCGCACGCGCGGCCAGCCTGCGGTCGCCTTGACCAGCGCCTCGTAGGATCCATCCTGACTGTCATTATCGACAATCGTGATGGCACCCTCGATCCCCTCCATTGCGCGCAGGGCCGTTTCTGCCGCGCGCAGGGTCATATCCGCTGTGCGGTAATTCAGAATCACCGTCAGAACTGTCGCACTCATTCCGCCGCCTCCTGCCTGCGCGGGACTGCGCGCATCAATTTCTGCAGCCGTGCGGCCAACACGCGGACATTTGGCTCCAGCACCATCGAATCGTGATCACCCGGCACCTCGAACACCTGCAAATTGGGCGCGAACCGACCCCATTCATTGTCGTCGAACACATATTCCTTGCCCGCGCTGACCCAGTGACCGCCGGACACCTGCCAGTGCTTGTCCAGCGGCGGGCGGAACAGGATCAGGTTTCCATCCCAAGGCTGCACCTGATATTCCGCCACAGCCTGCCGGAACGCCGCCTCAATCGCGGCATTATGGAAGGCATCGGCACTATCCGACGCTGGACCCTGTGCCAGCTGCGCCTGCCATGCTTTTCGCGCGCGCCACCATTCCAACGCATAGCCCGGTCCCTTGCGCCGGAATTCTGCCAGTTTTATCAGCGCCTTGTCCTGCCGTGACAGGCTGGGACGCACCGGCAGGGGCGTGTCGAGCAGCACGACAATCTCGACCACCTCGCCCGCCGCTTCCAATTGCCGCGCGATCTCATAGGCGGTGATCCCACCGCCCGAGAAGCCGCCCAACAAATAAGGGCCATGCGGCTGGACCTGCCGCATTTCCGCGATGTAGTCGCGCGCGGCCTCCTCGATCCGGTCATGGGGCGCCTCGCCGCCGAACAACCCGCGCGCCTGCAACCCGTAAAAGGGCCGGTCACGCCCCAGAAGTGTCGCCAGATGGCGCAGGTTCAGCACATTGCCGAACATCCCCGCGACCAGAAAAAACGGTGTCTCTGGCCCGCCTTCGCCCTCATGCATCGGCACCAGATGGGTAAATCGCCGCCGCTTGGGCAATTCGCGCACCTCTGCCCCACCTTCCAGCGAGGCGCCCGTGACCTCGGCCACCATCGCCGCACAGGCCGCAATCGTGGGGGCTTCAAACAGCACCGAAATCGGGAATTCGACGCCAAACGCCTTTTTCACCTGCGCGAACAGCCGCACAGCGATCAGCGAATGGCCACCCAGATCGAAGAAATTATCCTCGACCCCGATCTGCTCAATCCCCAGAAGTTCGGCCCAGAACCCAGCCAGCGTGCGTTCCACATCATTTCGCGGCGCGACATAATCCGTGCCCAGATCGGGCCGCTCGAATTTCGTCTCACCACTTGTGCGCGTGCTCTCGCTTTCAACCTGCGCGATCAGCGCCTTGGGGTCGATCGAGGACACAACCACCGGCGACACGCCACTGGCCAGTGCCCGCAAGAACGCCTCGCCCCCCTCGCGCGGGGTAATCCCCAGCGCCAGCATATCGCGCAAGCGTTCCTCGGCAGGTGATAGCGATGTGCTTTGCACAGGCGCGTCGCGCTCCAGTTCCGAGGCACGAATGGGCGGGGCATCGGCAAACCCCCCGGCCTCCAGCCGCTTGATCGTGAAGCGCGTGATCTCAGCCACGACCGACCCATCCGGCGCGGCCAGCGTGATGTCGAAACTGGCAAATCCCGGTTCCGGCTCGGCCCGCAGCCGGACATGGCTGAACACCTCGCCCGGCAGGTCGCGCCAAACACGGATGCGCGCGTAAGACAGCGGCACCCACAGATGAGCGCCCTGATAGCCGGGGATCAGCTCCATCGCCCAGCCGGTCGCCAGATCCATCAGCGCCGGATGCAGCACATGGCCCGCGTCCAGATCGCCGCGATAGTCACCCGGCAGGCTCAGTTGTGCCAGCCCCTCGCGCTGACCAAGGGCCATGCGGTTCAGCACCCGCCAGCGCGGCCCGAAATCAAGATGTGCCTCTTGCGGACTGACCAACCCCTGCCCTTCGCGCGGCTCGCCCATCCGCGCTGCAATCGCGCCCAGATCAAGCGGCGCGGGCGCGGCGTCGCGCAGCAGCCCAAGCTGCGCCTGTGCGTTCAGCACGAACCCCTTGGACCCGCCCTGCATCACATCGCTGCGCAGCGCAAAATCATAGCCCTCGCCCGTGCGCGCCAGTGTCGCGCGGACCTCTCGCGGCCCCGGCACGGACAGCGCGCGGAAGAAATACAGATCGCGGATTTCAAACGCCCCCACCTCGCCCTGCGCGCGCAGGGCTTGGGCAGCAAGGTCCAGAACCCCCGTCCCCGGCAGCACGGCGGCACCGTCCTTGGTGCGGTGCTCGTCCACGATCCAGTCATCCGGGCTCAGGCGCTTGACCAGCCGTCGGTTGCCCTTCGGATCGAACCCCATCTCGTCATAGAGCGGCTGCGAGCAAGGCGTCATTGGCGCTTGTGGCGTGGTGCCCAAGCGCGCGGCCATCGCCTCGGCCGCCATGCCCGCCTCGGCCCAGATACCCCAGTTCAGCGCGACAACCTTGGTGCGCCCAGCGCTGCGCGACCGGGCAAAGGCATTCAGGTATTCATTCGCCGCGACATAATCGACCTGCCCCACAGGCGCAGTCAGGGTCGAGGTCGAGGCGAACAGCACCATCACTTCGAGCGCGCCATCGGGCAAAAGCTGGTCGATCACCTGCAGCCCATGCAGCTTGGGCGCAAAGACTTCTTCCACATCGCCCGTCGATTTCGCCAGCAGCGGCGCGTCGTTGATCTGGCCGGCTGCATGGATCAACCCGTAAGGCTTGCCCAACGCACCCTCTGCCCCCGCCAGTGCCGCGCGCATTTCGTCAATGTTGCAGACATCGGCCACAGCGACATGCACCGCGCCGCCAAGCGCTTCCAGCCGTTCCACCGCCATGATCCGCCGCGTGGTCGCGTCCATCGGGCCATGATCCGCCTGCCATTCGGCCCAATCCTCGCGTGCGGGCAAAGGCGTGCGCGCCAGCAGCGTGATCTTCGCGCCGAACCGCGAGATCAACTCCTCGGCCAAAGTCAGCCCGATCCCGCCGAAACCACCGGTGATCACCCAATGCGCGCCCTGCGGTATCTCGGGCAGACGATCTTCCAGCTTGGCCGCGCGCAACACCTGTGCATAACGCTTGCCCTTGCGGATCAGGGCGGTGCCATTGGCGGGCGTGGCGCAAATCTCCTCTAGCAGCGCGACCCTATCCGCGCTGCCGTCGATATCCAGCGTTGCACAACTCAGCCCCGGCATCTCGCGCGGGCCAACCCGCGCAGGCCCCGCGATCATCGCTTTCTCGGGGTGGCGCAGCGCCTCGCCCTCCAAGGCCTGCGCGCCATTGGTCACGACAGTCACATGAACCGGCAAGGGCAGGCTTTCGCTCTGCATCGCCTGCGCAAGGAACAACAGCGCATAAAACCCCTGCTCGATATTGCGATGCAGGAAGGACGATCCCGGCCGGAAATTCTCGCGCCCTGTGACCAGCCAGAAATGCGCGATCCGTGTGGGCGCGATCCCATCCGAGACCAGTTCCGCGATCAGCCGCGCATAGGCGTCACGCCCATGTTCCGGCGCAAGCGTGTAAAGCCCCTCTGCCTTGCGCGCGAATGTGTCGCCCGCGCGCACTTCCACCACCTTCTGCCCCGCATCGCGCAACGCCGCGATCACAGGGGCCGCCATGCCCGTCTCATCCGCAAAGATCAGCCATGTTTCGGACAGCGTGCCCAGATCGCGCGTCACATCCAGATCGCAATCGGCATAGGCAGGCTTCCAGCCCAGCCGCGTACCCCATTGCGCCAGATCGTCGATCCGTTCCAGAAGCGGGGCATCCACCTGCGCGGCCTGCCCCGGTTCGATGAAAAACCGCGACCGCTGGAAGGGATAGCTCGGCAGGCTGACGCGGCGGCGCTTCGCCTCGCCCCAGATCTGGGACCAGTCGAAAGCCCCGCCCAAGGCCCAGATACGCGCCAAAACCCCCAGATGATACAGATCATCCGCGATTTCTTCTTCCGGGTGACGCAGCGCGGACAGCACCTGTTGCCCCGGCACCGCCCCATGCATCCGGGTCAGCGAGGACAGCGCCTTGCCCGGTCCCATCTCGATATAGATGCGATCCTTGCGCGCGCTCAGCGTCGTGATGCAATCGCCAAAACGCACCGTGTTGCGCAGATGCTGGACCCAGTAATCGGGGTCCGTTGCCTGTTCCGGCGTCAGCTCTACCCCGGTCCGGTTGCTGATGATCGGGATTTGCGGCGCGTGCAGCGGGATCGAGCGCAGATAGGCGCGGAAACGATCAAGGATCGGCTCCAGCATCCGGCTATGGGCGGCAATATCGATCGCCACGCGCTGCGGCGTGATCTCATCCGCGCGCAGGGCCGCTTCCAGCGCATCCAGCGCGGCTTGCGGGCCGGAAATCACCGTCAGTTCGGGCGCGTTCAGGGATGCAACGTCGTGATCCGGCCCCAAATAGGACTGCAAGGCGTCCAGCGACAGCGGCACCGACAGCATCCCGCCCGCGGGCACCGTGTCGAATAACTGCCCGCGCAGCAGCACCAGCCCGATGCAATCCTCGAAACTCATCACTCCGGCCAGACAGGCAGCGGTATTCTCACCCATCGAATGGCCGACCAGCACCGACGGGCTGACCCCCCAGCCCATGAACATCTGCGCCAGCGCCACTTCGGTAATCAGGATCAGCGGCAATTGCACCGAAGGGCGCTTCAGCACCTCATCCGCTTGCGCCTCACCCCCCGGTTCGGGCAGCCAGAGCGCGCGAATGTCGTAATCAAGCTTCGGCTCCAGATAAGCCAACCCCCGGTCCATCCATTCCGCGAAAACCGGCTCAGTCTCGTAAAGATCGCGCGCCATGCCTGCATATTGCGCGCCGCCGCCAGGGAACATGAAGGCCATGTCCGGCTGATCCAGCGCCGTATGCGTGAACACCCGACGCGGCGCGTCCTCGCGCAACAGCGCAGCCGCCTCGGCGTGCGTTTCCGCAACGACCACCCGACGCTGGTCAAAGGCCATGCGCCCCTCTTTCAGCGTAAACGCCACATCGGCCAGAGGCTGATCCGGATGCGCGTCCAGATGCGCGGCCAGATTGCGCGCAGCATCATTCAGCGCCGCTTTCGACTTGGCCGAGAGCGTCAGGATCTGGAACGGCCAGTCACTGTCTTCGGACGCGGCCACAGCAGGCGCTTCTTCCAGCACCACATGCGCATTGGTCCCGCCCACACCAAGCGAGTTCACACCCGCGCGCAACGGCCCATCCCCTTGCCAGGGCGTCAGCCGGTCATTGACCAGAAACGGGCTATTCTCGAAATCAATCGCCGGATTGGGCGCCTCATAGCCAAGAGAGGGCGGCAATTCCCGGTGATTCAGGGCGCTCGCGACCTTGATCAGCGACGCCACCCCAGCGGCGGTGTCCAGATGCCCGATATTCGTCTTGACTGACCCGATCCGGCAAAACCTACGCTTCTCGCTATCAAAAGCCTGCGTCAGCGCGGCCACTTCAATCGGATCGCCCAGATAGGTGCCCGTGCCGTGACATTCGATGTAGGAAATGCTCTCGGCCTCGACGCCTGCGACCATATGCGCCTCGGCAATTGCCTGCGCCTGACCTTCGACAGAAGGGGCCAGATAGCCCGCCTTCTGTGCCCCGTCATTGTTGATGGCGCTGCCCTTGATCACTGCGAAAATCTGATCGCCATCGGCGAGCGCATCCTCCAGCCGCCGCAACACGACAGCCCCCGCGCCCGACCCGAACACAGTGCCCTGCGCGCGATGGTCGAAGGCATGGCACTCGCCATCGGGCGAGAGGATTTCATTTTCCTTGAACAGATAGCCGCGCCCTTGCGGCAACTCGATGGTCACGCCGCCCGCCAGCGCCATGTCACATTCGCCCGTCAGAAGCGCCTGCACCGCGTAATGCACCGCCACCAGCGAGGTCGAGCACGCCGTCTGCACATTCACCGATGGCCCGTGCAGATCGAAGATATGGCTGACGCGGGTCGAGAGGAAATCCTTGTCATTGCCAGTATGGCGCAACAGGAACATGCCCACATCATCGACCAGATGCGGGTTCGAGCAGATGTTGAAATAGAAGTAACTCCCCATCCCGCAGCCCGCGAACACCCCCACCGGGCCGGGAAAGCCCTGCGGCGGATGGCCTGCATTCTCGAACGCCTCCCACGCTACCTCCAGAAACTGGCGATGTTGCGGATCGAGGATCGCGGCCTCTTTCGGGGAAAAGCCAAACGCCTCGGGGTCAAACTCGGCAAAATCGTCCAATGGCGCGGCGAAAGGCACATAATTCGCAGCCCGCATCTTCGCCGGGCTTTCGCCAGCATCCAGCAATTCCGCTTCGCTCAGTTGCCGGATCGACGACCGTCCCGCGCGCAGATTGTCCCAGAATGCGGCGACGGATTCTGCCCCCGGCAAATGTGCAGCCATCCCGACAATGGCGATATCTGTCTCACGGCTCATGGTCTTGCTTCCTGAACATTCATTTGCGGCACATCGCGCAATCGCGCCCCGGACAAAAGCCCGTCACGCGACAACGCCTCGAATCTGCGGTTGCGAGTGGCGCGGTTGCGCGCGCGCTGCATCTCGGCATGGCCCAGCAATGCGCCCGCCAGAAGCCAGGTCAGTGGCACAAGCGTGGCATTGGGCAGCAGGTCAACCAGATTGGCCCCCAGCATCAACGCACAGACGCCAACCGGCAGCGGCACTTGCGCCGCAGGCACATGACGATAGGCCCGATAAAGCGCAAAAAGCGGCAAGCAGAGCAGGCCGAACGTGCCTAGATAGCCGAGCCAGCCATATTGACCGATCACGATCACCCACATGCCGTCCGAGATGGTGACGATCTCGCCGGACATCGGGTCGCGGATCAGGTTGCGACCCCATCCGCCCCAGCCCACCAACGGTTTTTCCGAGGCATGGGCCAGAAGCAGATCCTCATTGTCAAATCGGAATTCCAGCGATTGCGCGCGTTCAGGCCGGGTCTGGTAGAGATACTCGACCCAGGCCCCGGTCGGCACCAGCCCGGCCCCGCGCAACAGCGGATAAATCATGGTCACGGACGCCAGCGCCGCGCCGACGCGCAGATGGAGTTTCGCGTTGAAAAACAGCACCAGCGGCGAAAGCGCCAGCAGCAGCAGGCGCGGCCCCATGCTTTTGCACAGCCACACCATGACCACCAGATAGAGCGCGATCAGCACTTTTGTCGTACGGTCCTGCGGGATCGCCTCGCGCGCGAAATAAAGCGCCGAGACTGCACAAAGCACCGCAAAGAACGCCACCCACAACCCATGTGGCATGAACACGATGGGCCGGAACCCCCCTTCGCGGATCATCTGGCCAAAATCATGCTGGAAAAAGCCATAGACCCAGGTGTGCAGCTGAGGGCTGAACCGCATCTCGAACAGCATTGGCACCGAATAGATCAGCCCCGCAATCACCAGCGCGCGCATCAACTCGATCAACGCCGCCTCGGACGCCAGCAGCTTGCGCGCCATGAAGAACGGCAGCACCAGAATGAGCGCACGCACCAGCGCCGAGACGGAATCGTAAATCCGCATCCCCGGCAGCGTGACCTCCTGCTCGACCACGATCCGCAGCCGCCCGGCGTCGATCCCGCCGAAATGCAGCGCATCGCTATTGGCAAAGACCGAGGCCACCGGCGACAGGATCAGCAAACCGGTCAGAATCTTGCCCAAGCCACCCTCGGGCAGAAACGAGAAGCGCAACTGCAAGACCATCACGCAGACCACAAAGGCCGTCAGGTTCGGGATCGAGTATTTGTCGAAAGCCGGGATCATCGGCAGATTGAACTCGGTCGCCTCGGGCAGCAACATGTAGCCCCCCAGGATCGCCCAGATAAAGGCCCGCTCGGGCGGCATCTTGCGGAACATCCAGATGATCGCAACCGGCCAGAGCAGAAGCACCAGATAGGCAATCGGGTTTGGCATGACAGATCCGCCCCCCGCTACAAGGCTTGTTGCGACAACAGGATTGCCGCAAGCGCCAGAATGAACAGACAGGCCCCGGCAATCCAGCCCAGCCAGATCCTGCGCCGTTCCCCCGGCAGCACCAGTTCCGGGAGCACCAGAACCGGGCGCATCCCCAGTTCACGCTCAACCTGCCGCGCGCTGCGCAGGGCGGGGCGCAGGATCTCCAGCGCGAAACCCGCGATTGCTCCAAGGATCACACCGGCAACAGCCCCCATCATCACGGTGCGCTTCTTCGAACGCGAGATCGGAAACTCAGGGACCGTGGCCTCCTCGACCAATTCGAATGTGGCGCTTTGCGAATCTGCTTCCAGCCGCAGCGCCGCCTCTGCCGCAGCCACCTGCCCCGAGATCTCGCGCAGCCGGTCCTGCAACCTCGCCTCGCGCTCGGTCAGGATCGCCAGTTCCCGTTCGGCCTGCGCGACACGCTGAAAATAAGGTTCGAACTCGGCCTGCTGCGCGAGCAACCGCTGCAACTCGGCACTGCGCACGGCAATCAGATCGCGCAACTGCGCCTGACGTCGCTGCGAGGTATTCTGCGCCACAAGTGTTGCCAGTTCCGATTCCGCCGCCGTGATATCACGCCGCGCTTCCTGAATATCGCTCACGATCTGGCTCAACTCGGTGCGGCGCACATCAGCATTGAAGGACATCACGTCATAATTCTGCGCCATGAAGACACGCGATTCTTCTTGCAATGCCAGTAATTCGGTATTCAGCCGCGTCTGCTCGGTCTGCAGGAATTGCAGCGTCTGCCGCGCCCGCGCCGTACGCCCGGCCCCGGTCTCGGCCATCACCATCTCGGCCAGTTCATTGGCAATCGCGGCCGATTTCGGCCCGGTATCCGCCTGCGCCATGATAATCATGGACGCAAGCGACCCATCCGACCCGAACCCCACAGTCACTGCCGCCTGCGAAATCAGCGTGATCGAGCTACGCATCAGGTCCGCACGTTCCTGCGCCGGACGCCCGACAAACATCTCGTAGTCATCCGCCATCCGCAGCATCGTCTCGCGCGATGTCAGACGTTGCTCGATCAACTGCATCAGCCGCGCCGCATTGCCACTCGACCCATTGCCCACTGCCGCATCGGCAACTGCATCGACCCGCGTCGAAAGCACGGCAACCGCCTGATAGACCGGGGCGCTGCGCAGCGCGACCAGAACGCTCAGCAACAGAAACGCACCCAGAACCAGCACGATCAGTGCCATGCGGCGGCGCAGGAAATCGCGCAATTCCTGAAAGGACTGGATCGGACCCATCTTGACGTCTCTCTCACTTCCGCTCGGGCAGGTTCAGATCTGCTCGCTGCCACTGTAATTGTTCAGGATAACGCCCAGAAACTCGGTCTGGCCACTCAACAGTCTTTCGCAGGCCATCACTTCCTCGGCGCGCGTGCTGCGGCTGTCCGCAACCAGCAGAACCGCATCCAGCTGACTGCACATGCCAAGAGCCAGATCGCCCTGCAATAAAGGCGGCAGGTCGCAGATGATCATGTCCGGCGCATAGTGTTCGGTCATCTCGACCAGCATCTCACCAAGATCATCCGCAGAAATCCCCCCGCTGCCCAACATATCGGGCCTGTCCTGTCCGAAGCCCAGCGCAACCGAGTCTGTCAAACGGCGCAGACAGGCTTCCGGTGCGGCATCCCCCTGCAACAGATCAAGGATCGCGGCGCCCGGTGCCAATTCGAAATAGCGGTGCAGCGCAGGCGCGCGAAGGTTCAGATCCAGCCCGATCACCCGCAGATCGCCACGCCGCGCCAAGGCCGAAATCAACCCCGCAGACGCGAAAGACGCGCCCGCCCCCGCAACGGGTGCCGAAACCCCCAGAGTGACCAGATTGCGCTGCCGGAAGCTCTGGACAAGCTGCGTGCGCAGCAGATCAAAGCGGGAAATCACATCGCTCTCATGCGCCAGTGCATTGAGTTGGCGAGTTTTTCTGTCATGGTCCTGGTCCGGGACACCGCGCGGCAGTCCCTGCCAGTTCGCATCGATAATGCTCTGGCGTTGCGACGACCGACCGCGGGTCTGACCGGCGCGGCGCAATTCGCGATGCCCCGAAAGCGCCAGCGACCTGCGCACCAAAGCACCCTCACCCGCTGGGGCAGGGGGTGCAAGGCTCATCAGTTTTTCCAGCCGCCGCGTATCAACCATTTCAAGACCTGATTCCAAATGTCGGACCAGAAACAGGGAATTGTTTCCAGCCCACAATGTATTATCAGATTTTCAAGCGGTTTGACGACGACTTTACGGCAAAACTGAGGCAGTCGTCGGTCACTTTGCCTTGTGAAATCGCGTCATGTCCAGTTCTCGAACAGATGGCCCCTGCACCCTGACCAAAGCGCCCAAATGCGCGCTTTTCGGAACCATGCGGGCCGAAACAGGTTGTCTGGTCAAGAAAACCCTTATCCAAGGAGAAATCTATGCCAACCCCTGTAGAAACACTCTCTGCCCTGCACACAACCCTTGTCGATGCGGTCAAAGGCTATGAGGAAGCTTCCAAACTCGCACGCCGCGACGATCTCGGCGCGCTGAGCGCGGAAATCAAGCGTGTTCATATGAACAATGCCCATGAACTTGCCGGACGCCTGCTGGAACATGGTGAACGCCCTGATGCCGACGGCTCCTACATGACGCTGGTGCACAAACTGGCGTTGCGTGCCCGCTTCATCGTGACTGCGGATGAGAAAAGCCTACTGCCCGCCCTGCGTGACGGAGAAAAGCGCATTCTCGAACGCTATGACGACACGCTGCGCGAAGTCGAGATCGCGCGCGACACCTATACAGAGGCAGATATCGAGGTGCTGCGCCACCAGCGCGAGGCAGTTATCGGAAATATCGCGAAACTCGATACGCACTCGGCCCAGGCCGCTTGAACCTTGCGGTCCGCAAGGCTGATCTGCCCCGGCGGCGATCGCCCTTGCGGACCCGAAGTGTCTGATCCCACGGCTTGATGGTCCGATCCTTTCGCTGGATTGGAAGCGGTGGCGCGTTCCACGCCGAGAACATCGGCGGTCGGGTTTGCGAGAGCGCCGGGAAGGTGCAATGCGACCCCGGACCTATTGCCGTGCCCGCAGCTCGACCTAGGCGAAACAAGAAGGCCAATGCGATTTGCCTGGGACTTCTGCCATGTCGAGCATGGCGCGCGCCGTGGAACTACGGTGCGATCTGTCGCATATGTGCAATAAGCTGCCGTTCGATCAAGTCGTGGGCGACACGCAGCAGCCGCTCGGGGCGGGATACGCAAACAGTCCTTTAGCGACTGCGTCGGCGCTGTGGCTGGCCGAAAGCCGCCTGTCGGCCTCTTCCAGGGCAGTCACCGAAGCAGCCGTTCGTGCTTGTCGCAAAGCCACTTGCCGGTTAGCGTAGATGGTGTGTTATGCACCCAGTTACCAGCGATTGTTGCCATTTCTGAAATCCGATGACACAAATTGCTACCTCTACATATTTCGGTAGAGGTAATTTCAGCCACGGTATGCTTCAATGACCATTCCTTCGCATGTCAAAGAAATGCTGAATAGAATTCGGGCCCGTTTTCTTGAATCCCGACTACATGAACGCATGTTGCCGAGCGATGCCGAGTTCACCACCCTGCGACCCGTCCGCACGGCAACGCAGACCTCGGTTGCAAAATACTGGGCCCATCTTGCCGGGACCACCAGCGACGCTGATCGCGCGGCGATCGCCGACCCGCTGACGCTGGAGAGGCCAGAGCAGTTCAACGCCAATATCGAAAACTTCATCGGAACCGTGAAACTGCCTGTCGGGATTATCGGCCCTTTGCGGATCAACGGGTTAAATGCCCACGGGGATTTCCATGTGCCCATGGCCACCACCGAGGCGGCGCTGGTTGCGTCCTATGCGCGCGGGGCCCATGCTGCCACGAAATCCGGCGGGATCAGCACCGCAATCCTGTATGAAGGGGTCATCCGCACTCCGGCCTTCGTGCTGGAAAACCTGCTGAATGCCGGGCTGTTCGTCGAATGGGTCGTGACCGAAGTCGATCAGTTGAAAGCCGCAGCGGAAGCCACAACGCGCTACGGCAAACTGGTGTCGGTCGAGCCGATGATCGACAATAACGTGGTGTTCCTGATTTGCCGCTACACCACCGGCGATGCTGCGGGGCAGAACATGGTGACAATTGCCACCAATGCCCTGTGCGAAGATATCGCGGCACGCTGCCCGATTCCCCTGAAGGCGTGGTATATTGAAGGCAATTTTTCGGGTGACAAGAAAGCTTCGTTTCTGGGGCTGGTCACAGGGCGCGGGCGCAAGGTCAGCGCGTCGGTCACGCTCAAGGCCAGCGTGGTCGAACGCATCTTGGGAACGACGGTCCGGGATATGCTCGACTACGGTCAGGTCGCCAATCTTGGCGCCCATCTGTCGGGGCAGTTGGGCGCGCAGGCGCATTATGCCAACGGATTGGCCGCAGTCTATATCGCTACGGGTCAGGATGCCGCCTGCGTTGCCGAAAGCGCGATGGGCATCACCCGCATGGAAGCGCGGGGCGAGGACCTGTTTTGCAGCGTGACCATGCCCAATATCCTCGTTGGCTCGGTCGGCGGAGGCACATCCCTTCCCAGTCAATCGGCTGGTTTGAACATCCTTGGCCTGAAAGGGGCGGGTCATGGGTCTGCGCTGGCCGAAGTCGTGGCCGCGACCTGCCTGTGCGGCGAAATCTCGATTGTGGCGGCCATTGCCGCAGGGCATTTCACCCGCGCGCATGAAAATCTGGCGCGGCACAGATGACACCTGCTGCCCTGTGGGCCTATCAGAAAGAACGCTTCCCGCTGGCAAAGACAGTGCCTTTGCTGGCGATTTTTTCTGCCGCGAGCATCAGTGTCTCGGCCGAGATGGCAGGGCGGCCCCTGCCGGGTTGGGGCGCGTTTGCAGCCGGGTTCACTGTCGCGATTCTGCTGTTCTTTCAGATGCGGGTCTGTGACGAATACAAGGATCTGGAAGATGACAAACGCTACCGCCCCGACCGCCCCATCCCGCGTGGCCTGATCTCGCTTAAAGCGGTGCTGACACTCGGGCTGGTGTCCCTACCGATCACGGCGTTTGCCGCTTGGGCATGGCACCCGCCGGTCTTGTGGTTGCTGCTGCTTGTCTGGGTGTGGCTGGCGGCCATGACGGCGGAATTTGGCGTGGCGGAATGGCTGAAGGCGCGGCCTGTGCTCTATCTGGTCAGTCACATGGCGATCATGCCACTGATCGATCTTCTGCTGACCGCAATGGAATGGCTGCCCGCTGGCACGCCCGCCGTCTGGCTGGGGCTGTTCTTGGCGCTGTCCTTTGTCAATGGCTGCGTGCTGGAAATCGGGCGCAAGCTTTGGGCACCGGAAAACGAGATCGACGGCGTGGACACCTATTCCGGCCTCTGGGGGCCGAAAAAGGCCGCTGCGATCTGGGCCGGATGTGTTGTCCTGTCATGGGGCTTTCTGATCGGTGTAGGACTGGCGACGGGGGTGGTCTGGGGGGCGCTTGTGCTGGGCGGTGCTGCGGCAATGCTGTGCTTGCGGACCGCCGCGGCATATGCGGCGGCCCCCACCATCGCGGCCCAGAAGCGCCTTGATACATTTGCCGGGCTCTGGGTCTTCGCCTGCTACGCGCTGGCGGGGTTCGCCCCTGTGATTGCAAGGATGTTCTGATGCCGTTCATTGTCCCGCAGGATCAGGCGCAGCGTGTCGAGGACGTGGGCGGCAAGGCTGCCGCCCTGTCGCATCTGGCACAGAACGGGTTTGCGCCGCCTGCGTTTTTTGTCATCCGCGCCGACGCCTTCAACACGGGTGCGCCGCTCATAGGGCTGTCAGACGCGCTCGCGCAACTCGGCGCAGGGCCATTCGCCGTGCGCAGTTCGGCGCGACAGGAGGATGGTGCCGCGCATAGCCATGCAGGACAGTTTGACACGTTGCTGAATGTGCCCTCAGAGGATGTGGAGGCAGCGGCACGACGGGTCTGGAAATCGGGCTTCTCCGACACTGTTGCCACCTACCGAGCGCTCAAATCACAAGCGGGGGCCGAAGGGCCAGCGGTGATAGTCCAGCGCATGATCGCTGCACGGGCGGCAGGTGTAGCCTTCTCCGCCGACCCGGTGAGCGGACGGCGCGACCGCGTGGTGGTCTCGGCCATTGCCGGATTGGGCGAGCGGCTGGTGTCAGGCGAAGAAGACGGCGAGGACTGGACAATCGGACCTAGCGCGATCTGCGCCACCGAACCTGCTGTGCTGAATGAAGCACAGGCCCATCAGATCGCCGCTCTGGCCCGGCGCGCAGAAGAGGTGTTTGGCGCACCGCAGGATATTGAATGGGCGATCGATGACAGCGGGCTGCACATCCTGCAATCGCGCCCGATCACGACGCCGCTCCTGCCTCTGCCGAATGATGATAACACACTGACTATATTCGATAATTCCAATATTGTCGAAAGCTATCCGGGCATGGTCAGCCCGTTGACCTATTCCTTTGCGGTTCATGTCTATGCCCGCGTTTACCGCGCCTTCGTGGCCTTGCTGGGTGTGCCTGCCAGCACAATCGCCGCGCACTCCGCCGTCTTTGGCAATATGCTGGGCCGCGTGGACGGGCGTGTCTATTACAACCTTGTCAACTGGTATCGCGCGCTGGCGCTTTTGCCCGGCTTTTCGCTGAACCGGGCCTATATGGAAACGATGATGGGTGTGGATACGCCCATGCCCCGTGACGTGACCGACAGCATTGGCCCACCGCCCGCCACCGGGTCTGCGCGCATTGTTGAATATCTTCGACTGACGCGCGCAGGCATGGGCTTGGTATGGCAGGCGATCCTGTTGCCGCGCACGCGCCGCCGGTTCTATGCCCGGCTGAATACCGCGCTGGACAGTGGCTTTGATGTGTCCCGCGCCGGACCAACCGCGCTGGCGGCGGAATATCGCAAGATTGAAAGCACCCTGCTGGATCGTTGGGACGCCCCCCTTGTCAATGACTTCCTGTGCATGATTGCCTTCGGGGCCTCGCGCAACCTGCTGGAAAAATGGCTGGGGCCAGAGGGTCTGACCTTGCATAACGATGTGATGATCGGGCAAGGCGATATCATTTCGGCTGAACCCGCGCAGCGCATCCTGAAAATGGGGCAGATTGCGAAAGCCGCCGGTCTGGATGCCGCGCTCAAGGTGGACGGCATGGCCGGGCTTGACGCCCATCCCGAGCTGCGCCGCGAGGTCGAAAGCTATCTTGAAAAATTCGGAGATCGCTGCACCGAAGAGTTGAAACTCGAAAGCCTGACTCTGCGCGACGACCCGTCCAGCCTGCTTGCGGCCATTCTGGCCAGTGCGCAGCGTGGGGCAAGTAAAACCCACAATGTCCAGGACCCGGACTGGCCCGCGCTTTTTCCCAACCCGTTCAAACGCGCTGTTGCGAAGGCGATAATCTCGTGGACCAAGAGTCGGGTGCGCGACCGCGAGAATCTCCGCTTTGAGCGAACCCGTGTATTCGGCTATGCGCGCCGTGTCTTTCTGGGTCTTGGTCGTGAATTTGCCGCGCGCGGATTGCTGGACGCACCGCGTGACGTGTTTTGCCTGACCACATCAGAAATACTGGGCGCGGTCGAAGGCTATGGCCTGTCAGGCGATCTGAAGGCGCTGGTCGCCCTGCGCAAGGCCGAAGATTCTGCCGCCGCAAACCGTCCTGACCCGCCTGAACGGATAGAATTGCGCGGCCCGGCCATTGCGCCGGTTTGGGCAGAAACGCCTGATGCACAAGACGACGCTACGCGCCGCAGTGCAACCGGATGTTCGGCGGGGCGGGTGACAGCGGTGGCCCGCGTGATCCGCGACCCGCGTACGCAATCTCTGGCAGCGGGCGAAATACTCGTGGCACGTCATACCGATCCGGGCTGGATTGCGGTTTTCTCAAATGCTTCGGCCATTGTAGTCGAGCGTGGATCACTGTTGTCGCATTCGGCGATCGTAGCGCGCGAATTGGGTATCCCATGTGTGGTCGGGTTGAAAGGTGCCACGCAATGGATCGCAGATGGTGAAACTCTGACCGTCGATGGCGCTACGGGCGAGGTGGAGAGACATTTTGGCAAGCTCTGAGATTGAGGCGAAAGCATCTTTTGACCACATCCGATACGCCCAGTTGTGGGAAGATGCGGATATTCTGACCAAGGCCCTGGGGAATTGTGAAGGCAGAACTCTGGTGTCGATCTGTTCGGCGGGCGACAATGCGCTGGCGATGCTCCTGCTGGACCCCGCAAAGGTTGTGGCGGTCGACCTGTCACCTGCGCAGATCGCTTGCCTGAAGCTGCGGATCGCGGCCTATTCAGGATTAACCCATGCCGAGTTTCTGGAATTGATGGGCGCGCGCGCATCAACCCGGCGCAAAGTGCTGCTGGCGCGTGTGGTGGCCGATCTGGATCAAAAAACACAGGCTTTCTGGACTGCTTTGGCCGAGGATGTCGCGCGCTTCGGGGCTGGCGGTGTGGGCAAGTTCGAACGCTATTTCCGCATTTTCCGAACGTGGTTTCTGCCCTTGGTGCATAGCCGCGCCACGCGTGACGACATCTTTGTACCACGCGACCGGAAGGGGCGTCAGGCCTTCTTTGACACGCGCTTCAACACATGGCGCTGGCGGGTGTTGCTGAATGTCTTTTTCTCGCGGTTCGTCATGGGCCGGATGGGCCGGGACAAGGCGTTTTTCGACCATGTCGATGGCAGCCCCGCGCAGCATGTGGCACGGCGTATCCACCACGCAGCGGTAGAAACCGACCCGTCGGAAAACCCCTATCTGCACTGGATCATCAAGGGCACGCATGGCGCGGCTCTGCCAATGGCGTGGCGTGCAGAGAATTTCGACCTGATCCGTGATCGCTGCGACCGTATCGAAATCCGACCTGGGTCGCTGGAAGCCTTCATCAACACTGGCGAGCTGGCGCATGGCTTCAACCTGTCGGACATCTTCGAGTATATGTCAGAACCGGTTTTCGCTCAGGTCTATGACAGCATACTGGGGTCTGCAGCCCCCGCTGCGCGGTTGGTGTACTGGAACATGATGGTCCCCCGCCGGGTGCCGCCGCATTCGTCAGCGCGGGTGACGCGCCTGCGTGAGCTTGAGGACGAACTCAAGGCGCGTGACAAGGCCTTCTTCTATTCGGATTTTGTGATCGAGGAAGTTGTCAGGTGACTGTCGCAGCGCAACTTGTGATCGCATTTGGTTCGGTTGCAGCGCTTTTGGCATTGATGGCGCTGGTGCGTGGCATGCCGTTGAGCGCGGAAGTGAAACGCAAGCTCGTGCATGTCGGCACCGGGCTTTACGCGATCGGGTTGCCGTGGCTTTTTCCTGATCGCTGGCCCGTCTACATGATCATCGGCCTGACTCTTGTCATGATGATCATGCTGCGAATGCCACAGTTGTCGGGACGGCTGGGAGAAGCGGTACACAGCGTCGAACGGCGTTCCTACGGTGATTTCCTGTTGGCCATTTCAGTCGGACTTTGCTTCTTTCTGGCAGACGGAGTGGCGCTTTTCTATGTGCTGCCAATCGCGGTTCTGACCCTCGCGGATGCAGCTGCAGCGCTGGCCGGAACGGCCTATGGCACGCGGCGATTCAAGGTTGAAGAGGGCGTGAAAAGCGTTGAAGGCACAGTGGTGTTCTTCGTGATCACGCTTCTGGTGGCGCTGGTCTGCCTGATGTTCATGTCGGACCTGCCACCCCTGAATATCCTGACACTTGCTGTCTTGGTGGCCGGGTTCGGCGCATTGGTCGAGGCCCAAAGCTGGCGCGGGTTTGACAACCTTTTTCTGCCACTGGGGCTTCTGGTGTTTCTGGAGGTCCACAGTCAGAGCAGCCTGATAGAGCTGATCCCGATTGTCGTTCTTTTCGTTATGACAATCGTGGCGTCGCGCATCATCGGCCCGCGCTTTGGCCTGTCGACTCACGCCGCGCGTGTCTATGTCGTAGCGATATTTCTGATACTGGCATCGGTAGAGTTGCAAAACGCAATCTTTCCCGCCTTGGTGCTTGTCGCCTATCCTTGGGCCAATTCCCGAACCACCAGTGGTGATAATTTCGGTGATCTTGACATGATTGCGGCGCTGGCACTGTTCAGTTTCGGTTGGTTGGCGCTCGGGAATGCTGTCGGGTGGAACGCGGTCCAGTTTTATGGCCTGACGGCGATGGGACTTGTCATGGGGCTCAGCACGCTGGCCTTGCGGGGCAATCTGGTCTTGGTGCCTGTGATCGCCATCACGCTGCTTGGACTGCGCCAAGCGATAACATGGGCGAACCCGCCCCACAGCTTATGGGCGGAACCGCTGCTGGTTCTCGCCTGCCTGTGCCTTGCTCTGAGCGCGGTTGTCAGCGCAGCGTTGCCTGGTCTGTTCTTCAGGCATCGTGCTGTGAAGTTGACATTGTTGTCTATGACCTTGCCGCTGGCATATTATGCATTTGCGGTCGTGGATCAGGGCGGCGCATTTCCACCAATCGGAGAAAGCCTGTGACAGTCGAGACGCTGAAAACCGATGGCGCCGCTCTGACGATCCATATGGACGGGCCGGATTGGGACGGTGCGCCCGCTGCGACATTGGGAGATGTGTCGTTCAAATCGCCGCAAGCGGGCGCGGAGTTGTTGCAACAGGCGCTCTTGCGGGTGCGTGATGCAGGGTTCGACAGGGTTCTGGGACCAATGGCAGGGGACACATGGCACAGTTATCGTTTCGTCAGCGAAAGTGACGACACGCCCGCATTTCTGATGGAACCAGCCAACCGCGCCCACGAGCCGCAGATCTTTGCCAGCGCCGGATTCAAACCCATCGCACGCTATTTCTCGGCGCGCATGTCGCTGGCGACATACGATCCCACGCCCCTGCCCGCCCCGGCCGATTTCACGGTCGAGCCCTGGGACGGCAACGACCCGGACGCCCTGTTTCGAGAGGTCTTTGTCCTGTCCTCACAGGCATTTGCAGGAAATGCCTTTTACACGCCCATCACCGAACCCGCCTTTCTTGAGATGTACAAACCCGTCATCCCCATGCTCAAGCGCGAGCTGATCTTCTTCGCGCGCAGGCCGGACGGGACATTGGCGGGCTTTCTGTTCGCGATCCCCAACTATGCAGAAGGACTGGACACGAAAACTGTCATCCTGAAAACCTATGCCAGTTTCATGCCCGGCGCGGGGCGGTATATGGTGCATGCCTGTCACTCGGCCGCCCGCGCGATGGGTTTTGAGACCATGATCCACGCGCTGATTCATGACGACAACCGCTCTGCCGAGCGCAGCCGTCAGGAAGGCGGGCAGGTGTTTCGTCGCTATGAATTGCTTGGGTTGAAATGGGATGTCTGAACTGCTGCGCGACTTTGCGGCTGCGGTTCGGCAGTATCCTGACAGAGTAGCATTGATCGACGGCAAAGGTCGTGCCGTCACCTTCGCCGAACTGGATGCGCGCCGTATGAGCTTTGCGAATGCGTGGCACCGCAAGGGGATTTGCGCGGGCGACAGGGTGCTGGTGGCGATGTCTGTGGACGCAGACCTCTATGCTGGCCTGGCTGCGCTCTGGACGCTTGGCGCAACTGCGGTCTTGCCAGAACCCGCATTGGGTCTTGCCGGGTTACGCCATGCAGTGCGCACCACCAGACCGCGCGCCTTTTGCAGCTCTGGTCTGTTCGGGCTGCTGCGTTGGATCTTGCCCGAATTATGGGGTATGCGCCATCTGCGCCCCAACCGACGGGCCGCGTCCTCTTGCGACATAGCCCCGCCTGCGGGCACGGATATCGCGCTTATCTCCTTCACATCGGGCACAACAGGGATGCCAAAGGCCATTCCGCGCAGCCATGATTTTCTTGCCGCCCAGCATAATGCCATCGCGCCGCTGCTACACAGCGCGCAGCCTGAGCGCGATCTGGTCGCGTTTCCAGTCTTCGTGCTCATCAACATTGCCAGCGGGCGGACATCGGTTTTGCCGAACTGGAAACTCTCGCGCCTCGACGCGCTGGACCCGGCACAGTTGCATGACTGGATGCAGAGAAATCACGTCACCCGCGCGCTGGTACCCCCGTCACTATGCGAAATGTTGGTGCAGGCAGGAACGGAAGCACCGCTGCATACGGTGTTTACTGGCGGTGGTCCCGTATTTCCCGAACTGATTGACCGGCTCGGCGCAGTGCGACCGGATTTGCGCCTGTGTTGTGTCTATGGCTCGACCGAGGCAGAGCCGATCGCCCATCTGGAGGCCACAGACATAACAGAGGATGACCGCGCCGCGATGGTCAGCGGACACGGGCTTCTGGTCGGACATCCGGTTTCAGAGATCAGCCTGCGCATTGACGCGGATGAAATTCAGGTCGCCGGGGCGCATGTGAACCGTGGTTATCTCGACCCGGCCCATGACGCGCAAAACAAGATCCGTGACGGCGCAACAATCTGGCACCGCACAGGTGATGCGGGCCGTCTGGATGCGCAGGGCCGCTTATGGTTGCTGGGCCGCATGGGAACAGAAGTCAATGTCGCCGGTCGCATAGGCTATCCCTTTTCGGTCGAGGTCGCCGCGCGGCAATGGCCCGGTGTGCGCCAATGCGCCCTGATGGCGACCGATGATGGACCTTGCCTTGTAATCGAAGGAGACAGGGCGCAGGTGTCGGTGTGGCAACGCCATGCCTGTGAATTCGGGATCGAGCGCGTCGTCCATATTGCCGCCATGCCGATGGACAAGCGCCATCACTCGAAGATTGACCGCACATCCCTGCGGGTATCCTGAACGCGCCGCATGAAAGCACCCGCATGTCCGTCTTGAAAACCGACCCAGTCCTCAGCACCCGGCTGCCGCGCCCGCATTTGGGGCATATCCCGGGGCCGCGCAAGTTCCCGTTCATCGGGAAAACCATAAGTTTTGCTCTGGACCCTTATGGCACCTATTCTGATCAGGTCGCCCGCTTTGGTGACGTGTTCCGCATGAGTGTTTTCGGCGAAACATGGGTCGTTCTGGCCGGACCCGACGCGCTTGAACATGTGTACCTGAACCGCGACAACATCTTCTCGGCGCAACACGGGCTGAAGGCCTTTGCCCCGTTGTTCTCGGGTGGGCTTCTGCACCGTGATGATCTGGACCACCGCGCCCACCGGCGCGTCATGCAAGCTGCGTTCCGGGCACCGGTGCTGGAAAACTATCTTCACCTGATGAATGGTGAAATCGCACGATTGCTGGATGAGTGGCCGACAGGCGAAAAGATGAAATTCGCACCCGCGATCAAGGAACTGACCCTGCGTCTTGGTGCAAAAGTCTTCATGGGCCTCGAAGACCCAGCCGAGGTCGCGCGCATAAACGCGGCATTTGTTCAGGAAGTTGCCGCGACCAGCGCATTGATCCGCAAACCATTGCCTTTCACCAAAATGGGGCGCGGCGTTGCGGCCCGTAAATCTCTGTCAGATGATTTCAGACGATTGATTGCCAGGCGCAAAGCGACTGGGGGCAACGATTTCTTTTCCCAGCTTTGCATTGCGCAGAATGAAGACGGGCAAACCTGGTCCGACAATGACATCATAGATCATTTCAATTTCCTTCTGATCGCGGCGCATGACGCCGTCACGGGCGCTTTGACCGCCATGATCTGGGCCCTCGCACAGGATGACCACCTTCAGGAAAGCGTTCGCGCCGAGATTGCACACCTGCCTGTTGGTCCCCTGTCCTATGGGGATCTGGAGAAGCTGGACTTGACCAACCGTGTCTACCGCGAGGCGTTGCGCCGGTTTACGCCCTCTGCCTTCACCGCCCGCGCTGTCATGGCCGACGCCCAATGGCAGGGCCACCATTTGCCGCGCGGCACAAAGGTTGTGATCTGCCCCGGTCCGGTCATGATGACCCCCGAGATTTTTCCCCATCCTGATCGTTTTGATCCCGACAGATACACGCCCGACCGCGCCGAGGATCGCGTGCATAAATTTGCCTGGTCGCCGTTCGGGGGCGGGGCGCATAAATGCATCGGGCTCCATTTTTCCACGATTCAGGTGAAAGCATTTATCGTCGAGTTCCTCCGGCGGTTCAAACTAGGGATGGAGGGATCCGACCGGCCAAACTGGCGTCACATTCCCACTCCGATCCCGACAAACGGCTTGCCAGTTACGCTTTGGCGGCGCCAAGCTGCACAACAGACACCCTGAACGGACCCAAGCCGCATGGCATGACCGCCAAAACCAATTCGACAAATCCCTTGATCACCGCGCTGCTCCGGGCGCGCGAGTGGTGCCAAATCGCGATCTGTAGTTAACCCTCCGCCAACGATCCGAGCGGTTTGGCTTATCCTACGGCCAGTCGTTTCAAGGCCGCTGTCCTGTAGGGCGCATTTCGTGCGCCATAACCTGAGTACCCATTACGGCGTTCGACAATCTCGAAAAAGAACCCGTCACCGTGCGGGACCGAGTAGAGCTGAAAGAATTCGCCGCCACCTGTGTCGCGGTCATAGAGCAGGCTTGCTTCTTCAAGTTGCGCGACGAATTCGGCTGGCAGGTCGAAACTGCTGCGCAAATCATCATAGTAGGAGCTTGGGATCGAAAGCGCCTCAAAACCTGTCGCTGTCATGGCATGAGCCGTTCCAAAAATATCATCGGTCTGGAAGGCGATGTGCTGAACCGACGCTCCATAGCTGTCTGACAAGAAGCGTCCGACGAATGTGCGATGAGTGTCCACGCCATTCAAGGTCAGCCGAAATGCGCCATCGCGGGTTTGCAACGCGACCGAGCGCACCGGTCCTCCGGCATCGGCGACGCGGGTTTCGGATGCCTTGTCGATATCGAACAAGACAGCGTAAAACTGCGCCCAGCCCGGCAATTCGTTCAGTTTCATGACCTGCGCCAGATGGTCGATGCGGCGCAAGCCTGCGTCTGAAAGGTCGCTTTCTTGCGGCAGCGGAATGAATTCCTGCTCCCAGACCCCGCTCAGATCGCTCTTGCGATCAAGGAAATGCAGGACCGATCCGCCAACGCCGCGCACAGCGGGGATATTCATCTCATCCGGGTGCCGGGTCTGGTGGAATCGCCTTGCGCCAAGGGCAACCGCGCGCGCTGCGGCAGAGGCGGCATCGGGAACCATAAGCCCGATATCGCAGACGCTGGTTCCGTGCATGACTTGCGCGGAATGGGCGTAACCGGTGGGCTCCGAGTTCACCACGATGCGGACCTCGTTTTGCTGCCACAGGGTCACAGCGCGGGATTTGTGGCGCGCGACTTGCGCAAATCCCAGACAGGCGAGCATCTTGCCAAGGGTTTGGGCCTGCTCGGGGCTGGCTGCGAATTCCACGAAAGCCACGTCTTCCACAGGCGAGGGCGCTGGAAATTCGGTCAGGGCCAGTTTCAGCCCCGGCTCGCTGCGCCGTGCGGCATCGGCCAGCCCGATCAGCGCGCGATGGCCGTCCAGTGCCAGATTGCGGGTGCTGGCGCGCGAGCGGTCCTGCGACAGATCCAGCCCGAAACTGCCGCGATAGCCCGTCGCCAGAACGGCGCGCAGGAAGGTCAGAAGCGGCAGATCACCTTCGCCCGGCAACATGCGAAAGCCACGCGATTTGAAGTCGAAATCCATCTGGGTGGCCGGGGCATCGGCAAGCTGGACGTGAAAGATACGCTCAGCAGGAATGGCGCGGATGCTTTCCGGCGACCCGCCCCGCACGAGCACATGGAAGCTGTCCAGCACAAGCCCCAGCGCCGGGTGATCCGCGCGGCGGATGATTTCCCATGCGTCGCGGTAGTCCTGAATGTGGGTCGCCTGCGCGCGGGCCTCGAACCCGATGCGCAAGCCACGGATCGCAGCCCGCTCGGCGGCCTGTCGCAAATCATCGGCCATGCGGTCAATGCCGCCTTGGGTCTGCGGGTCGGAGGGTGCTTTGAGCAGCAACAAGCTGCAATCCAGGCCCGCCATGATGTCAAAGCGCCGTTCCAACTGCGAAAAGCGGTGATCAAGGTCGGGCATACCGGGCAGTGCGAGCGTGGTTTGCAGCAGAGTGACCTCCAGCCCATGTCTGCGCACAAGCTGGCCGATTTCGGTCGGGGTGCTGCCCTGAACCGTGAAATCCTGCTCTGAAATCTCGATCCCGTCGAAACCCGCCGCTGCAAAAGCGGCGAGTTTGTCTTCCAGCGTATCCGAGACCGAAAGTGACGAAATCGAGGTTTTCATGGCGTGCACTCCAAAAATCAGTCCGTCGTTGCGTGCCCGCCTGAACCGTCAGGCGAGTAGATATCGAGGATGTTCCAATGCCCCGAAGTGGGTGTCGGGTTGTTGATCATCGCCACGTCGATCACGGTCGGCCTGCCACTCGCGATTGCGGCCTCCAGCGCGGGACGGAACTCGGCGGCAGAGCGGATGCGGATGCCGTCGCAGCCATAGGCCCGCGCGATGGCAGCGTAATCCGGTGTCTGCTCTTCGCCGTCAGTGGCGCGGGGGAAGGTGGTGCCATGGGTCAGGCCGTAATTCGCCTTTTGCAGTCCGGCGATGGTGCCATAGGCATTGTTGTTCATGATGACCCAGATCACCGGCGCATTTTCCGCAACCGCTGTGGCCAGAACCGCCGGGTTCTGCCCGAAGCCGCCATCGCCCACCAAGCTGATCACAACCCGCTCGGGTGCGGCGATCTTTGCACCCACTGCCGCAGGCGGGCCGAAACCCATGGTGGCAAAACCGCCGGGGATCAGAATTGATCCGGGCGTCAGAATGTCGAATTGCTGCGCCACGCCATTCTTGTTCCAGCCCACATCCGAGGTCAGGATGGCGTCTTTGGGCATCGCGGCGCGCAGATCCGCAAGGATACGCTCTGGCATCATCGGGAAAGCGTCCGAGCTTTGCATCGCGGTATTCTGCGCTGCGAACTTGGCGCGCTCGGCGGCGATCTTTTCCGCCAGACCCGGCGCCTTGCGACCCTGCGGCAACATCTCGCGCGCGACACGGGTCAGCACGCGCAGCGCGGCTTTCAGATCGGCCACTGCGCCGATTTCGGCAGGGTAGTTGCGCCCGATTTCCTGCGGTTCAATGTCGATATGGATCAGTTTTGACCCGTCGCCGCCAATATTGAAGGTGTAATCCGGATACCAGCTGGAACAATCCGCTTCCTTGAACCGCGTCCCGAGCGCCAGAATCCAATCGGCGGCCAGCGTGGTGTCATTGGTGAATTTCATCCCCCAGAAGCCGGTCATGCCCAAAACCAGCGGATGATCATCGGCCAGAACGCCCTTGCCCATCAGCGAATGACTGACCGGGATCTGCATGTGATCGACGAAATCGCACAATTCATCATAGGCTTGGGCCAGCGCAATGCCCCCGCCCACATGAATGACGGGTGCCTGCGCGTCAGCCAGATGCGCCACGATCTGGCGCGCGGTGTCATCATCCAGCGACGGCTTGGCCAGCGCGCGCGGGCCTTGGCTGACACGCGCCCAAAGTGCAGTGTCTATCTGCGCCGAAAAGAAATCCATCGGCACATTGACCAGAACCGGGCCGGGCTGGCCGGATTCGGCCAGAGTGAAGGCTTTCTCCAGAATCTCGGGCAGCAGATCAGGCGTGTCGACGCGCCAGGCGCGTTTCACAAAGGGGCGGTAGATTTCATACTGGCTGGCATCAGCATGCAGGTTCACTTCCTGATGCGGGTGCTTGCCGTAATAGTAGCTGGGCACATCGCCTGCGATCACCACCATGGGGATGCAATCGAGTGCGGCATTGGCCACACCTGTCGCCGCATTGGTCAGACCGGGCGAGAGATGCGACAACAGGACCGAGGCCCGCCCCGTGACGCGCGCATAACCATCAGCGGCATGGGCGCTGATCTGTTCATGGCGGCCATTGATGAAGCGCAGGCTGGAATTGGCCAGCGCCGAGAGCACGGCGATATTGGTATGGCCGCACAGCCCGAAAATATGGCGCACACCGCGCGCTTCGAGATAGCGCACCAGTTGCGGGGCCATCAGGTCAGTCTTGCCGGAGCGAAATGCACCATCCATCACATCACCTCTGTGTTGTAGAATTCGCCAAAAAGTTCCGCATCCGAGGGGCGGTCTTCGGGGATGGGCCGCGCGACCCATGTGACATTCATGTAGTGTTTCAGGCTGACATTCTCATTCGTGATATTGCCGCCCCAGATCCCGCAACCGAGGCTGGAGGTCATCGGCATCCCGTTGGTGAAACTGCCCGCATTGGCCTTGGATTGCGGCTGACGCACCATCACGCGACTGACTGGCGCATTCATCGCATGGCGCAGGATGTGGTCTTCGTTGAAGGAGTAAATCCCGCAGCTATGGCCCTTGCCGCCCACGTCATAGATGGCGCGGACCTTGGCCAGCGCATCGTCGAAATCCGCCGCGCGATAGAGCGCCATGACGACGCAAAGCTTTTCGCCGGAAAACTTGTGCTCGCGCCCGATTTCATCCTGTTCGACCATGATGAACTTGCGGTCATCGGGGATGCTGAAGCCCGCGAATTCCGCGATGGCCTGGGCGGCGATTGCAACTGTCTCGACACGGCGGCTGCCATCGTCTTTCCACAGCGCTTTCGCCAGCAAGGCTTTTTCTTCGGGCGAGCAGAGATAACCGCCCTCGGCGATCAGGGCCGCGCGCATCGCGTCATAGATGTTGGCATGAATGATCAGATTGCCATCCGCCGAACAGCCCGACCCGAAATCCGAGGTCTTGGACAAGCGCGAATTCAGCGCCGCCTCAGTGATATCGGCATCTTCGTCAATCACCATCGTCGCATTGCCCGCACCCACGCCATAGGCGGGTTTGCCGCTGGAATAGGCCGCCTGCACCATCGGCTTGCCGCCTGTGGCCATGGTCAGATCGGCCTGCGACATCAGATATTCGGTCATCGGGATCGAGGGGTGTTCGACGCATTGGAACAGATCACGCGGTGCGCCGAGTTTGGCGAGCGTCTCGCGCATGACGCGCACCATCTCGAATGTGGTCTTGCGCGCGCGCGGATGCGGCGAGAAGATCACCGCGTCCTTGCATTTGATCGCATAGATGCCGGTCACGGGCGGCGTCAGTTCGGGGTTGGTGGTCGGGATAAGGCTTGCGATCACGCCGGCGGGTTTGGCGATCTTGGTCAGGCCCTTCTCGCGGTCTTCCTCGATCACGCCCACGGATTTGCCGCGCAGCGCATCGCGCAGCACGCCCAGGATCTTGAAGCGTTTACCTGCGCGCCCTGCCCTGTCGCCAATGCCGCTTTCATCAACACCCATTTGCGCGATGCGCAGAAAGGTCGTTTCATTCCCGCAAGCCCAGCCAAGCGCCTGCGCCAGACGGTCGACCCGCGCCTGATCGTAATCCTTGATCTCTTCCATTGCTGCGCGCGCACGCGCCATCATGGCATCGACCGTGGCGGTCTCTGCCTCTGTCAGTTCTCTGGCCATTTGGTCAGTTCTCCTGTGTTGCGGTCCTCATCGCGCCGCCGTGGATGGAAGCGCATCCTCGCCTTCGAACACGGATTTGGCCGCGATCAGGCAATTCAGCGCATGTTGCTCTGGCCCGAATTCCGCGATGCGCTTGGCATGCGGTAATTCGATCGAGAGCGGGAGCTCGGGAAACAGGTAATTGACCGCCCAATAGTCGATGGCCCCTTCGCCGGGGTAGAGGCGGGCATCGCGGGCGGTCTGGATCATGGCGTCGCGCGTATAGGCCAGATCATCTGCATCGCAGATATGCAGGAAATTGATCCATTCCGGCGGCACACGTTCAAGCGCCAGAAGCGGGGCCTTGTTGAAATGCATGTAAAGCGTGTCAACCAGCACCCCCTGATTGCGCCGCCCTATGCGTTCCAGAATGTCGACGACCTCTTCCAGCGTGGTCAGCCGCGAAAAGGCCGGGAATTCCAGATTGACCGTCAGGCCGAACGGCGCGGCCAGATCGCAGATTTCCGCGAAAGTCTCGACAATGAATTTGCGGTCATTGCGCACATCGGTCCAGGCGGAACAGATCACTTGGCTGGCGCCAAGCTCTGCCCCGGCCTCGAAAGCAGGCAGGAAGTCACGCGGATCAAGCCCGCGCAGAATGCGCATCAATTCGATATCGAAGCACTTCAGACCCGTTTCAGCCAAAGCGCGTTTGGTGTCGCGGATGATCTGCGGGTCAGTCGGGTTGATGTCCGGCTCGCCTGCGACGCCCAGATGAAACAGGCGATAGCTGACCAGATCATAGCCCGTGCGCGCCGCCATATAGGTCTGTTCGGGCGGGGTCACGCCGGGGACTGTCAGATACGAGAGGGCATAGGGATGTGTCATGCGAGCTGCCTCAGCCAAGGGGGGACGGGAACATGGCTCTGGCGGGCGGGCAACTGGCGGCCCAGAAGTGCTTCGGCCCGCGCCACGGGGGCGCGCAGCTTCTGCCAGTCGATGCCCGTGGCAAGCCCCATCTCCTCGCAGGCGAAGGCCAGATCTTCAGTGGCGATGTTGCCGGTGGCTTCGGGCACAAATGGGCAGCCGCCAAGGCCGCCCATGGCCGCGTCAAAAATCCGCACCCCCGCTTGCAGCCCCGCCAGCATATTCGCCAGCCCCAGCCCGCGCGTGTCATGCAGATGCAGCGACAGTGCCACATCTGACCCGATCGCGTCTTGCAGCTTGGAGCACAGGTGAAAGACCTGCACCGGATTGGCCAGACCAGCGGTGTCGGCGATGTTGATTTCCTGCACCCCGATGGCCGCGAATTCGCGCGCAATGGCGATGACGCGCGCGGGATCAATCCGGCCCTCGAATCCGCAGCCAAGGGCAGACTGAATACCTGCGCGCACAGTGACCCCTTCGGAAAGCGCCCGCTCGATCACTGGCGTGATGGCCGAGCGCCCCTCATCGACGCTGCGATTGGTGTTCTTGCGCGAATGGGTTTCGGATGCGGAGATCGAGATCGACAGATGCTCCAGTCCCACAGCCAGCGCGCGATCCAGCCCCGCGCCGTTCAGCACGAGCGCGGTATAGGTCACGCCAGCATTGCGTGGCATCGCCTCACAAAGCGCATCCGTATCGGCCATTTGCGGCACCCATTTGGGATGCACGAAACTGCCGACCTGAATACGCCGCAGGCCCGCAGCTTCCAGCGCCGCCAGAAACTCCAGCTTTTCGGCAAGCGTGAAAACCCGCGCCTCGTTCTGCAAGCCGTCACGCAGAAACTCGTCTTCGATCAGGATTTCGCCGGAAAATTGCATGGTCAGAACCCCAAGGCGCGCGGCAGGAAGGTGACAGTTTGCGGGACAAAGGTGATGATGAAGAGCACCAGCACCTCGACCAGAAAGAAGGGCATGATGCGGCGGATCAGTGGTCCCATGCCGACCTTGGCCACGCTTTCGGCCACAAACAGGCACAGGCCCAGCGGTGGCGTGATCAGGCCGATCATCAGGTTGAAGATCACGATGATGCCGAAATGCGTCGGATCGACCCCCATGCTGACCGCAATCGGATGCAGGATCGGAACCAGCACCAGCATCGCGGCAATCCCTTCAAGGAAAAGGCCCACGAAAAGAAAGAGCACGATCACCATCAGCAGGAACACGGTTGTGCTGTCGATATTGCCCATCACCCAATCGGTCAGCATGTTGGGAATGCGGTTATAGGTCAGAAGCCAGTTGCCCGCCGAGACTGCCGCCATGATGATCAGGATCACGGCACTGTCGCGCATCGATTCCGCGAAGATGCGGGGCAGATCGCGCCAGTTGACCTCGCGGTAGATCAGCCCGCCCAGAACCAGCGCATAGCCCACGGCGAAGGCGGCGGCCTCGGTCGGGGTGACAACGCCCAGGATGATCGAGCCCACGACGAAGACAGGCATCATCAGTGGCAGAAAGCCCCCAAGGATCGCGCCGAATTTGGCAGGGATCGCATCATAGGCAGCGCGGTCAGTGGCATCGCCGGGGCGGATGCGCCGGATCGTCAGCATGACATAGGCCGAGAGCGCAATCGCCAGCAGGAGACCGGGGCCGACACCACCCAGAAACAGCGCAGGCACGGAAACGCCGGTGACTGTCAACGCATAGATGATGACCGGGATCGAGGGCGGAATGATCGGGCCGATGACAGAGCTTGCGGCGGTCAGGGCGGCGGCGAAATCGCGCGGATAGCCGGCTTTTTCCATTTCCGGGACAAAAACGCGCCCGATGGCGGATGTGTCGGCAATGGCAGAGCCCGAGAGGCCCGCAAAGACGACACTCGCCCAGATATTCACCAGCGCCAGACCCGCGCGCAACCGGCCCACGATGACGATTGAAAACGCGATGATCCGATGCGTGATGCCAGAGGCGTTCATCACCTCGCCTGCCAGCACGAAAAGCGGGATCGCCAGCAGGGGAAAGGAATTCAGCCCGCGAAACACCTCGGCGGCGACAATGCGCGCATGATAGGGCGCAGGCGCGAATTCCATGAAAACGCCAAGCGACAGCAGGATCGCAAACGCAATCGGGGCGCCAAGGACAAGCCCGAGGATCAGAATGACGATGCTCATGGGGTTACCTCGGGCGCTGGGGTGAAGAGACGGGTCAGGAACTGGATGCAGGCCGCAATGCTCAGCATGACCCCACCGATCACCAGCGCGAATTGCCACGGCCCCAGCGTGCCAAGCTGCGCAATCCAGGGCATGTCGAAATCGCGCGACAGACCGCGCATGGTCGTCACCAGTCCCGAAGCATCACGCGCGCCACGGCTTTCGATCAACAACAGGCCAGAGCGTGCGAGAATGATGCCAACTGCGACGGTCATCAGATCAACTGCAAGCGCTGTCATGCGTTGCAAGCGGGGCGACAGGAAATCAGTCAAGATCCGAAAGGCGATATGGCGTTCTTGCATGACTGCCATCGAAATGCCGAACATCACGCCGTAAATCGCCAGATACACCGGCAATTCCTCGCCCCAGGGCCAGGAGCGGCCCATGAAGTAGCGGCGCAGCGAATTGATCAGAACGATCAGGAAAATCGCGGCCATGCAAAGGCTTGCGCCGAGCGCAAAGGCTGCCGTCAGATAACGATGCACACGCAAGAGCATTCATCCGCTCCTCGGATCAGGGTAGACTGGCGCGCGCCTGATGCGCGCGCCAGAAATGCTTAGCCGTCGATCGCGGCTTGCAGACGGTCGATCCACTGGGCATCGTCGCCCAACTCGCCACGCAGCCATTCCAGCACGGCCGGTTGTGCCAGTTCGCGGAACTGACCAAGCTCTTCAGCGGTCGGCGCATAGACTGCAACGCCTTCGCTCGCCATGGCGCTCAGCCCTTGGGCCGAATTGAACTGCTGGATGGCGCGACCGACTGTGCCTGCAACAGTTGCGGCGCGGGCCACAACGGCCTGTTGCTGTTCGCTCAGCGACTGGAAGAATTCGTCATTGATGACCAGAAAATCGGTCGCATAGACATGGCCCGACAGCGTCAGATGCTTTTGCAGCTGGTGCAGGTTGTTGCCATAGATCACCCCGATGGGGTTTTCCTGCCCGTCAACAAGGCCGGTGGCCAGAGCATTCGGCACTTCGGTCCACGGCACGGGCGTCGGCTCTGCGCCCAGCGCATTGACCATCTCGACATAAAGCGGGATCGGCTGGACGCGGAATTTCAGGCCCGCCATATCGGCCGGACTGCGCACTTCACGGGTGTTGTTGGTGAAATGTCGGACCCCGGTTTCCCCATAGGCCAGCGTGCGCAGACCGGATTCGGCCAGACAATGTTCGGCCAGATCGGCACCGAAAGGCCCGTCCAGCACCGACCATGCGACTGTCGCATCTGCGAAGGTGAAAGGCACGTCAAGCACTTGCGCGGCGCGGCAGACGCGACTCATGGCGCCCGAAACCATCACGACCTGAGTCAGCCCTTCCTGCGCCTGCTCGATCAACTCGTTTTCATTGCCGAGCGAGCCTGCCGGGAACAACTCGACCGTCAGATCGGATTCGCCTTCGACCAGCATCTTGAACACTTCGGCGGCGGCCCCTTTCTTGGACGAGGTCCAGTCAGCCGGATCGACATGGCCAAAGCGAATGGTCTGCGCCTGCGCGGCGCTCAGGCCAAGGCCAAGTGCCAACCCGAGGGCGAGGGCAGAAGTTGAACTTTTCGAACGCATGGTTTCCTCCCTTTTGCGTTTTTTCAGGAAATCAGTCGCGCTTGTTGCGCGATCAGAGCGGGTGCAGGTCGCGCCGCATGAAACGCGGCGCGCATAGCGTCGAGATCCGGGGCCTGGCCTGTGAAGAGCGCGAAGGCGCGCACGGCTTGCCACAAAGCCATGCCTGCACCGTTCATCACACGGCAGCCGCGCGATTTTGCGGCCTTGAGGAACTCGGTTTCCATCGGGAAGTAAATGATATCCGCAACCCAGGCGCCTGTCGGGATCGCCTGTGGCGGCAGCGGCATGCCGGGCAGTTTTTCCATTCCGACGGGGGATGCATTAACGATCCCGTCACAGCCCCGCGCTGCATGCATCGGATCGCTGACAACCTTGATGCGGGCCGGGTCGTATCGCTGCGACAGTTGCTGCACGACTGCAGAACTGTTGCTCGCAACCGGATCGTAGAGCCGCAATTCCTCGACCCCTTCGCACAACAGGGCGAAAGCCGTCGCAGCCCCCGCACCGCCCGCACCGAGCTGCAGAACAGCGCGGCGCGGCACGCCTGCCAGATCCAGACGAAACGCTTCCGCAAAACCCCAGATGTCCGTGTTATGGCCGTGCCTGCGACCATCTCGGAACACGACCGTGTTGACGGCCCCAACCCCGGCCGCATTTTCTGACAAGTCGTTCAGCAATGGCAGGATCGCCTGCTTGCAGGGATAGGTCACATTCACCCCGTCAAAGCCGAGCCACTCCAGTTGCGCGATCAGGTCGGCCAGCGGAGTATCCGCATACCGGCTCAGGTCAATCCGGCGATAAACCAGCGGCAGGCCAAGCGCCCGCGCAGCACCTTCATGCATGGCCGGAGTGCGCGATCCGGCGATTCCTGACCCGATCAGGCCAATCAGGACCGAGTCCGTGTTGTCTTGCTGACGATCCATGCTGCGAATCAAGCTCCCCCATCTCCTGGCGCTTGTAATGAACCAATCGGTTAATTGTGTCAATTGATTTTAACTGGATAGTACATTATTGGATTGGATAGCCCTGACCTCGCAATTGGCACCAGACGCATGACCGAGACACAGACCCGAAAAAAGTGGAAGCAGGATCCGGAAGCCGTGCAGGCAAACATCCTTGCGGCGGCGGCCGAGGAATTTGCAGAGCACGGACTAACCGGAGCGCGGGTGGATGAAATTGCCGCCCGAACGCGCACATCCAAGCGCATGATTTATTACTATTTTGGCGACAAGGAATCGCTTTACCGCCAGGTGCTCGAAGAAGCCTATCGCAAGGTACGTTCGGAAGAAGCCTCCCTCGATCTGACGTCGCTGCCCCCCCTTGATGCGCTCCGCAAACTGGTCGAATTCACCTTCGACCATCATCGCGCGAATGAGAGCTTTATCCGGCTTGTGATGATCGAGAATGTGCATAAGGGAAAGCATTTGGCAGGGTCGCCGTTGATCGCACGCGTGAACGCCAGCGCCATTGAACGGATCGAGGATATTTGCGCGCGCGGCCAGAAGGACGGGAGCATTCGCTCTGATGTTTCCCCCCACGAGCTACACTGGCTGATCAGTGCTGCAAGTTTCTTCAATGTTTCCAACCGCTTCAGCTTCGGCATCAGCTTTGACAAGACACTTTTCACTCATGATGGTCAGCAAAGGTTGCGCGAACTGACGTGCAAAGCCGTGATCGAAGCGGCCAGGAAACCCATGTGACACAGCGAAAACCCGTTGCCGAATGGATGTGCAGAACATTCGAAGCCAGAGCCTTGCATACCGCTCTCGAAGAAAGTTGATGGCGGCTGACAGTGGCGTTGCGCGCTTGAGGATATTCAGCCGGTTAACTGACAATTCCCCGACGGGCATCGCAGTCTTTCACTGGCAGGATACCCCATCCCCGGCAGCAGCCACTTTGGGTTGCGCCACGACCCCCTCGCTCCAGCGGATCCGCACTGCCCGAAGTCAACGCGCCCCTTCCCCAAAGCACCTCGGTCATGCTGTCAGCTTGCCTTTGGCGACAATTCCCGAAGCGATCCAGTCATCGAGCCGGACCAGAACCGCCTCGCAGAAGGCAGTGTCGTTGATATGACAATCCAGAGCCGTCATCTCCACGCGCCCGCTCATCGCAAGTTCCACCTCGTCACAGAACGCGGCCAAACCCTCGGGATTATGCGCCGCCTCGCCGGGGCGATCCCATTCCTCGATCCCGCCCTTGGGCAGGAAGAAATGGGTCGGGCCTTGCGCCGTGGCCAGACGGTCGGCGATGGCGTGGGCCAGTTCCCGGCGCTCTTCGGCATTGAAAGCCACGCTTTTTATCAGCCGGTTGTGGACATGACAGGGCCGGTCCTGAAAACGAAGCGGAGTCTCCTGCCAGCCAGCCAGATCCAGAATGTCCGACGCCCCCGGTGCCACCATCTGCGGCGTACCGGCGCGGCCAGCGCCAGTCAGCCGGTCGGCCCCGGCGCTGACCAGTGAGCCGCTTTGCGCATTGACGAATTCCTGCAGCGAGAAGTCCATCACGCAGGCAAAAACGCCTTCGGAGGCCAGCCGCTCGAAGGCCATGCCACCCATGCCCGTGGTATGGAACACCGCGATATCATAGCCGCGCTTGGTCAGTTCCGGGTGCAGGTGTTTCATGTATTTCAGGCAGGATGACCCCAGCGAGGTCATCCCGATCAACGGACGGTCGAAGGCCGGTGGCTCGACTGCCTGCGCCGCACCCAGAACCGCGCCCGCTGCCTGGCTGAGCGATGACTTGCAGAGCGGGTTCAGCCCATAAAGCCCGCCTGCCCAAAGGATAAACTGCACATCCGCCGCCATGCGTTCAGCAGCGATCAGCGGCGAACCGGCCACAGTCGAGACGATATATTTCGGCACGCCAATCGGCAGAGCCTGCGCACAGTCAAGCGCCAGATCGGTGCCCATAGTGCCGCCAAGCGCGATCATACCGTGGAAGCGGCCCGCATCATACAGGCGTCGGGTCAGCAGCGCCGCCCCCGCACTCATTTTCTCGAAAGCCTCGCCTTCCTCGCCCAGCGCGATCAGCCCGTCGATGGTTTCGCCGACAGCGCCCGCAACGACATGCTTGCTGACCTCGACAGGGATCTGCGCCTCGCCCAGAACGCTGACATCCATCGCCAGCACCGCGCCGCCCTGCTCTTGGATCCGGTCGATCAAATAGGCCAACTCATCCGCCTTGGTGTCGAATGTGCCGATGACCAGAATTGTTTTCGTCATCTCGTTCCCCCTATTGAACTGTGGTCGCGTCAAAATATGCAGCACAAAGGCTCTTTGCCTCGGCGATGAACCGCGCGTTTCGCGCGGCCCCGCCATCTTCCTCCATGCGCGGGACAATCCAGCCGACATAGGTCAGCGCCCGCAGCGCAAGGAACAGGTCCAGATCCGACAGGTCCAGCGGACGCTGGCTGTGATATCCGCTGATCAGCGCCGCCTTCAGGGCCGGATAGTCCGGCTCGGCCAGGTTTTTCAGCAGCACCGTGGCCAGATCGAACAGGCGGAAACCGAAGCCACCATCGTCAAAGTCGATCATCCGGATGACCGGGCCATCCAGGAGGACATTCTCGCGCACAAGATCGGCATGGATCAGGCCAGAGTCGAGCCTGCCAAGCGCAAGGACCAACCTTTCGCGCGCGGTTTGCCGGAACCGCAGGAACAGATCGCGGGTCGGTGCATCAAGGACGGGGTTCTCCCAGAACCGACCCCAAAGCGGCGCCTCGCCCGTGAGCCCGTCGATATCCCAGCGGCAGCGACGAAACCCGGCCGGGCGATGCCAGCCATCGCAAGCGGCATGCAGCCGCGCGATTTCTGCACCGAGCGCATGAAACACCCCCGTCCGGTTGCCCAAAGTCAGGGGCGCGCGACTATGCCCCATCGGCGTGCCGGGCAGCCAGCCAACCAGATCGACAAACCCGTCGCCCAACCGTTCCAGTAGCCTGCCGTGACGCGAGAGGCACGGTTTCGGAACATGCAGCCCGGCCTCGTCCATCGCCGCAAGCCAGGCAAGTTCGGAGTGCAATTCGGCCTCATCGCGGTAGCCGGGCCGTCTGATCCGCAGGACATGGTCGCCGGATGCGCTGCGCACCCGGTAGACCCGGTTTTCGCGTCCCGCGACAAAGCTGCAATCTGCGCCTTCAAGGCCCCAAAGCGTCAAGGCTTCGCGGACCGGATCGCTCATACCGCCACCGGAGTTTGAATCGGCGTTTCGGCGAGAACCGCGTCCAGCGTGGTCATCAGCAGATCGAGATGCTCTTCGCCAAAGGGCATGGGCGGACGGATCTTGAGCGTGTTCTTGTGGCGGCCAAGCTTCGACAAGATGATCCCGCGATGCCGCAGCTTGTTGACCACCAGATCGGCATAGGCCGCAGCCGGGGCCTTGGTATCGTGGTCCAGCACAAATTCCGCGCCAAAGACCATGCCGGATTGCCGCACATCGCCGATGACCGGGTATTTCGCCGCCAGTTCGCTCAGTCGCTGATGCGCAAGCTTGCCGATCTTCGCTGCATTGGCCTGAAGCTTCCTATCCTGCAATTCATCCAGCACCGCCATCGCTGCCGAACAACTGACGGGGTTGCCGCCGAAAGTGTTGAAATAGCGAAACGATTTGCGGAACCGGGCCATGACCTCAGCGTTGGTCACCAGACCGGCGACCGGGTGGCCATTGCCCATCGGCTTGCCCATCGTGACCACATCGGGAACCACGCCCTGCTTCTGATGACCCCAGAAATGGCTGCCACAACGCCCGAAGCCGGCCTGCACTTCGTCACAGATCAACAACCCGCCCGCGCGCCGCACGGCATCCGCTGCCGGGCGCAGCCAGCCTTCGGCCTGCGTGGGAAAGCATTCGTTCAGGAACAAGGGACAGACGATCAGTGCAGCAAAACCAATGCCCGAGCGTTCCAGATCGTCGATCGCCTCTTGCACCTTGGCCGCAAACCTTTGCCCGTCAGGGTCGTGGAGGCGATAGCTGTCGGGGGCTTCGACATGGCGCAAATACCCTCCCAGGCCAAAGCCCACCTCAGGCACGTTCGAGCGCGACAGATGGCTGACCAGCGTCGTGTTGCCGTGATAGGTTGCGTCGGTGGCGATGATCCCGCGTTTGCCGGTGACACCTTCGGCCATCCGCAGCGCGATGTCATTCGCCTCAGACCCGGTGCAAGTCAGGATCGCGGTTTTCAGGGGGTCGTCATAGGTCGCGGTCAGGCGCTCGACATAGTCAAGGATGCCCTCATGCAGATAGCGGGTATGGGTGTTGAGCCGTCCGGCCTGATTGCAGATCGCCTGCACCACGCGCGGGTTGCAATGCCCGACATGGGGGACATTGTTGTAGCAATCCAGATATTTGCGCCCCTCTGCATCCCACATCCAGACGTCCTCGGCCCGCACGACATGGAGCGGATCGTCGTAAAAGGTCGAGACATTTGGCCCAAGAAGCGCCTGGCGCCGCGCGATCATGTCATCCATCTGCGCGCGCCTTGCGACGGGCCTTGACCACCGTCCAGATCTGACCGGCGATGGCGACAAGGATCATGAGGAACAGCACAAAGGCGATGGGGCGGTCGATGAAATCCAGAGGTTCGCGCACCCGCGCCATGGCGACGCGCAGCCGGTCCTCCATCAGCTTGCCCAGCACAATCCCCAGGATGATGGGTGAGGTCGGCAGTTCCAACCGCTTCAGGATGAAACCGAAAAAGCCGAAGGCCGTGGCAATGGCGACATCGCTCAGCGAGTTGCGCAAGGTGTAGATGCCGATCAGGCTGAAGGTCAGGATCATGATCCCAAGCAAGCGGTTGGGGATCAGCATCACCTTCATCAACGTCCGGGTCGAGTAGAACAGGAAGACCACCACGATCACGTTCAGAATGAACAGGCTGATATAGAGCGCGTAGATGAAGTCCAGCTGCTGCGCAAACAGGCGGGGGCCGGGCACGACATTGTGGACGTAGAACACCGCCAGCATCATCGCCGTCAGTTCTTCGCCCGGAATGCCCAGTGCCAGCAGCGGGATCATCGCGGCGGGGGGAACCGAGTTGTTCGCGGCCTCCGAGGCGACAATGCCTTCGGGGTTGCCCTTGCCGAAAGCCTCGGGCGTTTTCGACGTTTTTTGCGCATAGGAATAGGACATGAATTGCGACATGAACTCGCCCACGCCGGGGATCATCCCGCAGACCACGCCGAAAGAGGATGCGACAGCGGCAATGCGCTTGTAGATCCATAGATCGCGCATCTGGGTGAAGAAACCCACTTTCTCGACATGCGGCAGCGCGACGCGCTTGTCCTTGTCCATCAAGAGTATCAATGCCTGACTGATGGCAAATAGGCCCAGCACCACGACGATCAGATCGACACCGGTTTGCAACCAGGACTGCCCGAAAGTGTAACGCTGGGTATAGGCGCTTGGCTCGATGCCGATGGTCGACAGGAAGATGCCAAGACAGGCAAGGATCGCAGCCGGCAGAACCTGCCCGCGATGGGTCACGACAACCAGTACGATCCCCAGAAGTGCCGCCAGAAAGATCTCGCGCGCGCCAAACATCGGCGCGACCTTGGCCAGAACCGGCGCCAGCAGCATCAGCGCGAAGATGGACAGAACCGCGCCGACGAAAGAGGCGGAATAGGCCAGACTGAGTGCGCGCCGCGCCTCGCCGCGCTTGGTCATCGGATAGCCGTCATAGGTGGTCAGCGCATTGACCGGCGTGCCGGGCGTGTTGACAAGAATGGCCGGGATCGCGCCGCCATACATCGACGAGCCATAGATGCCCAGAAGCAGCGTCAGCCCGACGATTGGTTCCAGCGAGAATGTCACCGGCAGAGCGATGGCAATTGCCACGGCGGCACCGACCCCGGGCATCGCACCGACCAGCACACCGCCGATGGACCCGATCAGCAGGGCGGCGATCACATCGAAACGGGCCAGAAGCTGCAACCCATCTAGAAAGCTGTCCATGGAACCCTCAGAAATAGCGCATCAGGATGTAGCGAAGCGATCCGGGCGCATGGTCATAGATCGCGCCTGCGGGGATCTTCACATTCATGCCGGACTTGAAGAACAGCACGACGAACAGGCCGAACCCTGCCGCGATCCAGACCATTCGACCGCGATACCCCATACGCAGGGCAAGGCCCGTGCAGAAGGCCAGCGTGGCGATCAGGTAACCGATCACCGGGATCGCCAATACATACAGCATGTACCAGCCGATGAACTCCAGTGACCGCAGCCAGACCCCCGCTTCTTGCCAGCGTCCGGGGGTGCGGGTGACGCGGACGCGGGACAGGCCGTTCAGCAACCCGAACAGCACGACACCGCCCAGTGACAATGCAGGCCAGAGCCGCGGTTGCGCGGCCAGCCCTTTGCCCGGCAGCCAGGTGGTCTGCCATGGGAGGGCCGCCAGCAGCAAAAGCGCGATCATCATGCTGATCGTCACGAACAGGATCTCTCCCGGTTTGCGGCTTTCGGGAAAGACATGCGGGTGATCGTCGTCTTGCTGGTGCATCTGGCCAATCTCCGTAGGTGGCAGACAGAGCTTTCACAGGGCCGGGGGGCCGCCTGACTGGGACACCGTAACTTCCTGCCCCCGGTTGCGACCGGAGGCAGGAAAGCGCGTTATTCGCCAAGCATTTCTTCAATAACCCCCGACACCGCGATATCCGAAGCGATCCGGGCCTTCGCGTCCTCGGCATTCATCCAGTAGACGATAGCCCCCGTCTGCGCCGCGAGTTCTTGCGCGCGGGCGGATGTCACGGTCTCTTGCGCCGAAGCGATGATCTTCTCGCGCACGTCTGCCGGAGTGTCCTTGTGCACAAACAGCCCATTCCAGAGCGAGATGTTCAACTCCGGGACGACCGAAGCCAGCGTCGGGGCATCCGGCACCACCGAGATCGGGGTTTCGGTGATCGCCGCAAGGATCTTCACGTTGTCGATACAGGGCAACAAGAGCTGGATCGTGGTATTGATCACGTCAAAATCACCCGAGGCCAACGAGTTGCAGTCCAGCGCGCCCGAGGACGCCTCTCCGCCCCATTCGAAACCAAGCAGATTTGCCGCTGCAAAGCTGGCCTGCGTCGGCAGAAGGAAGGCACCAAAATGGCCCAGAAGCTGCGGGTTGGACTGCGAGTGCGCGGCCAGTTCCTCCATGGTCGAGAAGGGCTGATCAGCCCCGGTTGCAAGCACGAAAGGATAGGTCAGGAAGATGCCCAGCGGCTCAAACGGGTTGGGGTTCAGGCCGGGAACGCCGATTTCAGGGCCGACCACGGGAACATCCACGACAAAAGAGCCGATGCTATAGCCATCCGCCGGGGCAGCGGCAACTCCGGCTGCGCCCGGAAACGGGCCGCCCTCGGACGGCCTGTTGACCACGGCTGCAGCAACCCCATACTTGGACTGGAAGTCCTCGGCGATCATGCGTGTCAGGACATCCTCAAGATCACCCGGCGGGAAAGGAACAACAAAGCTGACCGGACGATCCGGGTATTCGGCAAGCGCAGGGCCGCCAAGACCCAGGGCAGTCGCTGCGAGCATGGCCGATTTCAAATTCGACATTGACGATCTCCTGTTGGTTCATTATTATCACCGATGGTTTAATATATGCCAGAAAGTCCGCTTTCGTCAACGAAAATTGACGGGTGCGGTAGCTGGCCGCCACAGCAACTAGGAAAGAGCAATGTCGAGCACTGTCGCTAAAGCCCTATCGCTACTTGACTATTTCTCCGAAGCGGAGCCCGAAATCGGATTGTCTGAACTTGCGCGCCGTTCCGGCGTGGACAAGGCAACCGTCCATCGGATGCTAGTGGTCATGTGCAACTATGGACTTTTGGAAAAGCGCGGCGATGCAAGGCTTTACCGGCTTGGCGCAGGCGTTTTGCGGCTGGCGCGCGTGCGAGAGACCGCATTTCCCGTGACATCGGTTTTCCAGCAGGTATTGGAGGTGTTGTCAGCCGAGCTAGGCGAGACGGCCCATGCTTCGCTGGTTTCAGGCCGTGCCCTGGCAACCATTGGCGTCAGCGAAAGCAACCGTGGCAGTCGGGTTTCACTCATGGCCGGCGAAATCCTTCCGATGCACAGCACGGCCTCTGGGCTGGTCGTCATGGCGTTTTCCAATGGAGAACTGGTTGATCGCGTCCTGAGCGAGCCGCTTGCTGCCAAGACATCCCGCACGATCACAGACACCAGCATTTTACGCGCGCGCCTTCAGGAGGTTGCACTGACCGGCTATGCCGAATCAGATCAGACCAATGAGGATGATGTCTATGGCATCGCCATGCCGGTCTTCGACTCCGATGGCACCACGACTGGCGCAATTGCAGTCGCCACACCTGCGCACCGGATGACGAATGACCTGCGCCAGCAGGTGATCGCTGCCCTGTTCCGTGAGGCAGAAAAGCTGAATTATTCCTTGGGCGGCCGTCCACCAGCCGCATTCAGGACCGCCGCTTCCCGCTACAGGCCAGACTGAACGACTCCCTTCTTCGAGCAGCGTGCCGAAAATGGCCTGTTGACCAGATAGGTTTGTTCGCGCATTATTATTCAAACCGATGGTGTAAATAACAAACCACTATGGACCAGAATCAGATAAACGCGCTCGCGAAAACACCGCTGGAACCCTTCCAGCACCTGATCGACGGCCAGTCGGTCCCGGCCTCGGACAGTGGAACGATGACAGTCGTCTCGCCCATCGACGGGACGCGGTTGACCACCTATGCCAGAGGCACATGGGCCGACACCGATGCCGCCATCACTGCTGCGCGCTGCGCCTTTGATGACGGCCGCTGGTCCGATATGCCCCCTGCCGCGCGCAAGAAGATCCTGCTGAAATGGGCCGCGCTGATCGAGGCCAATGCGCTGGAGATCGCCGTTCTGGGCGTGCGCGAGAATGGCACCGAAATCGGCATGGCGCTCAAGGCCGAACCATTGTCTGCCGCAGCGACAATCCGCTATTACGCCGAGGCCATCGACAAGCTGCATGGCGAGGTCGCACCGACCGATCCGGCCTTCCTTGGCCTTGTCCACCGCGAACCGGCGGGCGTGGTGGGTGCCATCGTGCCCTGGAATTTTCCGCTGATGATCGGTGCCTGGAAGATCGCGCCCGCGCTTGCCGCTGGCTGTACCATGGTGCTGAAACCGGCCGAAACTGCCTCGCTGACCCTTCTGCGCCTTGCGCAACTGGGCCTGGAGGCAGGGCTGCCCCCTGGCGTATTCAATGTCGTCACCGGCGAAGGCGCGGTCGTGGGCGCGCGGATTGCGGAATCGATGGATGTCGATGTGCTGGTCTTCACCGGATCAGGCGGCACCGGACGGCGGCTGCTGGAGGCGGCTGCGCGCTCGAACCTCAAGCGCGTCTATCTGGAACTTGGTGGCAAATCGCCTAATATCATCTTTGCCGATGCCCCCGATCTGGACGAGGCCGCCAAAGTCTCGGCCCATGGCATTTTCCGCAACTCGGGTCAGGTCTGCATCGCCGGGTCGCGGATTCTGGTCGAACGCAGCGTGCATGCCGCCTTTGTCGAAAAGCTTGCCACCCATGCTGCCGCAATCAAGGTCGGCAATCCGCTGGATAGTGCAACGCAGGCCGGGGCTATCAACTCTGAGCGGCAGTTGATGCAGAACCTTTCCTTCGTCCAAGAGGCACGCGCGAATGGCCGCAACGTGATCGGCGGCGCGCGCATCATGCAGGAAACCGGCGGCTACTACATGGCCCCCACCATCATCGCCGATGCCGCCCCTCAGGACCGCGTTTTCCGCGAAGAGGTATTCGGCCCGGTCGTCACCGTCACCCCCTTTGATACCGAAGCCGAGGCAGTGGCGCTGGCCAATGACACGGCCTACGGGCTGGCGGCGGCGGTCTGGACCGCGAATCTGTCGCGGGCGCATCGGATGGTGCGCAAGATCCGCGCAGGGCTGGTGCATGTGAACACCTATGGCGGGTCCGACCTGACGGTGCCTCTGGGCGGGGTCAAGCAATCTGGCAACGGGCATGACAAGTCGTTGCATGCTTTCGACAAGTATCTCGAACTCAAGACCGCATGGATGAAACTATGACCCGGGCACTGGTGCTGGATTTCGGGGGCGTGATCTCGAAAACCCTGTTCGAGACGCATGATCTGTCAGAGGCCGCGCTTGGCCTTGCACCCGGCACGCTAAGCTGGCGCGGGCCGTTTGACCCGGCGAATGATGCCCCCTGGCGCGCGATGCAGGCGGGCGAGATGACTGAACGCGACTATTGGGCGCTGCGGATGCGGGAAACCGGCGCGCTGGTCAGCGAAATGTGGACCGAGTTTCCCCAGTTCGTTGGGCGCCTTCGCGGGGCCGATCCGGCCTCGGTGATCCGCCCCGAGGCGCTGGACGCCATTGCGCAGGCCAAGGCTGCCGGTCATCGGCTGGCGATCCTGTCGAACGAGCTGGATCTCTTCTACGGCAAGGATTTCCGCAGCAAACTGCCCTTCCTCGCCGATTTCGACCTGATCATCGACGCCACCTATACTGGCGTCCTGAAACCCGACCCGCGCGCCTTTGCCTTTGTGACCGATGGGTTGGGCCTGCCCGCGGCGGACTGCGTTTTTGTCGACGATCAGGCCAAGAACCTGCGCGGCGCGCACGCGGTCGGCATGCCACATGTTCATTTCGATGTGACCCGCCCCACCGACAGCTATGCCCGCGCCCTTACCCTGCTTTCGCAAGGAGCCTGACCCATGAAGGACTCGAATTTCCTCAAAGAAAACAACGCGCGTCGGCTCTGGCACCCGATGGCGCATCCGGCGGAAAGCCTCGCCACGCCGCCCGATATCATTGTCGAGGCCGAGGGGGTGGAGATCATCGACATTGACGGTCGGCGCACCATCGATGCGGTGGGCGGGCTGTGGAATGTCAACCTTGGCTATTCCTGCCAGCCCGTGAAGGACGCCATTTCGACGCAACTGAACCGGCTACCCTATTACTCGATCTTCCGTGGCACGACGAATGACAATGTGATCGAACTGGCAGAGATGCTGGCCGCCTTCTTCGCCCCCGACGGGCTGAGCCGCGCTTTCTACACCAGCGGCGGGTCGGATGGGGTCGAGGTCGCGCTGCGGCTGGCGCGGCAGTATCACAAGATCCGGGGCGAAGGGGGCCGCGTCAAGTTCCTGAGCCTCAAGAAAGGCTATCACGGCACGCATACGCTGGGGGCCTCGGTCAATGGCAATGCCAATTTCCGCACTCAGTATGAACCCTTGATGCCGGGATGCTATCACACCCCCGCCCCCTATACCTATCGCAACCCCTTCAACGAGACGGACCCGGAACGTCTGGCGCAACTGTGTCTTGCGGCCATCGAGGACGAGATCAAGTTTCAGGATCCATCGACCATCGCCGCTTTCATCATGGAGCCGGTGCTGGGTGCGGGCGGGGTCATCCCGCCGCATGCAAGCTTCATGCCCGGCGTGCGCGCGCTCTGTTCCAGATACGGCATCCTGCTGGTGGCCGACGAGGTGATCACCGCCTTCGGGCGCACTGGCAGTTGGTCAGGTTCACGTCATTGGGGGGTGCAACCGGATCTGCTGATCTCTGCCAAGGCAATCACCAACGGCTATTTCCCCTTCGGCGTGGTGATGGTGTCCGAGGGCTTTGCCGAAGTGTTCGAAAAGGACACCAGCGGGAAAGGGGCTATCGGGTCAGGCTATACCTATTCCGGCCATCCTGTCGGGGCGGCAGCTGCGATTGCCTGCCTGCAGGAAACCGAGCGGCTTCAGGTCCACCTCAACGCAAGCGCGCGTGGGGACCAGCTTTTCGCCGGGCTGCAAACGCTCATGGCGCGGCACGACGTGATCGGTGACGTGCGCGGCGGGCATGGGCTGATGTGCGCGCTGGAACTGGTCTCGGACCGCGCGGCCAAGACGCCCATAGACAAGAAGACCATCACCCGCGTGCACCGTGCGACCTATGAGGCAGGTGTCATGGTCCGGGTCTCGGGCAACAACATCATCCTGTCACCGCCGCTGGTCCTGTCCGAGGCGGATGTGACCCGGATCCTGTCGGCGCTGGAGGTGGGTTTCTCGTCGCTCTGACCAGACCCCGAAATGCAAAAGACCCGCTCTCGGATGCCGAGGGCGGGTCTTGTCATGTCTCTGCGTCGGGGCATTTTCCGACATGCTTCCTTCCAGTCCTGAGAACGGATTGCGCCATCAACCTACGAGATCAAACACCCAGGCAACGTGGTGGATCGGGTCGATCTTCGGCGATGGCGCTGCTACGGTCAACTCGGTAGCTCGCCAGTTTGATCTGGATCAAGCCGTTGCAGTTGCAACCAGTATAATCTGCGCAAAACGGAACCATCGAATGCTCAAGGACTTCTTCCCCTATCGGCTGGCCGTCACATCTGCCGCTTTCTCGCAGCTATTGGTCGATGTCTATCAGCGCCGCTTTGGCTTGGGACGGGATGAATGGCGGCTTCTGTATCTCTTGGCCAATGTCGAGGTCGAGACCTCTCTGGAACTTGGCCGCAACACGTCATTGGGCAAGGTGCAGGTCAGCCGCGCCGCAGACCGGTTGATCAAGAAAGGTCTGATCGAGCGAAAGACACTGGAAACGGATCGCCGCCTGTGGCTGTACACCTGCACAGCAAAGGGACGCGAGTTGTTCGCCGAAGTGCACGCTCTGGTCGACCAGCGATCAGAGGCTGTATTGCAGCGCATGGACCGCGAGGATCGCTTGTCTCTGGAACGTGGATTGGTCGCGCTTCTTCGGGCTACGGAAAGCGTTGCGGACGGGTTTGGAGAGCATGTTGCACAAAAGCTCTCTCCGGTTTCACGCACAGAAACATGCAAACAAGATAAGTTAGAGTCGACGGCGCAAGACTGAATAAGCGCTATCCGGTCCGGTTCAGGTATCCTTCCCGCGACGGCCCTGCCCCCCTTTGGCGAGGTGCCGCAGGATCGACACCAGATTCGCGGCTTCGTTCTGCCCCAAGGTCGCGCGCAGGTTTTGGTCAAACCCTTGAGCCAATTCGCCAAGCTCGGCAAAGACCGAATGGCCCGTCGGCGTCAGTGACAACACTTCTGCGCGACGGTCGGTTTCGCTTGGCGTCCGCGACAGTATCCCGGCGCGCTCCAGTGCAGCGACGGCGCGGCTGACCTTGGTTTTCTCGATATGGCTGATGGCGCAGATGTCGCGCGCGGTCATCGCGCCGAACTTGCCGAGATTGGCCAGTACCCGCCACTGGGTCCGGGTAAAGCCGTATCGATCCCGATAGGCGGACTGGAATTCATGCGATGTCGCCTCAGCCGCCTGATTCAGCAGGTAGGGCAGAAACTCATCAAGATCGAAGCGGTCGGTCGGATCAGTCATCGTCGGCAGGGTGCTCATGTCATCCACAATCGGCACTATGACACAGCCGCCCAAGGCAAGTCACCCCTCAGACTTTGCCCGATCCGGATGGGCCGCCACAAAGGCAGGCAAACGGCCAAGGGCTTCCGCGATAGCTGCAACACGCGGAACGGGGCTCAGATCAACCCCCCAGCGATGCGCGTTATAGACTTGCGGCACAAGGCAGATATCGGCCAAAGTGACGCTATTGCCAAAGCAGAATTGCCCTTCCGCGTGCCGCCGCAACAATCCGTCCAGCCCCTCAAGACCCAAGGCGATGAAGTGCTGCATCCAGCCGTCCATTGTGGCGCCAAAGCTGACAGCATGACGGGCCACGCGCAGATTGCAGACAGGGTGAAGATCAACCACAACCGCATAGGCCATGGCCCGGACCACCGCCCGTTCGCCAGCATCCCTCGGTAGCCAGCCAGCGGAGCGGGTCTCATTCAGATATTCCAGGATCGCAAGCGACTGGGTCAGGCTTGCGCCGTCAATTTCCAGGGTCGGCACCAGACCTTGCGGATTTCGCGCAAGATTGTCAGCGCCCCGCTGTTCGCCGGCCACCAGATCGACAGCCACCGACCGGTAGTCCACCCCCAGCAGGTTCATCGCGATGCGCACCCGATAGGCTGCGGACGAACGCCAGTAGTCATACAGCACAGTATCCGCCATCGCGCCCTCCAATTTGTTGCATATGCAACTTTATCTTGACTTCGTTGCATTTGCAACTATGAACGGGAACAACAGGACAGACTCAGGAAAACTGCATTCCAAATCGTGGAGGAGCATATGACCACTCATTCCTTGCCCAAGGGCATGATCCGCGCGGCTTCGATCGCGGGGCCGCATGAGGGCTATATGCCCGGCTTCGGCAATGACTTTGAGACCGAGGCGCTTCCGGGTGCCCTGCCCCAGGGGATGAACTCGCCGCAGAAATGCAATTACGGGCTTTATGGCGAGCAACTTTCGGGAACGGCATTTACCGCCCCCAGCCACCAGAATGAACGGACCTGGTGCTACCGAATTCGCCCCTCGGTCAAACACACCCACCGCTTCACGAAGATCTTGGTGCCGCATTGGAACTCTGCGCCCTGCATCGACCCTGATATCGTCAGCCTTGGCCAGTACCGCTGGGATCCGGTCGCTGTTCCGGGCGAGGATCTGACCTGGATCACGGGCATGCGGACCATGTCCACAGCCGGGGATGTCAACACGCAAACCGGCATGGCCAGCCATATGTATCTGGTCAACACCTCGATGCAGGACGAATATTTCTTCTCGGCGGATGGCGAGTTGCTGGTCGTGCCGCAGGAGGGCCGTCTGCGGTTCTGCACCGAGCTTGGGATCATCGACCTGGAACCGCGCGAAATCGCCATACTGCCGCGCGGGCTGGTCTACCGCGTCGAGGTGCTCGAAGGCCCCGCACGCGGCTTTGTCTGCGAGAATTACGGGCAGAAATTCGAGCTGCCGGGCCGCGGCCCGATCGGGGCCAATTGCATGGCCAACCGCCGCGATTTCAAGACACCAGTCGCGGCATTCGAGGACCGCGAAGTGCCCTCGACCGTCACTGTCAAATGGTGCGGCCAGTTTCACGAGACAAAGATCGGCCATTCGCCGCTGGATGTGGTGGCCTGGCATGGCAACTACGCCCCGGTGAAATACGACCTGCGCACCTATTGCCCGGTCGGCGCGATCCTGTTCGACCATCCCGACCCGTCGATCTTTACTGTGCTGACAGCACCCTCGGGCATCGAAGGAACGGCGAATATCGATTTCGTTCTGTTCCGCGAGCGCTGGATGGTGGCAGAAAACACCTTCCGCCCGCCATGGTACCACAAAAACGTCATGTCCGAGATGATGGGCAATATCTACGGCATCTACGACGCCAAGCCGCAAGGCTTCGTACCCGGCGGCATGTCGCTGCACAATTGCATGATCCCGCACGGACCGGACAAAGGCGCGTTCGAGCATGGCTCGAATGAGCCGATGGTGCCAGTGTTTCAGGCCGATACCATGAGCTTCATGTTCGAAACCCGCTTCCCGCAGCACCTGACCCCCTGGGCCGCAACCGCGGGCCACATGCAGGAGGATTATATCGACTGCTGGGGCAGCCTTGAGAAGAAGTTCGACGGCACGCCGGGGGTGAAATGACGGGGTTGGTTCGCTCCTGGGTGGAAAGCGCCAATGCGCCCGAAGGCCCGTTCCCGCTGAACAACCTGCCCTGCGGGGTGTTCTCGACCGCCGACACGGTCCCGCGCTGCGGGGTCGCCATCGGGGATTTCGTGCTGGACGTCGCAGGGCTGGAAGAGAAGGGCCTTCTGCCCTTGACCGGCGGCCCGCTTCTGGACGTGCCCTTCTGGAACGACCTGATGGAGGCCGGACCAGAGGTCTGGGCCGCCCTGCGCGCAAGACTGACAGCCCTGTTGGCAGAAGGCGCGACAGACCGGGCAGCAGTCACGGCTTTCCTCGTGCCACTGGCCGATGCGACGCTGCACATGCCCTTTCTGGTCAGCGAGTACACAGACTTCTACGCCGGACGGCATCATGCCTTCAACGTCGGCACCATGTTCCGGGGGCCGGAAAATGCCCTGCCGCCGAATTGGCTTCATATCCCCATCGGCTATAACGGTCGGGCGTCTTCGGTCGTGGTATCAGGCACCGATATTCGCCGTCCATGGGGGCAGATCAAAGGCCCGGACGATGCCGCGCCACGCTTTGCGCCCTCGGCCCGGTTCGACATCGAACTGGAACTGGGCGCGGTGGTAGGCCAGCCCTCCGAGGGGCCGGTCACGGTGGCCGAGGCCGACGCGATGATCTTCGGCTATGTCCTTCTGAACGATTGGTCGGCCCGCGACATTCAAGCCTGGGAATACCAGCCGCTTGGGCCCTTCCAGTCCAAGGCGACAGCGACCACAATCAGCCCATGGATCGTGATGAAAGCGGCGCTGGAGCCGTTCCGCACCCCGACCCCGCCCCGCGAAAAGCCGCTTCTGCCGCATCTCGCGGAACCCGGCCCCATGCTCTACGACATTGCACTGGAAGTCGGGATGACCCCCGAAGGCGGAACCGAAACCGTGATCTCGCGCACCAACTATGCCGAGATGTATTACTCCGCCGCGCAGCAACTGGCGCATCACACCACCTCGGGCTGCGCGATGAATGTGGGCGACCTCTTGGGCTCGGGCACCATTTCCGGCCCGGAAAAGGGCAATCGCGGCAGCCTTCTGGAACTAAGCTGGGGCGGCAAGGAACCGTTCGAGATCGCGGGCGGCTCGCGCAGCTTCATTCAGGATAACGACACCCTTGTCTTGCGCGGCGAGTGCCGGGGCGAGGGCTATACAATCGGCTTTGGCGACTGCGTGGGCAAGGTAATCCCCGCATTGGCCGACCCCTACGCAAGATAAGGATAGAGCAAATGGCAAAGGCTTTCGCATCGCAAGGCGATCTTGCGGAAAAAAAGATCAGCTTCACCGAAGTGGGAGAGGGGCTTTATGCCTTCACTGCCGAGGGCGATCCGAATTCGGGCGTTATCATCGGGGATGACAGCGTGATGGTGGTCGAGGCGCAGGCAACCCCGCGACTGGCGCAAAAGGTGATCGACTGCATCCGGGGCGTCACCGACAAGCCGATCTCCCATGTTGTGCTGACCCATTACCACGCGGTCCGCGTGCTCGGGGCCAGCGCCTTCAACGCTAGCCAGGTCATCATGTCAGAGGTCGCGCGCAACATGGTGGCCGAGCGCGGGCAGGAAGACTGGGACAGCGAATTCCAGCGTTTTCCCCGCCTGTTCCAGGGCCATGAATCAATCCCCGGCCTGACCTGGCCGACCACCACCTTCAACGGCAGGATGAGTGTCTGGCTGGGCAATCGGCGGGTCGATATCCTTCAGCTTGGCCGCGCGCACACCGCCGGGGATGCCGTCATCCACGTCCCCGACGCAAATGTCATGTTCACCGGCGATATCGTCGAGGCGCATTCGGCCTGCTATTGCGGCGACGGCCATTTCGCCGATTGGGGGAACACGCTGGAAGCGATCCGCGCCTATGATCTGGACGCAATCGCGCCGGGCCGGGGCGATGCGGTCGTGGGTCGTGTGGCAGTCAATGGCGCGCTGGACCGCACCAAGGACTTCGTGGACTCGACCTACAAGGCCGTTGCCCGCGTCGCCGCGCGCAACGGGACACTGAAAGAGGCCTGGGACGCCTGTCGCGAAGAATGCGACCCGAAGTTCAAGGACTACGCCATCTATGAGCATTGCCTGCCCTTCAATGTCGCCCGCGCCTATGACGAAGCACGCGGCATCAGCCATCCCCGCATCTGGACCGCCGAACGCGATCTGGAAATGTGGGCGGCGCTTCAGGGCTGACAAACCCAGCAGGAGGATGACATGACAGAGCTTGTTCCGGAGCGCTATGCATTGGCGTTCCGCCTCTATCCCTATGCGAAATCGCCCGATCAGGACGCCGCAAGCCCGGCCCGCCACAAGATTGTGGTCGTGGGCGGTGGGCCCATCGGCCTTGCTACCGCGCTCGACCTTGGCCGCCGGGGTATGCCGGTCGTCCTGCTGGATGATCACGAGGGCGCGGGCCTTGGCAGTCGGGCGCTATGTTTCTCCAAGCGGACGCTGGAAATCTGCGACCGGCTGGGCGCAGCGGCACCAATGCTGGAAAAGGGCGTGCTTTGGAATGTCGGCAAGGTCTTTCACGACGACCGGCTGCTTTATGAATTCAACCTGCTGCCTGAAGACGGCCATGCCTTTCCGGCCTTCATCAACCTGCAACAGCCATGGTTCGAGAAGTTTCTGCATGACGCCATCGTGCAGGCGCAAGCCGAAGGCGCGCCGATCGAGTTGCGCGGGCGCAACCGGGTCGATGCTGTCACTCCGGCAGAGGATCATGTGACACTGGATATCATGACCCCGGACGGCCCCTACCAGCTTCAGGCAGACTGGTTGATCGCCTGCGACGGCGCCCGCAGCCCCCTGCGCGGGATGCTGGGGCTGTCCTTCGACGGACGGGTGTTCGAGGACAATTTCCTGATCGCCGATGTGAAGATGAAGGCCGATTTCCCGACAGAACGCTGGTTCTGGTTCGAGCCGCATTTCAAATCCGGTGACTCGGCCCTTCTGCACAAACAGCCCGATGACATCTGGCGCATCGACTTCCAGCTGGGTTGGGATATCGACCGCGCCAAGGAACTGGAACCGGCCAATATCCGCGCCCGTGTCGATGCGATGCTGGGACCGGATGTGGAATACGAACTCGACTGGTGCTCGATCTACACGTTCCAGTGCCGCCGGATGGAAAAGTTCCGCCATGGCCGGATCCTGTTCGCGGGCGATGCCGCGCATCAGGTCAGCCCTTTCGGCGCGCGGGGCGCGAATTCCGGCATTCAGGACGTGGACAACCTGGCATGGAAACTGGCGCTGGTGCAGGACGGCACCGCACCGGAAAGCCTGCTGGATACCTATGACAGCGAACGGGTCCACGGCGCGGATGAGAATATCCTGAACTCGACCCGGGCGACGGATTTCATCACCCCGAAGACACCCATATCCCGAATGTTCCGCAATGCGGTCCTGACGCTGGCCGAACATCTGCCCTTCGCGCGGACCGTGGTGAACTCGGGCCGCCTGTCGGTGCCCTGCACCTATGACGGCTCGGCGCTGAACGGGGACGATCATCCCGCTATGCCAGCCCGAACCCGCCCCGGCAGCCCCTGCCCGGATGCGCCTCTGGCAGGGGACTGGTTGCTCAATCATCTCGGGCGCGGATTCGTGCTCTTGACGATCAATACTGACGCGCCTGAACAGCTTGACGCTCATGGCGTAAGCGTTGCGCGCCTTGCGCTGGAAGCCACGCCAGAACTGGAAACCCGCTACCTCGGGGATGCGCGTCAGGCCGTCTATCTGATCCGACCGGACCAGCATGTTGCCGCCCGCTGGGAAAGTTTCGACGAAAGCGCTGTCGCGGCAGCGCTTGCCCGCGCCATCGGAAAGGGTTGACCCATGCTGATCACGACACCGAACCTGACAAAACCGGACGAGACCTATGCCGCGCTGATCGCCACCCATGAGGGCCTCAGCGAAGCCGAGAGCCACGCGCTGAACACCCGACTGATCCTCATCCTGATGAATCATATCGGAAACGATGTCGTGCTGGCCGAAGCCCTTCGATGGGCCAGAAATCCAGAAGCCGAGTAGCCTAAGCCTTGCGCGTAGCAAAGAGCTTGCTGTGATTCAAACAAAGAGACCAGGGAACTCGGCCTTCAACTCGGGCCCAAGCACGACAGAATGGGACAGATGCGCGGCCATCGCCTCCCGCGCCTGCTCGGGGTCTCGCGCGCGCAGGGCGTCAACAATCGCGCTATGATCTGCGATGATCTGCTCTGCCTTGTCGGCACGTGGCAGATGCAGCGACCGTATACGGTCGATATGCCCACTCTCCCGGCGCACAAGCCTGTGCAACGCCATGCGGTTGGTCGCGCGGAACAGGGTTTCGTGGAACCTGATGTCCAGTTGACGAAATCCGGCCAGATCATTGTGCTGCACACAGTCTTGCTGCAATTCGACAATGCTGGCCAGTTCCGTTTGAACCGTTGCAGAGGCGCTTGCGGCGATCTGCGCAATGATGGCTTGCTCCAGCGTGCTGCGCAGGAAGTGCATCTGCACCGCATGCGACAGATCAATCCGGCTGACATGCGTCCCTGACTGCGGCTTGATTTCGACCAGACCTTCCTCTTGCAGGGCGCGCAAGGCATCGCGGACCGGCGTGGCACTGGTCGCAAACTGCTGACGGATCTGCGCCGGGCTGAGAGGCGCACCGGGCATCAGGTCCAGCGCGATGATCCGATCACGCAAGGCGTCGTAAATCGTATTCACTGTCGACGAAAACGACCCGTCCAACTGCGCACCTCTGCTTCTTGTCTAATATATTAGACGATCGGTGCAGGCCGATGTCAAGGTTTGCCGGGCGTGTCGAACAGCTCGGGATTGCTTTGCAAAAGCGCCTGCATGAAGGCCAGCGAGCCCGAGACATGCGCGCGCACCAATTCTTGCGCACTAAGCCGTGATCGATTGGCAATCGCATCAAGGATCGCTTCATGCTGGCGCGTCAGGCTGTCGAGTTCGCTGCGCTCAGCGGCTTTGAGAAACCGGATGCGATCAAGATGCGCCTTGCGGGCATGGATGACCTGCCAGATCCCGCCCATGCCAGCGATCTCGAACAGGGATTGGTGAAACTGGTCATCAAGCGGCAAGTAGTCAGCATAGGAATTATGCCTTGCGATCAGTTTCTGTTCCAGAATAACGGCGCGGGGGCGAGCCAGGTCAAGCGCTTCTGCCTGACACAGAAGGTCAACAACCGGCATCTCGAGATTGACGCGCAGGAAATGCGCCTGCCTCACAGAGACGGGGTTGATGGCCGCGACGAATGTGCCGTGCTGTGGCGCGATTGCGACCAGTTCCTGCTCTGCAAGTCGCAGGATTGCCTCTCTGACCGGGGTGCGGCTGACGGCGAATCTCTCGGCCAGATCGCGTTCCTGAAGCACCTGCTTGGGTGGCAATTCCAGCGTCACGATCATACGCCGCAACTCATCATATATTACATCTGCACGGGACCGTTTGCGCCTAGCCGGTGTCATCTGACGGTTCATAGCCTTGTTTCTTTTGATCTTATACGAGCGGATACGGAGTTTCAAAGTCGTTTCGGCAGGTTCATCCAAAAGCTTGCATTCTCTTCACTAATATATTAATACAGAAGAGCGATACAATCGTCCAATATGCTAGTGGAGGAGCATCTATGACTTTCCGTTTCACCGCCATGATGGCGGCCAGCACGCTTGCCCTGACTGTTTCAGCCGCGCATGCCGAGACCAACTGGCCTACCCGCACAATCAATGTCATCATCGGCGCAGGCCCCGGTGGCGACACTGATTTCAACGCGCGGACAATGGCACGGTATTTCGAACAGATCACCGGCGGCTCTATGGTCGTGACCAATATGCCCGGCGGCGGCGCGACGATTGCGACCTCGGCTGTGCGCGATGCCGATCCCGATGGCTACACGATGCTGTTCGGCCATACCGGCCATCTGATCGTTACCGAAGTGTCCGGGCTTGCCGATTACGGCATTGATGATTTCGAGATCTGCTGCATCCCGGCGATCGATCAGGGCGCGGTATTCGTGGCCAGCGCCCAGTCAGGCATCACCAGCATTGACGATCTGGTAGCGCGCACGAATGCAGAACCACAAAGCGTGGTCTTCGGCACGGAATTCGGCGGCTACTCGCATCTGCAGGGCACGATCTTCCAACAGGAAACCGGCGCCGATATGCGTGTGGTGGATACGGGGTCAGCGTCCGACAAGATCGCTGCACTTCTGGGCGGGCGTATCGATGTCGGCGGCATTGCCTATGGCGCGATCCAGGACTACCACGCCGCCGGTCAGATGGTCGTGCTTGGCCAGCCGAATGACGCGCGCAACGAACTTCTGGGCGACATCCCGACCTTCGCGGAGCAGGGCGTCGATTTCGTGATGAACAACCCCTACATCATTGCTTTCCCCAAGGGCACAGACCCGGCAATCGTGGCGAAGATGGAGGACATCATGCGCCAGATCACCGAGATCCCGGAATATGGCGCAGATCTGGAACAGGGCTTCAAACAGCCCGTATCCTTCCTGCCGAAAGACGCGGCATTGGAGCGCCTGAACGCGATCCGTGACACCTACATGCCCTTCCGCGAAGTGCTTCAGTCCGCACGCTAAGGCCAGACTGGCCGACGACAGGCCGACAGCAGGGCGGCGCAAGACATGCCCGCTGTCGGCCCCCTTTTCATGTTCCGGGGGGAGCGTTGATGTCCCGAAATTCAGAACTCATCATCGGGCTGGCCATGCTGGGCGCAGGGCTTGGGTATCTCTACCTGACCATGCAACTGCCCCGCCGCGGGGCTGTGGATGCCACGTTCTTTCCCTATGCACTAGGCAGCGCAATGGCCGCACTCGGTCTGCTGCAGATCCTTTTCACGCTGCGCCGCTCAGGCTTCCTGCCGCTTGCGCCCTCGGAACGTTTGCAACCCCGCCAGCTTCTGACGGTTGCCGCGACACTCGGGCTGGTTGCCGGGTTCATTGCAGCCCTGCGCCCCTTGGGCTTTCCGATTGCCGCAGCTCTGTTCTTGTTCGCTCAATTCTGGTTGCTGACACCCTCGACGCAGCGACCAAGGCCGATCCTCTATGCCGTGCTGGCCATTCTGTCGGCGGTCGTGATCTTCGTGACCTTCCGCTACGGGTTTCGGCTGATGCTGCCCGGCGGTCCGCTGACTCCCTATTTGCCGTAAAGAGGCCCGCCAATGCTTGACCTTCTTCTCGCGGGTTTCGGCAATGTGCTGTCGCCGCAGATCTTTATCCTGATCACGCTCGGTGTGGCCGTGGGCATTGTCTTTGGGGCCGTGCCAGGGCTGACTGCCGTGATGGCCATCGCGCTGTGTCTGCCCATGACCTATACGCTGGGGCCGGCCGCCGGGATTTCGCTCTTGATCGCGCTCTTTGTCGGGGCCACCTCCGGCGGGCTGATTTCGGCCATTCTTCTCAAGATACCGGGAACCCCGTCCTCCATTGCCACCACATTCGACGGCGCGCCCATGATGGAAAATGGCGAGGGTGCGAAAGCGCTTGGTGTGGGGATCGTGTTTTCCTTCATCGGCACCATCCTGTCCATCGGCGCGCTGATGTTCATCGCCCCTTCGCTGGCGCGTGTGGCGCTGTCCTTCGGGCCGCATGAATATTTCGCCATCGCGATCTTCTCGCTGACGCTGATCGCGACGCTCTCCTCGGGGTCAATGATCAAGGGCATTTTCGCGGGTGTTGCAGGTTTTGCCATCTCAACGGTCGGAATTGCCCCCGTCGACGCGATCACGCGCTTCACTTTTGGCCGGGTCGAGATCAATGCAGGCTTTTCCATCCTGACCGTGCTGGTGGGCATGTTCGCCGTCGCCGAGGTGATCCGCGTGGCCGAAAGCGCCCATCGCAAGGGTGGCGCACCAATCACTCCGCCGCTTCTGGTCAAGATCAAGGGTTTTGGCTTTTCCATGGCAGAGTTTCTGGGCCAGATCCCCAATGCGATCCGGTCCAGCCTGATCGGCATTTCCATCGGCATCCTGCCGGGGATCGGCGCAGGCACCTCGAATATCATCAGCTATATCGCCGCCAAGAAACGATCGAAAACGCCCGAGAAATTCGGCAAGGGCACGATTGAAGGCGTCGTTGCCAGTGAAACGGCCAATAATGCCGGAATCGGCGGCGCGATGATCCCGCTTCTGACGCTGGGCATTCCGGGCGATGCGGTCACGGCCATACTGCTGGGCGGGCTGATGATCCACGGCATCCAGCCCGGACCGATGCTATTCATCACCCAAGGCCCGCTGGTCTATACGATCTTTGCCGCGCTGGTGGTGGCGGCCATCATGATGCTGATCCTGGAATTTGTCGGGCTGCGGCTGTTCATCAAGCTGCTGGCGATCCCGAAACACATCCTGCTGCCGATCATTCTGGTGCTTTGCGCGGTGGGCGCTTTCGGACTGGCCAGCCGCATCTTCGATGTCTGGACGATCCTTGCCTTTGGCATCCTTGGCTATGCCTTTGTCAAAGCGGGCATGCCGACAGCACCTTTCATCATCGGCTTCATCCTTGGCCCGATGGCCGAGACGAATTTCCGCCGCGGGCTGCAGCTTTCGGCAGGGGATTTCACCGGCTTTCTGACCAACCCTATCGCGGGAACCTTCCTGGCCCTCGCGGCGCTGTCGATCCTCTGGCAGGTCTATGTCGCGCTGCGCCCCCATAAAATTGCGACCCTGCCCAATGCGCAGGACTGACCGGAGCAGTTGACATGACACACGGAAAAACCCCTTCAAGCTTGCGCTCTGCGCGCTGGTTCGGCCCGGATGATCTGCGCAGTTTCGGGCATCGCTCGCGGCTGATGCAGCTTGGCTATTCCGAGGCGGATTTCAAGGACAAGCCCATCATCGGCATTCTGAACACATGGTCAGAACTGAACTCCTGCCATTCGCATTTCCGCGAACGCGCCAAAGACGTGAAGCGGGGTGTGTTGCAGGCCGGGGGCTTTGCGGTCGAACTGCCCTCGCTCTCGGTCGATGAGAGCTTCACCAAACCGACCTCGATGCTCTATCGCAACATGCTGGCCATGGAGACCGAAGAGATGATCCGCTCGCACCCGCTGGACGGTGTGGTGCTGATGGGCGGATGTGACAAGACCACGCCGGGGCTGGTGATGGGCGCGCTGACCGCCGGTGTGCCGATGATCTACCTGCCCGCAGGGCCAATGCTGCGCGGCAATTACGCCGGGCGCGCGCTGGGGTCGGGATCAGATGCGTGGAAATACTGGGACGAGCGGCGCGCGGGCAATATTTCCGACGCCGAATGGCAGGGGTTGCAGGGTGGCATCGCGCGCTCTGCCGGGGTGTGCATGACCATGGGCACGGCCAGCACAATGACCGCCATCACCGATGCGATTGGGCTGACGCTGCCGGGCGCGTCCTCTGTCCCAGCCGTGGATAGCGGCCATCAGCGCATGGCGGCCGATTGCGGGCGGCGCATTGTCGGGATGGTCTGGGAAGACCTGACCCCCGACAAGATCGTGACCGAGGCTGCGGTGAAGAATGCGGCCATCGTCGCCATGGCCACCGGCTGTTCCACCAATGCGGTCGTGCATCTGATCGCGATGGCACGGCGCGCGGGCGTGAACCTGACGCTTGACGATCTGGACGCGCTGGGGCGCATTACCCCGCTGATCGCCAATGTCCGGCCTGCGGGCAAGGATTACCTGATGGAAGATTTCTTCTATGCAGGCGGATTGCGCGCGCTGATGAAACAGATCGAGGAACGGCTCGACACCTCCTGCCTGACTGTGACCGGCAAGACCATGGGCGAAAATCTGGAAGGCGCGCAGGTGTTCAACGATGACGTGATCCGCCCGTTGTCGAACCCCGTCTACCATGAGGGGTCGCTGGCGGTGCTGCGCGGCAATCTTTGCCCCGATGGTGCAGTCATCAAACCAGCGGCCTGCGATCCGAAATTCCACATCCATGAAGGACCAGCGCTGGTCTTTGACAGCTATCCCGAGATGAAAGCCGCGATAGATGATGAAACGCTCGATGTGACCCCCGATCATGTGCTGGTTCTGCGCAATGCCGGGCCGCTGGGCGGGCCGGGGTTTCCCGAATGGGGGATGTTGCCGATCCCGAAAGCGCTGATCAAGCAAGGCCACCGCGATATGCTGCGCATCTCGGACGCAAGGATGTCGGGCACATCCTATGGCGCCTGCGTTCTGCATGTGGCCCCTGAAAGCTATGTCGGCGGTCCATTGGCGCTGCTGCAAACCGGCGATATCGTGCGGCTGGACCTGCCCGCGCGCAGGCTCGACATGCTGGTGGATGAGGCCGAGCTTGCCGCGCGCCGCGACGCCCTGCCTGCGCCCGAACCCCGGTTTGAACGCGGCTGGGGCTGGATGTTCTCGAAACATGTGACCCAGGCCGATACCGGCTGCGATTTCGATTTCCTGGAGCGCGATTTCGGACGCGCGGCGGGCGAGCCGGATATTTTCTGAAGGACCGTTAAATGACCCATGATCTCGACAAGGCTCTGAGCGGCATTTCGGGTATCCTCGTGACCCCCTATGACGACGCGGGCGATATCGCGCCCGACCGCCTGGCCCCGATCCTTGACCGGGCGCTTGGGGCCGGGCTGCATATGCCGGTGGTCAATGGCAATACCGGCGAATTCTATGCCCTGACCACCGATGAGGCCGCGACCATGCTGCGCGAGACTGTGGGCATGGTCGATGGCCGCGCGCCGGTGCTGGCGGGTGTGGGCCGGGGGCTTCGCGATGCGATCCACTTGGCGCGCGCCTCTGCAGCGGCGGGTGCGACCGCGCTGATGGTCCATCAACCGCCCGATCCTTTCGTCGCCCCGCGCGGCGTGGTCGATTACCTGAATGCGATCAATGATGCCTCTGGCGGCTTGCCGATGATGCTGTATCTACGCAACGATGCGATTGGCACGCAGGCGATTTCTGATCTCTGCACTGTGCCCAATGTGCGCGGCGTCAAATGGGCCACCCCCAACCCGTTGCGGCTGGCAGAAGCCATCAGCGCCTGTGATCCCGCCATCACATGGGTCGGGGGTCTGGCAGAGGTCTGGGCACCGGTCTTCTACGCAGTTGGCGCGCGCGGCTTCACATCGGGGCTGATCAATATCTGGCCGGAGCGGTCGCTTGCTATCCATGCGGCGCTGGAAGCAGGGGATTACACCAGCGCCAATGCCCTGATCGCAGGCATGCGCGCGTTTGAAGATATCCGCGCCGAAGAAATGAACGGCACCAATGTCACTGGCGTCAAAGCGGCACTTCAGGCGACGGGCCTTGATTGCGGGCCAACCCGCGCGCCCTCGGCATGGCCGCTGACCGACACTCAGCAAACGCGCCTGCACCAGTTCCTGACCCGAAACAATCTGATCTGACAGGATATCAACATGAGCGACTATACCCTTTCCGACGCCACGCGCGCGACGCTGAAAAAAGTGTCCACCGCTTCAGTCGCAACCGCGCTTTACAAACGTGGGCTGCGCAATCAGTTCATTCAGGGCGTGCGCGCTGTCGCCCCCAAATCCGAAGTGATGGTCGGTCAGGCCTTCACGCTGCGCTACATTCCGGCGCGCGAGGATCGCAACCCGATCACCGCGTTTCGCAGCCCCGACCATCCGCAGCGCGTCGCGATCGAGACCTGCCCCGCCGGGCATGTTCTGGTGATGGATGCGCGCGGCGATGCGCGGGCGGCCACGGCAGGGTCAATCCTGATCACGCGACTGGCCAAGCGCGGGGCGGCAGGCGTTGTCTCTGATGGCGGGTTTCGCGATATGGCGGGGATCGGCGCGCTTGACATGCCGTCCTATTGCGCCGGGCCATCGGCCCCCACCAACCTGACGCTGCATGAAGCGCTCGATATCAATATTCCCGTGGCTTGCGGCGGGGTCGCGGTCTTTCCCGGCGATGTGCTTCTGGGTGATGGGGATGGGGTGATGGTGATCCCGGCCCATCTGACCGAAGAAATCGCCGCGGAATGTGCCGAGATGGAAGTGTTCGAGGATTTCGTTCTGGAACAGGTGACAGCGGGCGCGGGTGTGATCGGGCTCTACCCGCCGACGCAGGAAGAGAACCTCGCAGCATTCGCGGAATGGCGCAAGAAAACAGGACATTGAAAGGCTTTGACATGACTTATACCCCCCACGGCAAGCATCTGATCGCAGGCGAACAGGTCGCGGGTGAAGCGCATTTCCCCTCCAGCCCCGCGCATGGCCCGGCGCATGAATTTGCCGTTGGCACGCCCGATCTGGTGGACCGCGCCTGCAAGGCGGCAGAGGAGGCATTCTGGACCTTCGGCACTTCCTCGCGCGAGGATCGGGCGCAGTTTCTGGAAAAGATTGCCGATGAAATTGACGCGCGTGGCGATGCGATTACCGAAATCGGGTCGCAGGAATCGGGTCTGCCCGAAGCGCGGCTGGTCGGGGAACGTGGGCGCACAACAGGACAGTTGCGCCTTTTTGCATCCCATATCCGCAAGGGCGAGTATCTGGACTTGCGCCATGACCCTGCCCTGCCCGACCGCCAGCCCGCCCCGCGCCCCGAATTGCGCATGATCCAGCGCCCCATTGGCCCTGTGGCGGTATTTGGGGCATCGAATTTCCCGCTGGCCTTTTCGGTCGGTGGCGGCGACACGGCAGCGGCGCTTGCCGCAGGCTGCCCGGTTGTTGTCAAAGGACATTCCGCCCATCCCGGCACTGGCGAGTTGGTGGGCGATGCGATCACCGCCGCCGCCAAAGCCTGCGGGCTGCATCCGGGCGTGTTCTCGCTGATTCAGGGCGGCAAGCGCGACGTTGGAGAGGCGCTGGTCACACATCCACTGATCAAGGCGGTTGGCTTCACTGGCTCGCTCGTGGGCGGTCGCGCGCTGTTCGATCTCTGCGCCGCACGTCCCGAACCGATCCCGTTTTTCGGCGAACTGGGCAGCGTCAATCCGATGTTCATTCTGCCCGCTGCACTGGGCGCGCGCGGAGCGAGTATCGCACAGGGCTGGGCCGCCAGTCTGACGATGGGCGCAGGTCAGTTCTGCACCAATCCCGGCATTGCCGTGCTGCTGGACGGGCCGGAGGCAGAAGGTTTCGCCGCGACCGCCAAAGCCGCGTTGCAGGATGTTGGTCCGCAGACCATGCTGACAGACGGGATGGCAGAGGCCTATCGCGCAGGCCGCGACCGTGTGGCCGCAATCGCGGGCGTGGAGGCGTTGCTGACCACCACATCCGAGCAGCGCAATGCCACGCCTTATTTGTATGAGACAACCGGCGCGGTCTGGCTTGAAAATCACGTTCTGGGCGAGGAAGTCTTCGGCCCGCTTGGTCTGATCGTCCGGGCGCGGGATAAAGACCAGATGCTTGAAATCGCCCATGCGTTGCAAGGCCAGCTGACCTGCACGCTGCATCTGGATGCGGGCGACACGGCTCTGGGCCAGCGCTTGATGCCGGTTCTGGAACGCAAGGCCGGTCGCATTCTGGCCAATGGCTTCCCCACCGGGGTCGAAGTGGCCGACAGCATGGTGCATGGCGGCCCCTACCCCGCGTCGACCAATTTCGGCGCAACATCGGTCGGAACCTTGTCAATCCGCCGTTTCCTGCGCCCGGTCTGCTACCAGAACATGCCAGACGCGCTTGTGCCGCAAGCATGAATGGTGTGCGTTTTCAGTCGGATCTTTGATCCAGAGGACCGTCACACGGTCTGCAATGTCGCGGTCTCAATCCCCTTGCGCAGGATCAATCCTGCGCAGGGCCAGGCTCTCAGCGACTATCAACAGCGGTCTGCGGAACAAGCGCAACAGCATGATCGGGCAATTCCGTATCCGTGAAATACTCTGGATACGCGGCTGCTATGCTGGGCAAGGCAAGCAGGATTTCCCGAAGATGGCGCCGCATGGCGATGGCAGCACCATCGCCATCCGCTTTTGCAATGCACTCCAGTATCGTCTGATGCTGGCCAATCAGAACCTGCATTGGCGAAGCTGCAGGCAGCGAAAGTAAACGCACACGGTCGGTCTGAAAGCGTGCCGTCTCGACGATACGGCGCGCGAAGTCGTTGCCGACGATATCGGCAATGGTGCGGTGAAACGCCTCGTCCAGACCGTTGAATCTGGCGTAATCGCCCGCTTCCGCAGCGTCACGCTGTGCAGCAATCAACTCAGAGAGTGTCGCGATATGCTCTCTCCGGGCTAGGCGCGCAGCGTGACTGGCCAGTTCGGCCTCGATCCCTTCGCGCACGAAACGGGCGTTGCAGACTTCGCGCACCGATATCTTCATGACCCAGGTGCCGCGACTGGGGCGTATTTCCACAAGTCCCGCTTCTGACAGCTTGATGAATGCCTCGCGCACAGGTTGGCGAGAGACATTGAAGCGCAGCGCAACGTCTTTTTCCGACAGTGTCGATCCAGGTGGCAATTCGAGTTCGGCGATACTGCGGCGTAGCGCAGACACCAGTTGTGGCGCAATCGGATCGGTTGGTTTGAGGGCGGGGTGCATGGTGTTTTCCTGTCAGCGCGATTCACACTTGTCAACTGTTCACATATATGCAACATACCGGTATGGTGGTGTGGGGCAAGCACGCGGTTGTGAATGTCGCTAAGAATCCTCGCACACCGAGGGAGGAGTTAAAATGACCAAACACAACCTGATCCGGCCCAGTCGCCGGACATTCATCGCCGCTGGTGCTGCAGTGCTTGCAATGCCGGCAATATCCACGCGCGGTTTGGCTCAGCAGACATGGACATGCCGCATTGCACATACCGAGGGTATCGGAACGCCCATCACGAATGCCTTCGAGGCTTGGGCCACACGCCTGAACGAAGAGTCGGACGGGCGCATTGACGCACAGCACTTCCCTGCCGCACAGCTGGGCGGTCTGGCCGAGGCGCTGGAAGGCAGCCGCATCGGCACCATCCAGGTCACCACCGCCGGCCCGGATTCGGAAGAGGCAATCGCGCCGGAAATCGCGGCACTTGGCGGTGCACCCGGCTTCATCTACAAGAATGATGCCCATGTTGATGCCGTTCTTCAGGGCGAGTTGGGCCGCCGCGCCTCGGATATCGCGCGCGAAAAGACCGGCGTCGAATTCGTGGCCTATGGCGAGACGGGCTTCCGGCACATCTTGTCCAAGACTCCGGTGCATTCGCTCGACGATCTGCAAGGCCTCAAGATCCGCGTGCCACAATTGCGCGTCTGGGTCGATTTCTGGGCATTGCTTGGCACCGCCCCGACCCCCCTTCCCTATTCCGAGCAGTATTCGGCCCTTTCCACCGGCATCATCGACGCCATCGAGTCGGACGTGTTCTCGGTCGAGGGCTTCCGTTTCTACGAGCAGGCCCCGCATATGACGAGGACGAGCCATTGGTTCCTGCCCAAGGCCGTGCGCGTCAATGCTGCCTGGCTCGACAGCCTGCCGGACGATCTGCAGGATCTGGTGCGGACCTCCGCGCAAGAGGAGTTTGCCGAACAGCGCCGGGTCAACCGCGCACTCGCCGATCAAACTCTGGAAACGCTCAAGGGCCACGGCGTCGAGGTGTTCGAACTGCCTGCCGATCAACTCGCCGAAATGGAGAGCCGCACGGAAGAACTGTTCGACCGTTTCGGCGAGGCCAGCCCTGCAACCGCCGAGATGATTGCCGCAATCCGGGCTCTGGGGTAACACACCTCATGCGCAATTCGCGGATTTCGGACGCCGCAGATGCGGCGTCCGTTTCACCTGAACCTTTGTCCCCAGCCATGGCGCGGGTATTATCCGTCCGCCACTTTGCAGACCGCAGCGTTGAGGCCGCCTGCATTGGGCTGATCCTTGTAGCCGTGGCGGTTGCCTGCCTGCAGGTCGTCATGCGTTACGGGTTCCGCGCGGCCTTGCCCTGGCCCGAGGAAGTCGCAAGCTGGGCATTTACCTGGGCCGTGATGCTCGGCATGGCGCTGGCCACCGCTCGCGGCGCGCATATCGCCATCGACGTGCTGCCGCGCCTGCTGCCCGCACGCCCGCGCGCCGTGCTGGATTTCGTAATCGCGACCGTGATGGCAACCGCCAGTATCGTGCTGCTGATTCATGGCATGGATTACATGAACCGGGTGATCTCTGCCTCGCCAGCGCTGCAAATGCCGATGAAATATCTCTTTCTGGCGGTTCCGGTCGGTGCCGCGCTGAACCTGCTGTTCCTGTTCTGGCCCGACGGCCGACGCGGATTCCTGCATGGTGCGGGTGTGCTGGTTGCAGCGGTCCTCGCCTATCTGGCCATCCGCAACGGTGCCGGACTGCTCTACACGCAGGCGAGTGGTCCGCTGGTTCTGGTGCTGGTTGGTCTGGGTGCCATCGTGATCGGTGTGCCAGTGGCCTTCGCAATGATGATCGGGGCGTTCACCGCCTTTGCCTCGGCCAATCCGATCCTGCTTGTGACCATCGCTCAGAACATGGGCGCATCAATGAATTCCTTTACCCTGCTGGCCATCCCCTTCTTCATCCTCGCCGCGGCAGTAATGAACGCGGGCGGCATCACGCCCCGGCTGGTCGAACTGGCCATGCTGCTGGTGGGTCATCTGCGCGGCGGGCTGGCGCAGGCCAATGTGGTGACGAATACTATGCTTGCGGGCGTCTCTGGTTCCTCGACCGCCGATGCTTCGACCATCGCCAAGCTGCTTGTGCCCGAGATGGAAAAGCGCGGCTATGACCGGCCCTTTTCCGCAGCACTGACCGCCGCAGGCTCGACCCTGGCCAATCTCATCCCGCCCTCGCTTGGCCTGATCATCTATGCCGCGCTCGCCTCGGTCTCTGTCGGTGCGCTGTTTGTGGCAACGCTGGTGCCGGGGCTGATGGTTGCTTCCGCGCTGATGCTCGTCGTCTGGCTGATCTCGCGCAAGCGCGGCTATGGCGGCGACATGCCCAAACCCACGGGTGCGGAGCGTGCGCGCGCCTTGCTGGTCGCCATCCCGGCGCTGATCCTGCCGGTGATCATCGTAGGCGGCGTGCGCTTCGGTGTGTTCACCGCGACCGAGGCCGGCGCGATCGCGATGATCTACGCGCTGTTCTGTGGCACTTTCCTCTATCGCAAGCTGACAGGGCGCAACCTGACGGCGGCCGTTCGCGACGCAGTGCTTGATACTGTCGTGATCGTCATCATCATTGCCGCCGCAGCGCCCTTTGCCTGGGTTCTGGCCTTCGAGCGGATCCCGCAAAAGATCGCCGTCGGCATGGCGGTGCTGGTCGAACGCCCTTGGCTTCTGATGCTCGCAATCAATGCCTTCCTGCTCGTTGTCGGGCTGTTCATGGAGATGATCGCAGCCATGGTCATTCTGGTCCCGATCCTTGTGCCGCTGGTCGTGATGGCCGGGTTCGACCCGATCACCTTCGGCCTGATCATCGTGATGAACCTCGTGATCGGCGCATTGACCCCGCCATTGGGCGTGCTGATCTTCACCACATCCCGCGCAGGAGGTGCCGATCTGGTGGCCACATTCCGCGCCGTTGTTCCGTTCCTGCTGGCGATGATCGCGGTGCTGATGCTGGTGGCCTTCATTCCTGCCCTGACACAGGCACCGATGCGCTGGCTGGCGCCATGAAAGGAACCGAGATGCCCCGCCTGCGACTTGCCGTCATCGGTCTTGGCATGGCCGTCACGCCTCATGCCAAAGGTCTGGTAGATCTGGCTGACCAGATCGAAGTGCTGCATGCCTTCGCCCCGTCGGCGGCCCGCCGCGCGGCTTTTGCAGCGCAATACCCTTTCCCTGTGACCGACAGTCTGGAAAGGATTCTGCGCGACGACCGCGTGCAGGCCGTCGCGGTCTTTACCCCGGCCAATACCCATGCCGAAATCGGACTGGCCTCTGCGCGGGCGGGTAAGCATGTGCTGATGGAAAAACCGCTCGATATCACGACCGCGCGCGCCGAGGAGCTTGTGACAGGCTGTCGCGCAGCGGGGGTCAAGCTGGGCGTTGTGTTGCAGCATCGGTTCCGCCCGGCAGGGATGCGCGCGGCGGAATTGCTCGCGCAAGGGCGACTGGGCCGCATTGTCGGCTGTTCAACCACGATCCGGCTCTGGCGCCCGCAATCCTATTACGACGAACCCGGGCGCGGCAGCTTTGCGCGCGATGGTGGCGGGGTGCTGATCTCGCAGGGTATTCATACGCTGGACCTGATGCTCTCGCTCGCTGGGCCGGTCCGGACTGTGGCGGGCTTTGCCACGACGACGCCGGTGCATCGGATGGAAACCGAAGACATGGTATGCGCCTCCGTGCGTTTCGCGAATGGCGCGATTGGTGTGATCGACGCAACCACAGCCGCCTATCCGGGCTTCCACGAAGAAATCACCATCACCGGCGAGCACGGCACCCTTGCCCTGCGTGGCGGCACTTTGGTCGCGCAATTCCATGACGGCAGCGAAGAACACGTCGAGGCCGATACCGGCGCAGGCGGCACCGGTGCCGATCCGATGGCGTTCCCGCATGACTGGCACCGCGCCGTGATGGCCGATTTTGCGGATGCCATCCGCGAAGGGCGCGATCCAAAAGTCACCGGCAAGGAAGCGCTGCGCGTCCATCGCCTGATTGATGCGCTGCTTGCGACGGGCGCAAACGGGCAACCGGTCGAGGTGGCGTCATGAGCCTGCGTTTTGCAGCCATCGGGCTGGACCACCGTCATATATATCACATTGTCGGCGAGTTGATCGCGGCAGGGGCCGAATGCGCAGGATATTGCCCGGATACGAGTGATCCGCGTGTTCTGGACGGGTTTCACGAACGTTTCCCCGACCTGCGCGCCCGCAACCGTGACGAGTTGTTAGCCGATCCCGATATCCAGATCATCACCTGCGCCGCCATTCCTGCTGATCGTCCTGCCATCGCGATACAGGCGATGCAGGCGGGCAAGGATGTGATGCTGGACAAACCCGGTGCAATCCATCTCGATCAGGTCGACGCTCTGGAGCGTGTCGCTGCCGAGACCGGACGCATTCTGTCGATCTGCTTCTCGGAACGCTTTGTCGTCAGGGCCTGCGAAGTGGCCTCGCGTCTGGTGGCCGAGGGCGCGATTGGCAGAGTGATCCAGACAACTGGTCTCGGGCCGCACCGGTTGAACCGGGCGATACGTCCCGACTGGTTCTTCGATCCGGCAGCCTTTGGCGGGATCCTGACCGATATTGCCAGCCACCAGATCGACCAGTTCCTGCATTTCACGGGCGCTCAGACAGCGCGGACGGTTTCTGCGCGAACGGCAAACCGCAACCTGCCCGACGTTCCAGCTTTCCGCGATTATGGCGAGATCCTTCTGGAGAGCGATTCCGCAAACGGCTTTATCCGCGTGGACTGGTTTACGCCGGATGGCCTGCCGACATGGGGCGACGGACGGCTTTTTCTGCTCGGCACGGACGGGACAATCGAATTGCGCAAATATGTCGATATCGAGGGAAGATCAGGCGCGGATCACCTGTTTCTGAGCGATCATCGTGGCACCCGACATATCGACTGCTCGGACGAAGGTCTGAGTTACTTTTCCAATTTCCTGAAGGATATCCGCGACCGGACCAGCACTGCCATGCCTGCGGGACATGCGCTGACGGTCACACGGCTGGCCATCGAGGCGCAAACCCTTGCAGATCGAGGTGAGAGATGAAGCAAAGATGGCGATGGTTCGGCCCGGCAGATCCGATCCGGACAGAAGATATTGTTCAGGCCGGGGCAACGGGCATTGTCAGCGCGCTGCATCATGTTCCCAACGGCGTGCTCTGGACACCCGAACAGATCGCGCAACGGCAGAATGAGGCCGCGCACCGTTCGGATGGCACACCATCGGGCTTGGCATGGGATGTTGTCGAGAGCCTGCCTGTTTCAGAGGATATCAAGAAGCAGAAAGGTGACTGGCGCGCGCATGTCACAGCGTGGCAGGGATCGCTTGAAAACCTCGCGCGGGCCGGGATCGAGGTGATCTGCTACAATTTCATGCCGGTGCTGGACTGGACACGGACAGACCTGCGCTGGCGCAGACCCTCTGGCGCAACTTGCATGCGATTCGATATCATCGACTTTGCGGCATTCGATATTCATATTCTGGAGCGCCCTGACGCCGCGAGTGGCTTCGCACCCGAAATCGTCGCGCGCGCGGCAAAGCGCTACAGGGGAATGGAGGATTGCGCACGCCATGAACTTGCGAATGCGATCACCATGGGCTTGCCCGGTTCGACCGAGGCACTGGACCTTACTGCTGTCCGCGCCCATCTGGCGGAATATGCCGGGATCAGCCCCGAACGCTTGCGCGCGCATTACCTCGATTTTCTGGAACAGGTTGTCCCCGTTGCGGAACGTCTGGGCCTTCGCCTGTGCTGTCACCCGGACGATCCGCCTTTCTCGCTTCTGGGATTGCCACGCATCATGTCGACAGCAGAGGATTACGCACAAATCCTGTCTGCGGTTGACAGTCCGGCAAATGGCATGACGCTCTGCGCGGGATCGCTGGGCGCGCGTGCCGACAATGACCTGCCCGCGATTATGGATCGTTTCGGTCCGCGCGTGCATTTCCTGCATCTGCGCAATGTCACCCGCGACACCCATGAAGTGCCGGGGTCTTTCTTCGAAGATGAGCATCTGGAAGGCAACACGGACATGGTCGCCTTGATCGCGGCTGTTTTGCGCGAAGAAGCGCGGCGCCGGAACGAAGGGCGGGCGGATTGCGAGATCCCGATGCGCCCGGATCATGGACAGGAGATCGTGACCGATCTGAGGAGTTCGGGGCAGCCGGGCTACCCTCTGGTTGGCCGGTTGCGTGGATTGGCAGAATTGCGCGGCGTCGAACGCGCGCTGCAAGTGACCGGGGCTTTCGCGTGATCCTGAACGACGGCTTCCTGCACCCGGATCGGCTGTTGCCCACAGAGCCCGGCCTGCGCCGCATTGCGCGCGACCTCTACGAGCATATCCGCGCTCTGCCGATACTCAGCCCGCATGGGCATACGGAACCGATGTGGTTTGCCACAGACGCGCCTTTCACCGGTGCGGCCAACCTGCTGGTGACGCCCGATCACTACTTGCTGAGGATGCTGCGCAGCCAAGGGGTAAACTATGATGCGCTGGGCGTTCCGCGACTGGATGGTGGGCCGGTGGCGGGTCCGCGCGACGCCTGGAAAACCTTTGCCGCACATTACCACCTGTTCGCGGGCACGCCCTCGGCACTCTGGATCGATCATGCGATGGGGTCCGTCCTGGGCTGTTCCGAGCGGCTGACCCCAGACACTGCGGACGCCCTGTTCGACCACATCACAGACCGCCTCTGCCGGCCAGAGTTCAGACCGCGCGCGCTTCTCGAGCGGTTCGGCGTGGAGGTCATTGCCACGACCGACAGCGCACTGGATGATCTGAGGCATCACGCGGCGCTGGTCGGTACGACCTGGGAACAGCGTGTTGTTCCGACCTACCGGCCGGACGCCCTGACCGACCCGGAGGCATCTGGATTTTCTGCCGGGATCACTCAACTGGCGAAACTGACGAATTGCGATACGGCGCATTGGCCCGAGATGATCGAGGCCCACAGGCGGTGCCGTGCGGTGTTTCGCGCGCTTGGGGCGACGGCGACAGACCACGGCACGCCAAGCGCAGCGACCGCTGACCTGCCGCCTGACAAATGCCAACGATTGCTGACCGGCGCGCTAGCGGGACAGCTGACGCCCGCAGAGGCCGAACAGTTCCGTGCCCAGATGCTGACCGAGATGGCCGGGCTCTCGGTCGAGGATGGGATGGTGATGCAACTGCACGCGGGTCCGCGTCGAAACACCGACCGCGCCATGCTGGCGCTGCGTGGCCCGAACATGGGCGCGGATATTCCCCAACGTACCGAATGGTCTGCCGCGCTGGAGCCATTGCTGAACCGCTATGGACAGAATCCCAATTTGCGCCTCATCCTGTTCACACTGGACGAAGGCGCCTATGCACGCGAATTGGCGCCTATGGCCGGATACTGGCCCTGCCTGATGCTGGGGCCGCCCTGGTGGTTCCACGACAGTCCGGGCGGAATGCGCCGCTATCTGGAACAGGTGCATGAAACCGCAGGTTTCGCCAATCTTGCCGGGTTCAACGACGATACGCGGGCCTTGTTGTCGATACCCGCCCGACATGATGTCTGGCGTCGGGCCGTGGCGGGGTTTCTGGCGGGACTTGTGGCCGATCACAGGCTGGACCAGACCGATGCCGCAAGCATCGCTGCGGATCTGAGCTACGGTGCAGCGAAAAGGGCATATCGACTGTGACTAAGGAAACATTTCCGCGCCTGACCGGTCTGGAGGGATTGCCTGCAACGGTTGCTGTTCCGGGCTTTGATCGGGCCAGACTGCGACAGGGGATCCTGCATCTCGGACCGGGGGCGTTCTTCCGGGCGCATCTTGCAGTCCATAATGATGCGGCCATCGGGGCCACGGGCGGCGACTGGGGCATACTGGTTGCCGGGTTGCGCAATGACGACCTCGCACGCAGCTTTGACGCCCAAAACGGGCTTTGCACGGTGGTTCAGCGTGACAGCGACAGCACATCGGCGCAGATCATCGGCTCGATCCTTGGCGGGGTAGCGCCCGAACAGATCTTGCGGCGCATGACGGATCCGGCGATCCGGATTGTAAGCCTGACCATCACCGAGAAAGGCTACGGCCTGAACCCCGTCACTGGCGGGCTGGACCCGCGGCACCCGTCGATTGCGCCGGATCTTGCAGATCCCGGCAGGCCGCGCAGTGCCGTCGGACTGATCACCGCAGGACTGGCGCAGCGCCGCACGGCGGGCTGTGCACCATTCACGCCGCTGTCCTGCGATAATTTGCCGGAGAACGGGCAGGTCTTGCGCAAGCTCGTGACAGAGTTCGCCGCCCGGCAAGATGCTGGTCTGGCTGACTGGATCGCGACGCATGTGCCCTTCCCGTCAACCATGGTTGACCGGATCACGCCCGCCAGCACAGCCGAAACGCTTGCCGATGCTGCCCGCCTGACCAGTCGCAAAGATGCCCTTGCCGTCGAGACAGAGCCATTTTCGCAATGGGTGATCGAGGATGATTTTGCCCAAGGGCGGCCCGACTGGGACCGGGGCGGAGCGCTTTTCGTGCGTGATGTGGCGCCCTATGAGAAAATGAAGCTCCGCATGCTGAATGGCACCCATTCATTGCTCGCGTGGCTGGGGTTGGCGGCGGGCCATGTCTTCGTGCGCGATGCCATTGCAGACCCGGTTATTGCAGCCGAAGCGCAGACACATCTCGCGGCAGCGGCCCAGACGCTGGACCCTGTGCCCGGTGTCGATCCGGTGGCCTATGCCAAAGCGCTGATCGCCCGTTTCGAGAACCGGGCCATCGCCCATCGTCTGATCCAGATCGCCACGGACAGCAGTCAAAAACTGCCGCCGCGCATCCTCGCGCCAGCGGTCGAGATGCTGGCCCATGGCAAGGACGCCGACAGGATGGCGCGCGCGACTGCAGCCTGGATGCGCCACGCTGCCACAATCCGACCTTTGCCAGACCCGCGCGCAGCCGAGATCGAAGCGGCTCTGGCAGGCGGTCCAGCGGATAGCGCCGATCTGGCAAAAAGACTCTTGGCGTTGCCCGGTCTCTTCCCGCCTGCGCTTGCTGAAGCGGATAATGCGAAAGACTGGCGCGACTGCGTGGTATCTCATCTGGCAACGCTTTGTGAAAACTGACCGACAATCTATCATGCTGCGCGCGATTTAGCGGCCGCGTTCCAGACGATGACTTCCATGCTCGAACTCAGCCGGTCGCGGAAAAATCCTGATACCAGTCGCAGCAAGCCGACCTGATTGCTCCGGGTCGTGCGCCATGCCAGATCGAGGCGCCTGAGGCGCTGGTCCTTCGGGCCAATCCCGTCCTACCAGTCATAAGTCGACACGAAATTGCCGCACGGATAGCGGCAGATCGGCAAATCAAGCACGCGCACCGATTCCAGCACATCGCTGCGCATGCCGCAGTCATTAGCGCTTGGGTGGCCCGGCTCGGAAATGCCGGTATCTGGATCGGATGATGTGCATCAGGCATCCTGACTCAGATAAACGCAGCACCCGACCACCTGCTGTCGCGTGGCCCCGTATTTGGCTCTGCTTCAACTTTTGTGGCGCAACGGCAGCATTCGAAAAGGTCGCGCCATCAAACCATCAGATCAAACACCTAGCGCCGCCGCGCCTCGGTTTCGGCGGAGATGTTGAACAACCGCGCTGCCAGATTGGTGCCAAAGGTCAACGCACCCAGAATCACGGTCGTTTCCGCCCCGGTATCATCGCGGATCACCCATTGCCGCAGCTCTGTCGGGTTTGCAGAGAAGATCAGCCGGATCGAGCCATATTGCGGATTGTCAGGATCTTGCGCAACCACGGTGGTCGTGGTGCCGTCATCCGTATGACCGACGATCATGCGCCGGTTCGAAAAATCGACATTCTGTTCCAGAATCAGGTTCAGCGGTGTCTGGCGCAGCGGATACTGGTTCGGCCCCTGATTGGACCGGCCATCAAACACCGCGACCTGCCCGCCGCCGGCCATGACCAGCGACTGTTCGGGCGGGTTGTATTCGAACCGCACCCGGCCGGGCCTGCGCATATACATGCGCCCGGTCGAGATGCTGCCATCCGGGTTGATCTGGGTGAAATCGGCCTGCGCGGTGCTGAAGCTGTTGAAATAGCGCGACAGCTCGTTCAGCGGGATACGCTGGGCGAAAGCGGGACCAGCCAGCGCGAAGGCAGGCAGCGACAACAGAAGGGAACGGCGCGAAATACTCATACGGGTTACATAGCGGTTTCTCGGCGCTTCGGAAGATAGGATCTGCTCACGCCCTCAACACAAGGCAGAGAGTTGCCGACATACCGCCCAAGGTGCGTGCGAGAGCACGCACCTTACCCCTGCTCCGGCACCAGTATCTCGCGCTTGCCGACATGGTTCGCGGGCGTGACCAGGCCCTCGTCCTCCATCTGCTCGACCAGTCGCGCGGCCTTGTTATAGCCGATCCCCAACTTGCGCTGAATGTAGCTTGTGGAACATTTCCGGTCCTGAATGACCACCTGCACTGCCTGATCGTAAAGTGCATCCTCGCCTGTGGTGTTACCACCCAGCCCCAGCACAGCGTCGATATCGGCCTCCTTGTCGGATTCCGGCCCGTCCACCACGCCCGATTTGTAATCCGGCGGCCCGAAGCTCTTGAGGTGGTTGACCACCTCTTCCACTTCCTCATCGCTGACAAAGGGGCCATGAATACGGCTCACACGACCGCCACCCGCCATATAGAGCATGTCGCCCATGCCCAGAAGCTGCTCGGCCCCCTGCTCGCCCAGAATGGTGCGCGAGTCGATCTTCGACGTGACCTGAAACGAAATCCGCGTCGGGAAATTCGCCTTGATCGTGCCGGTAATCACATCAACCGAAGGCCGCTGCGTCGCCATGATGATATGGATCCCCGAGGCCCGCGCCATCTGCGCCAGACGCTGGATACAGGCTTCGATCTCCTTGCCTGCCACCATCATCAAATCGGCCATCTCATCGACCACCACCACGATGAAGGGCAGAACTTCGGGCGCGAATTCTTCTGTCTCGAATACGGGATCGCCGGTTTCATCATCGAACCCGGTCTGGATCGTGCGCTTGAACATCTCGCCCTTGTCCAACGCCTCGCGCACGCGGCCATTATAGCCCTCGATATTGCGCACGCCCATCTTGGACATCTTGCGATAGCGTTCCTCCATCTCGCCCACGACCCATTTCAGCGCCACCACGGCCTTCTTCGGGTCCGTCACAACGGGCGACAGCAAATGCGGAATCCCGTCATAGACGCTCAGTTCCAGCATCTTGGGGTCAATCATGATCATCCGGCACTCTTCCGGCGGCAGACGATAGAGGAGCGACAGGATCATGGTGTTGATCGCCACCGATTTCCCCGAACCCGTGGTGCCCGCAATCAGCAGATGCGGCATCTTCGCCAGATTGGCGACAATCGGCTCACCATCAATCGCCTTGCCCAGCGCCAGCGGCAGCCGCATGTTGCTGTCGCCATAATCCCGCGCAGACAGGATCTCGCGCAGCACCACCTTCTCGCGCTGCACATTCGGCAATTCGATCCCGATGATCGACCGCCCCGGCACAGTGGACACGCGCGCCGACAGGGCCGACATGGACCGCGCAATATCATCCGCCAGCCCGATCACGCGGCTGGCCTTCAGCCCCGGTGCCGGTTCCAGCTCATATTGCGTGACCACAGGACCGGGCCGCACGCTGACGATCTCGCCGCGCACGCCGTAATCATCCAGCACGGCCTCCAGCATCCGTGCATTCTCTTCCAGCGCCTCATCGCTCAGCGTGTAGCGCTGCACATTGGACGGGCTTTCCAGCAAAGACAGCGGCGGCAACTCGAACACGGGCTCCCGGCGCGGCTCGAACTGCAAGGCAGGCTGCGCTTCGGCCTGCGCCTGACGCGAAGGCATCACCTTGCGCGGCGCGGTCGGCACGACACGGCGCTGCAACACATGCGCGCTGCGCTGCGGCTCTGGTGCCGGGTGCATGTCATTCTCGTCAGGAACGAAATAGCCGGTATCCTCTGGCACCGGGTCACGCATCACAGGGGCATGAGGGGCCACAGGCGCAGCTTCCCACGCCACCGGGGCAGGCGCTGCCTCTGACACAGGCCGGGTCGCCAGCATCCAGTCCGGCATCGGCACAGCCGCAAGCGGTGCAGAGGTCAGGCTGGCCTGAAACCCCGCCGGTGCCACAGGCGCGGGATGAGCCATGTCCGGCACCGCAGCCACAGGGCGCGCAGCGCGCAGCGGCGGCTCGGAAATCGGGAATTGCGCACGGTTCAGCTTCAGCACGGGCTTGGCGGATTTGCGATGCCGGATCGCATCGGCAATGCGCGTCTTGATCCGCATGTCTCCGGGCGGCTGTGCTTGCAGCGCGGATGCGCTCAGCGGCGGCTCGACCAGCTCATTGCGCAGATCAGGCGCCGCTGGTTCCGGCCCGCGCCCGCTCAGCGCCTTCAGCTTGGCCAGAAGCCCGTTGCCCTGCCCCGCCGATGCATCCTCACCAGCAACATGGCGCGGCGGCGCACTCAAGATCTGTCGAGCGTCAACCGGTGCGGCACGCATCGGGGCCGTATAGGGCGCTGCCTCGACCTCGTAGAGATCCTCGTCAAATGCATCCTGATCCAGGTCAAAATTCTCTTCGTGGCTAGAGGCCCGGATGACCGGCGGGCCACGACGAACCGGCTCTTGCCGGGGCGCAGGCGCAGGGCGCATTGCCGGCTCCTGGCGCGATGCGGATACAGGTGCAGGCGCAGACCGTATCACCGGCTCGGGATGCGCATACTGCGCTTCGGCCCAGGCTTGCTCCTGTTCGTAATGCTGCGCCGCTTCATAAGCCTCCATCGCGCGCCGATCACGCGCTGCGGCATGGGCCGCGCGCCCGTCCTGCACCTTGCGCGCAACCGCCCCGCCCGCAACGCGCAGGCTTTTCACACCGCCACCAACACCCCCGCGCAGCACAAGCAGCAAACCCGCGTAGCACAGCACAACCCCCGCAATGACATAGCGCGCGAATTGCAACAGCTCGAACCGGTCCACCCCAAGCACAAAGCCCCAGACCGCCAATGTCGCAAACAGCATTGCGACGCCCATGAAGGTCACACCGGCGCCCGGACTCATCGGCAAGGCATTCACGACCGCCGCCAGCACCGTATCGCCAAAGACACCGCCCATTCCGTAGATTGTGTCCCAGCCCGCCGCAGGCACCAATGTCGCGCACCAGACCGCAGAAACCGCCAGCGCAATCGGGACAAAGACCGCCCGGCTCAGCGCATGCTCATGCCCGCGCCCCAGGAGCAGCCGCAAACCCCAGCCACCGAAGAACACCACCAGCCCCCAGGAGGCCATCCCGATGATGATCATCAATGGCGAAGCCATCGCCGCCCCGATCCGCCCCAGCGAGTTCTTCACCGGCATGTCGGTCGAGGCCATCCAACTCGGATCGCTCGGCGCATATGAACCCAGCATCAGCGAGATGATCACCGCGATCACCACAAAGCCCAGGCCCAGCAATTCGCGGCCCCGCTTTTGCAGCAACTGATGCAGATTGCTGTCCAGAAGCGGATCGCGCCCATGCGTGTTCCAAGATGCCATCGAACTTGCCCCGTTACCTGTAAAGACTGTTGCGAAGCCGCCTGAGAGCGTCTTCCAGTTCATCGATTGGCGTGACCATTGCCACGCGGATAAAACCCTTGCCGGGATTGCCCTGCCCGTCGTCGCGCGCAAGATAGGCCCCCGGCAGCACGCGGATCCCGGTCTCGCGCCACAGCTTCAGCGCTGCGTGCTCACCATCTTCGACCTTCAGCCACAGGAAGAACCCGGCCTCAGGCCCCTTGTATCCGGGCACGCCCGCAAAGATCCGGTCCGCCAAGGCATATTTCTGCTGATAGAGCGCGCGCGAGCGGTTCACATGCGCTTCATCCGCCCAGACCGCCGCCGCCACATGCTGCAACGTATCGGGCAAGGGCGCACCAGCATAAGCGCGCAACTGGCGGATACGGCGGATACATTCCGGCCCGCCCGCCACAAAGCCGGACCTCAGCCCTGGCAGGTTCGAGCGCTTCGAGAGCGAATGGAAGGACAGCACCCGCTCGGGATCTGCGCCCATCTCCTGCGCGATTTCCAGCACACCCGGCGGGGGCGTGTCGCGATAGATCTCCGAATAGCACTCATCGGCGAAAATGCGGAAATCATGCCGCTCGGCCAGCGCAATCATCTCGCGCCAATAGGCCGCATCCGCCACAGCCCCCTGCGGATTGCCGGGCGAGCAGACATAGGCAATCGCCACCCGGTCCAGAAGCTCCGGCGCCAGATCGCTGTAGCGCGGCAGATAACCGGTCTCCTCGGTCGCAGGCACATAGACCGGCTGGGCCCCCACAGCCAGAGCCGCCACCGCATAGACCTGATAAAACGGGTTCGGCGTCAGAATGACCGGCACGCATCCGGCCTTGCGTTCAGGGCAGAGCGCAAGGGCGGCATTGAACAGCCCCTCGCGCGTGCCGTTCAGCACCATCAGCCGGTCCTGCGCCAGTTCCACGCGATAGCGCCGCGCAACCCAACCCTGAATCGCCTCCAGCAAGGGGGCAATGCCATCATTCGAGGGGTAGCGCGCAAACCCGTCCAGATGCGCATTCAACACATCGGCCAGAAAGGGAGGCAATTCATGGCGTGGCTCGCCAATGGACATGGAAACAGGCACACCACCGGGCTGGTGGTGATCCAGAAGCGCCCGCAAACGCGGAAACGCATATTCCGGCAGGTTCGAAAACCGCTCAGGGAATGCCATGGACTGCCTCAACTGCTCGGGGTCTTTTGCCCCTTTTGCCCGCAGGATAGCGCGACAGGCGGCGCGGGTCCAGAAAAACGCATGAACTTCGGCAGATAAACCCTCGAAATTGTGGCTTTTTCGCAGATCACACCAGATATCGTCTTATTCCCGGTGCGCGCAACTACAGCTAGGTATCACCCTTTCTGCAATGCCGCTTCCACCGCCGCCCCCAAACGCAGCAGCCGGTCCTCGGCCATCGGCGCACCCATCAGGCTGATCCCGACGGACGGCACACCCGTCGGCAAGGTCAGCGCACACAGCCCCAGCAGATTGCCGATCCGCGTGTTGCGCAGCGTCAGCAGGTTCTCGGTCGTGAAATAGGCGTGATCCTGCATCAGCCGCGCAGCATTGGGCGGCAGATTGGGCGTCGTGGGCAACAGCACCGCATCAAACCCCGCCACAGCCGCCAGATAGGCCGCGCGGTGCCGCTCCAGCGCGGCCCAGGCATCCAGATAATCCGTCGCCAGATGATCGCGGCCCGACCGGAACCGCTCCAGCACCGGCGAGAACATCACGCCCGGATCAGCCTCGATCAGATGGCGCCACTGTGCGTAACATTCCGGCGTGTAAATGATCGCCGACAGTACCAGCGCCTCTTCGACCGATGCCAGCGTCGCCGCCTCGACCTGCGCTCCAGCGCGCTCCAGCGCGCTCACAGCAGTCCTGAACCCGTCCTCGATCGCGGGGCTGATATCCACAAAAGGCGCGCCTTCCAACACCAGAAACCGCCGATCCGCCAGCGTCGCGCCGCGCAGATCGGGGACAGGGCGATTTTCCATCCCCGCAAGCGCCAGCGCGCAATCCTCGACCGTGCGTGCAAGCGGGCCAACCGTGTCGAATTTCGGAGCCAGCGGCACGGCCCCTTGCAACGACAACCGCCCAGAGGTGGTCTTGAGCCCGACCAGATCATTCCACGCCGCCGGAACCCGCACCGACCCGCCAGTGTCTGACCCGATGGCCAAAGCCGCCAGCCCGAACGCGACCGAAGCCGCCGCCCCGGACGATGACCCACCCGGCACGGCCTCCAGATCATTATAGCAGGGCGGCGTTGCCGTAACCGGGTTCAGCCCAAGACCCGAATAGGCAAATTCCGTCATATGGGTTTTGCCCAGACAGATCGTGCCTGCCGCAGTCAAAGCGCGCAGGACCACCGCATCTGCATCGGGCACGCGACCTTTCAGCAGTGCCGTGCCCGATTCCGTCGCCACACCGGCGGTGTCAAACAGGTCTTTCCACGAGATCGGCACGCCATCAAGCGGCCCCAGTCGCAACCCGGCACGCGCCCGCGACCGCGCGGCCATCGCCTCGGTCAGCGCGCGGTCCCGCGTGGTGCGCGCATAAATCCGGCTGCCCATCGGATGCGCCTGGATCGCAGCAAGATAGTCTTCGGTCAATGCCAGCGGGCAAAGATCACCGGCATCG